>CAJXSR010000017.1 GCA_913061275.1 uncultured Paracoccaceae bacterium | reverse complement strand
GGTTCATGCGCCTGCCTTATCGCGGCGACGCGACAACAATCACAGAAACACTAGCATTGGTCGGCCTGCACGATATTGAAGACCAGCAAATGACAACCCTGTCGGGTGGGCAATTTCAACGTGTCATGCTGGCCCGCGCTATTTTACACAAGCCCGATTTACTGATCCTTGATGAAGCCACCCAAGGCCTAGATCAACTGGGTTCTGCCACCTTCTACCGCCTCATCGAAACCCTGCGCACCAAACTGGGTTGTGCCATCCTGATGGTCAGCCATGAATTACATGTGGTGATGAGCGCGTCTGACAGGGTGATCTGCCTAAATGGTCATATCTGTTGTCACGGCACCCCTGATGTGGTGGCCTCTACCCCCGAATACCGCGCGCTATTTGGCACTGGCACCCAAGGTGCCCTTGCCCTTTATCGCCACGATCATAATCACAGCCACGATCACGATGGCTGCACTCATTCCCACCATGAAGGCAAAGACCATGTTTAGCACTTTCTTGATACCCGCCCTATTAACAGGCCTTGGCGTTGCCATTGCCACTGCCCCCATCGGTTGTTTTGTGGTCTGGCGGCGCATGGCTTACTTTGGTGATGCAACAGCACATGCCGCCATCCTTGGCATCGCCATTTCACTGGTGTTGTCCACTAATATTTTTATCGGTATTTTATGCGTGACCTTGATTATGGCCCTTGTGGTTTCATCCCTTACTGGGCGCGGCTACACAATGGACACATTACTGGGTGTCATGGCCCATTCTGCACTGGCCGTAGGTCTGGTTGCAATATCGTTTATCAAGGGCGTTGATATAGATTTGCACGATTACCTGTTCGGCGACATATCCGCTGTCACAGGCAAAGATCTGATCATCATCTGGGTTGGGGCAATCAGTATGCTTGCCTTAGTCACATGGCGTTGGTCAGCCCTGCTAACCGCCACTTTGAATGAAGATCTTGCACATGCCTGTGGCATCAACCCCAAACGCGAACAGTTGATTTTAACACTGGCACTTGCCGTGATTATCGCCGTTGCCATCAAAATCACTGGCATCTTGTTAATCACCGCTTTGTTAATCATACCAGCCGCCACCGCAAGGCCCTTCAGTCGAACCCCCGAAACCATGGCCGTTATTGCCACATGCATTGGGGCCTTTTCTGCCATAACGGGTCTGTTAACTTCAAAACTGTGGGATACACCAACAGGGCCAACAATCGTTTGTGTGGCAGCCCTGTTGTTTGTCGTCTCAAATGTCGTGCGCTTAACTCGCCAAACGGGGTAGCCAAAGTACGATAGACGGGAATGCTACCAGAAGTGCGATGGTGAAAGCGTCTGCAATAAAGAACGGGGTCACGCCCTTGAACACATCTTGCACGCTTAAATCTTCGCGCACGCCAGCCACAACAAAACAGTTCAACCCTATGGGCGGTGTAATCAGGCAAAACTCCGCCATTTTGACCACCAATATCCCAAACCAAACCCCTGCAAGTGGGCCGCTCATGCCAAAGGCACTGTCGGCGGCCGTAACAAACTCACCACCATTCAACGCCATCACAGCAGGATAGGTAATTGGCAAAGTCAGCAACAACATCCCGATCGCATCCATGAACATGCCCAGCACCGCATAGGCCAGCAAGATCAACACAAGCGTCAGCATCGGGCTTTGATCAAGCGACGTGATCCATTCGGAAAATGCTTGCGGCAGATTGGCAAAACCCAGAAAACGCACATAAATCAGCACACCCCAAATGATTGTGAAAATCATCACCGCCAGTTTGGCTGTTTCCATTAGCGCATCTTTTAGCTGCGGCCAGCGCATGCCTTTATAAACTGCCATACAGAACACGACGAAAGCACCAATAGCACCACCTTCAGTGGGCGTACCCCATGCATCCCCACCAAACGGGTTGTAGACAAACAGGATAATCACCGCGATGACGATAAAAATAGGCGCCGCTGGTGGTAAAGACACAAATCGTTCTTTCCAAGTATACCCAGTAACGGGCGGGCCTAGGTTTTTATAAATCAGCGCCATACCGACAATCAATGTTGCATAGACCAATGCGGAAAATGCACCCGGAATAAAGCCTGCCAAAAGCAGCATACCCACATCTTGTTCTACAATAATCGCATAAATCACCAGAATGGCAGAGGGTGGGATCAATGATGCCAATGTTCCCGCTGCTGCCACAACACCCGCCGCAAAGCGTTTGTCATAGCCGATTTTTAACATCTCAGGGATGGCAATACGCGCGAACACCGCCGCTGTCGCAACCGACGCCCCAGACACTGCTGCAAAACCCGCCGTGGCAAAAATTGTTGAAACAGCCAGACCACCTGGCAACCACGCCACCCAGCGTTTTGCCGCCTCAAACAAAGCCTTGGTCAGCCCTGCATAATAAGCCAGATACCCGATAAGAATAAACGTCGGTATCAACGATAAAGCTTGTGATGACACTTTGGAATGCGGCACCTGCCCCGCTGTTTTAGCGGCAATCGTCAAAGCCTTCAAAAATTTATCAGGCGCATACCCGAACTTTGCCCAAAATATCCATATCAGCCCGACAACACCTGCCATCGCGGCGGCAAAAGCAACGCGCATTCCTAAAACAACAAGTGCAAGCATCCCTGCACTAACGACGATACCAATATCAATAGGTTCCATAATCTCTAACCTTTTTTAACCCGACACATGTTCGGCTTCTCTCAACGCTTGCTCTGCTGCCGTTTCAATTAACGGCACCGCAATAGGAGAGGTTTCATTTCGAATAAATGCACGGCCATAAGCAACCAGTTGCAAAGAAAACCTTGCACACAAAGTACCAAAGGCAATCGGCGCCAACAGCTTTGCAGGCCATAGTGGCAGGGCAATATCCATAGAACTGTCACGGCTCCATAACGGTGCGGCAAAATCAAAGCTGCGTCCAAAATGTGCCCATGCGCCCCACGTAATCAGGATCATCACCACCAGCATTAAGAACACGGTGATAAATTCTGCACCCCATAACAAGCGCCCGCGCAAAGCACCCACAACAATATCCATGCGTATATGCCCGCCATCCCGTTGGGTGTAAGCAACCCCCATGAACGCAATTAACGGCATAGCTTGTTCAATCCAGTCTACATAGCCTGGCAGTGGTTGGTTGATGGAATGTCGCCCAGTGACCGACACCACAGCAAGTAGCATCAGTGAAAAAACCGCCAAACCGCTTAACAATGCAAGCCAGCCCTCAAAGCGATAAAGCTTACGATCTAACCTACTTAATAAACTGTCATCCTGAAGAACCGAAGATTTCCCGGCCATAACCCGCCCCCTTTAAAAAAGGTTGCCGCACAAATTTGCGCGACAACCGTTATCACTCAAATTGCTAGGCTTATTTGCCTACCATACCTGTCACAAGATCATAAAGTTCCTGTGCTGGCAGGCCTTTGGCATTCATATCTGAAATCCAAGAAGCCGCCGCAGGGCCAGCAACCGCATCTTTAAATGCAGCCAGCTCATCACCTTCGTAAGTTACAGAAACAATACCTTTTTCAGTCAGTTTAGGGCCCCAAGCATCCATTGTCTTACCATTGTAAGCACTGATGTAATGATCCAACGACTCGTCAATAGAACCCAACAACGCTGCACGATGTGCGTCAGACAATTCATTCAACGCATCCGTATTTGCCACAACTGGGCAATTCACGGTGCCTGGGTTCAAGTTAGTTGTCCACCACTTGCCAGTTTCAATAGTGCCATATGACATGTGCGCGTGTGGTGCAAAAGCCACCGCTTTAACAACACCGCTGTCCAATGCTTGGCGTACTTCTGTTGCTGACATAGATGTCGGCACAGCACCAACAGCCCCCATTGCTTTACCAACACCGCCCGTTGCACGCACGGCCATACCAGTAAAATCAGCTAGGGTTTTAGGCGCATCGCCCACACCCACAAGATTATATTGTGGCAATGGTGACGGCATCAACAAAGTTGCATTCCAACGCGCCAGATCTGCAACAACAGCAGGGTGGTTATATACAGCTTGGCTGATTGTGCGTTCTTCTTCTAGTGAAGACACGCCCAAGAATGGCAGCTCAAGCACTGTGATAGACGGGTTTTTATCGCGGTGATAACCGGCACAGAACTGCGCCATTTCAAATGCACCGATAGAAATACCATCAAGGTTTTCTTTATTCTTAGACAGACCGCCATAAGAAATGTTCATCGTAAATTCACCATTGGTTTTTGCAGAAACCAATTCAGCCATTTTTTCAACATGCTCGGTAAACGCACGGCGTTTTCCCCAAAGGGACACGTTCCATTCAACAGCCAAAGCTTCACCAGCAAAAGCCGTTGCCACTGTGGCCATAGCGATCATTTTAAAATTAAATTTCATGTTTTTCTCCCAGAAAATCCAATACGATTCCCAAGGGGGGAATCGACCCATAAGCACAAGCTACACTAACAGTGCATGCTTTGAGTATGAGTATTTTTGTACCCTCAAACCGCCCTGCCCTGCGGATTTCCGCAGGCTGCATCTAAAGTAACTTTTCCTTATCCAGCCCAAGCTTAACAATTTTCTCATTCAAGGTACGCCGCCCTATGCCTAAAGCATCGGCCGTATCATCCATGCGTCCGCGATGCGCCTGAATGGCGCGCCCGATCAGTTGCTTTTCAAACGCAGCCATAGCGCCACGAAGATTTTCAGGCATATCATCACTGTCGTCCACAATGCGTAAAGCATCCATCACAGAGCCATGCCCGCGCCTTGCCGCCAACACACACCGTTCCGCCACATTGCGTAGCTCACGCACATTTCCAGCCCAATCATGGGACAGCAATGCAGATAAATCTGCCGCGGTCTGCTGGGGCGGATCAATTTCATAAACTTCAGCATGGCGCCCGATGAAGTGTTCAAACAACAATGCAATATCGTCTTTACGGTCTTGCAAACTTGGTAGCTCTAAAATCACTGTATTCAACCGATGATACAAATCTTTACGCAACACACCTTCATCAAGTGCTGCATCAATATTTTCATTCGTGGCAGAAATAAATCGCACATCCAGCCGCACCTGATCCCCTGTAATAGCAGAGGTAACTTCTTGTGTATCGACAATCCGCAATAACATTGCCTGCACGTCAATGGGTGCCGCCGTAAATTCATCCAAAAACAATGTGCCGCCATTGGCTTTTGCAAAAATTGCATCAAATCGCTCAAGATTTAATGTGGCACAGTTAACAGGCAAAAAAGCTTTATCTGACCGCTCTGAAAGATTGTGCAATGCATTTGCCACCAACTCTTTGCCAGTACCTGTTGCACCCAAAATCATCACATTAATATCAAGGCCTGCATAATCCACTATGTCATCGCGCAACCGTTTCACCACATCCGTGTCACCCAACAAAACCCTGTTCAAGCCAGCTTGTGCTGATAACCGTTCGCGCAACCGATCCGTATTTACCTGCAATCTATGTTGCTTCGCTGCATGTTCCAAAATTCCTAACAGGCGGCGCGGATCAAACGGTTTTTCCAAAAACCCATAAGCCCCGTCTTGTATAGCTTCTACCGCCATGGGAATATCACCATGCGCTGAAATCATCACCATCGGTGGTGCATTCTGGCCTTGCAGGCTTTGTAGTAATTCTAAACCCGATCGGCGCGGCATCCTAACATCAGATAAAATCACATCAGGTTGAATTTCCCCTATCTTCTGTTCAGCCCCTTCAGCGGTAGACAGTTCACTTACCAGCCAGCCTGTACGCGACAAAAGATGCACCAAAGACTGACGCATCTCTTTGTCGTCATCAATAATCACCACATGAAATTTTGATGCTTGATCCATCATTTCAACTGCCATTTTGCAAAACATCTAAAGTAATAATAAATTCTGCACCCCCTGTTTGCACATCTTTTGCAGTTAAACTACCGCCATGTTCTTGAATGATTGATGCCGAAATCGCAAGCCCAAGCCCCATACCAACACCCGAAGACCGCGTTGTGTGAAAAGGTTCTGACAGTTGCTCTATAGTTTGCCCACCTAAACCCGCACCCGTATCAATAACACTTAAAACAGCTTTGCCGCCCGTTTCTGAAAGATCAATCATAATGCGGCGCTTTGGCCTATCCTCTATGGCCATAATAGCATTGCGAATAACGTTGATGATAACTTGCTCAAGCCTTTGTTGATTTCCAAAAACTAAAATATCGTGGGTAGGCATCTGTGTAATCTGCTTGATAGTCGTCTCTTCAAAATCATGTTTAAACAAACCCAACGCACCGCGCACAACATTTTGTAATATTACAGGTGCCATATCCTCACCACGGTCGCTGGCAAAAAATCGCAACTGTTTTGTGATGTTTTCCATCCTCACCACAATCTGTGATAGTTGCCGCCCCAGCCCGCTTTGCGGTGCATCACCTGCGATTTCTTCTGCGGCCAAATAGTTTTTCATCGCTGAAATCGGTTGGCCTAACTCATGTGTTACAGATGCCGCTAATTGTCCTAATGCCGCCAATTTACTGCTACGTTTTAACTCTTCTTGCGCATGCGTAAGGCGGCGTTCGGCCTGCCTGCGCACTTCTATTTCACGTTGCAGCCGTTTGCGATCTTCTTGTGACGCAGATAAAGCACGGCGCAAACGACCTGACCGCATCAGCAAAAATGCAAGTGCGGAAAGTGCCATTAATCCAGCTGTCACCGCGACAACCAACAAAGCGCGTTCACGGATTGGGCTGGTATCCCCTAGATAATGTACCGTCCACGCAGGGGCTTTTAATGCCACCTCCAATGATAAAAATTCTCGCCCGCCTAAAAATGCAACATTGTCAGACCTAACATCCCAATCAAGAAAACTTAAATCCTGCGTGTCAAATTGGCGTTTTTTATCAATCTTCTTTCGCTCAATATCTGTAAATTCGCGCAATGCACGATACCGCCACACAGGACGCGACGATAAAACAATTACATCATCCGAATTAGACACAAAAATCATTTCATTGGTTTGCTCTAACGTATTTGTAAGGCTGGTCAGATCAAGCTTCACAACCGCCACACCGATGGGTTTCCCCAAATCAAAAATTGGCGCCGATAAAAAATAACCGGGCCGCAACGTCGTAACCCCGATAGCAAACAGCCCTGCGCGCTGCCCCTGCATCGCTTTCTTGAAATAGGGTCGAAAGCCATAATTCTTACCCATAAAATTCGGAGTGTCTTTAAAATTTGATGTCGCAATAGTCACGCCTTGCGCATTCATAATATAAATAGCCTCGGCCCGCGCATCGCGCGATAAATTTAGCAACTCCTGATTCAAATCCTCTGAAGGGGAATACCGTACCGCATTAAACACATCCAACTTGTCTGCAACAACAACAGGAAGGTAATCCAAACGGCGCAACTCATTTTCTATGGTTGTCTCATATAGCGATAGTTTTGCTTCGGATTGGCTTAATTCCAATGTGCGAAAAACCGATGTGGCACCATAAAACAATACTGCCAAAATCATGCACGCTGCTACAAATAAAAACAGTGGCTTCTTGACGTGTATTTGGCTTTTTGTTGTATCTATCTTTAACTTCATCCGCGACAGAACGCTTTTTTTCGACAAAAGAGTCAATCTTATTTTAATGCATGTATATTTTCGATCAAACCTCTGGTCGATGAATTAAGACCCGATAGATCAGCCCCGTCGTCCAGCATAGGGGCCAGTTGATTGGCCATTACCTTACCCAATTCAACGCCCCATTGGTCAAATGAATTCACATTCCAAATCACACCTTGCACAAAGACTTTATGTTCATAAAGTGCTATCAACCGCCCCAGGCTATACGGTGTCAGGCTGCTATATAAAATAGAAGTACTTGGCCTATTGCCCGGAAAAGTTCGATGCGGGACAAGCGCTTCAACTGTTGCAGGGTCATCCCCCGCCACCAACAATTCATCGCGCACTTCCTGTGCAGTTTTCCCAAATGCAAGCGCGTGTGATTGCGCTAGGAAATTTGCGGTTAAAAGATCATGTTGTTCCACCAGATATGATGTCGGTTGTGCGGTAATCATAAAATCGATCGGCACAATATCCGTGCCTTGGTGGATTAACTGAAAAAATGAATGCTGCGCATTTGTGCCTGCATCCCCCCAGATTACCGGCCCTGTTTTTGTTGCAACCTCTGCGCCATCTTTAGTGACACGTTTGCCGTTACTTTCCATGTCCATTTGCTGCAAATAGGATGAAAAGTTTTCCAGCCGTTGATTATAAGGGATCAAGGCTACAGTTGCACAACCCATAATATTGCGCCGCCAAATACCGACTAGGGCCAGCAAAACTGGCAAGTTCCGCTCTAAAGGCGTGTTCTTGAAATGTTGATCCATATCGCGAAACCCATCCAGAAAAGCGCGAAAATTTTCACTGCCGATTGCAATCGCCAATGACAAGCCGATGGACGAAGTTAGTGAATAACGCCCACCAACCCAATCCCAAAAACCAAAAACACGTTCAGGTGCGATGCCAAATGCACTTGTCGCGTCAAGATTGGTGGAAACGGCTGCAAAATGCGCTTTTGACGCTTCAACCCCGATAGAATTTTCAACCCACACTTTCGCCGCTTGCGCATTAATCATGGTTTCCTGTGTCGTGAACGATTTAGATGCGATTAAAAACAATGTGGTTTCAGGGTTTAGATCACGCGTAGCATCGCGCAAATGCGCCCCATCCACGTTCGATACAAAATAAACATTCGGCCCTTCGCCAGAAAATTTAGACATCGCACGCGTCGCCATGACAGGCCCCAAATCCGAACCGCCGATGCCAATGTTAATCACATCCTTAAATGCCACGCCCTTTGCATTGGTCACTTGTCCTGCCCGCACATCATCGGCAAATTGCAAAAATGCGCTTAGCACAGGGTCAACCAAATCAGCCGTGGCTTGCCCGTCAGCCTGATACCCATCATCGGGTGATCCCCGCAGCGCGACGTGTAAAACCGCACGGTCTTCGGTTGTATTAATATGTTTTCCTGCAAACATAGCATCACGACTGTCTTCAACATCAGCCGCACGTGCCAAGTCAAATAAATGCGCCAATGCACCCGCATCAATCCGTTCCTTGGAAAAATCAATCGTCAAGTCATCAAGACTAAATGAAAACCCATCAAACCGGTCGGGATCATTGGCAAACATATCGCGCAAATGTTGTGATTGAAGCCGTTGCCAATCTGCGGCCAAAATATCCCAAGCCTGTTCAACTGTTTGCGTCATGTACCAATACCTTAATTTTGAAACTTGCTTAATAGTTACTTACACATAAACCTTAATACAAGCTGTTCAAACTTAAGTTACCTTTGTTGCGTCGCCCAATCAGGATGTTCCCACGGCTGTGCATTCGACGGGGCCAGCATGGTCTTCCCCAGTATATGATCGGCAGCCTTCTCACCTGTCATAATAGATGGCCCGTTCAGATTGCCGTTTGTTATGCGCGGAAAAATAGAGCTATCCGCCACCCGCAAGCCATCAACCCCGATGACACTACATTCAGGGTCAACCACCGCCATTGGGTCGTCTATTGCGCCCATCTTGCAAGTGCCACACGGATGATACGCACTTTCCACATGTTCTTTGATAAAGCAGTTTAGTTCATCATCAGACTGCAAAGCATCCCCTGGCTGTATTTCATGTTTAACAAAGGGCTTGAATGCCTCTTGCGCAAAAATCTCACGGGTCAAACGGATACAGTTGCGAAAATCAGCCCAGTCCTCATCATGGCTCATATAGTTAAATAATATTTTTGGTGCATCTTTAGGATCTGCCGAACGCAAAGTAACCGCCCCGCGAGAGGTTGATCGCATCGGCCCAGTATGGGCCTGAAACCCATGCCCCTCTGCGGCAGCCTTACCATCATATCGCACAGCCATTGGCAGGAAATGGTATTGAATGTCAGGATATTCCACGCCCGCTTTTGACCGAATAAACGCGGCACTTTCAAATTGATTGGACGCGCCCAATCCTGTTTTGGTAAACAACCACTGCGCCCCGATCAGTGCCTTGGAAAACAAGTTCCAATGTTTAAACAAAGTGATTGGTTGCGATGCCGCCATCTGTAGATACAGCTCCAAATGGTCTTGCAGGTTTTGCCCAACACCCGCACGATCAGCGACAACATCAATGCCATGCTCTGCCAGATGTGCCGCAGGGCCAATACCTGACAGCATCAACAGCTTTGGGGAATTGATTGATGACGCCGCAATAATCACCTCACGCCGCGCATGGATGGTTTCAACCTTACCGCCACGTTTGACCGCAACACCAACCGCGCGACCATCTTTAATCACAACCTTTTGCGCAAACCCTTTAATCAGCGTACAATTTTCCCGCTTCAAGGCAGGGCGCAAATAAGCGTTTGCCGCAGACCAACGCCGGCCTTTATAAACGGTTTGTTCCATCGGGCCAAAACCCTCTTGCTGCTCACCGTTATAATCACCTGTGATTTGATAACCAGCTTGCCGGCCTGCATCGACAAAAGCCTGATACAAAGGGTTTTTGCGTGGGCCGCGTGTAACATGCAAAGGCCCGTCCGAACCCCGCCATGACGCATCGCCGCCATGCCCGCCACTGTTCCAACTTTCCATGCGTTTATAGTAAGGCAGCACATCTTTATAGGCCCAGCCTTTGGCGCCGCTTTCTTCCCAATGGTCAAAATCATTTGCATGACCACGCACATAAACCATACCGTTTATCGACGAAGAACCGCCCACGACTTTGCCGCGCGGCGTAACTAAACTGCGCCCCCCCAAATAGGGTTCAGGTTCTGAACTGTACCCCCAATCATACATCGGCATGTTCATCGGATACGATAGTGCCGCTGGCATTTGAATAAACGGCCCTACATCAGTACCACCATACTCAATCACCAAAACAGAATGCTTGCCATCCTCAGATAGGCGATACGCCATCGCACAACCCGCAGAACCAGCCCCGACAATTACATAATCAGCTTCCAAGTTTTTATAATCCTAATATCAAAAGTGCAGCGGTCATATTAAATGACAAATTGGTTGCACTCGCCCCCGAAGGGGCGAGGCACTATTAGTGAACCGTATCGATTTTGTGGAAATCAAGATCACGACCTTCTGGTGATGAAGTGATTGCCATAACTTCTGAACGCTTCTTGATGACGATGAACATTAAGCAGGCAAAATAGATGCCCACAACAACCGCCCCAATCCACTGGATTTGCAACCACTGACTCTCGAACAGAAGCGTCAGGGCAAACAACACCGCAACATTACCCGCAATATATACAACCCGTCCAAACCGTTCTGTCGTCAAAGACAAGTTATCGGTGTAAAGCCGGATCAAACTATCAAGCGAGTTGACAACAAAGGTAATGCCCACAACGATCATTGCCATATTCACAGCGCCAGTCGTTGAAATTCCGTTCAGATGATAGAAATACAGAACCGAGAACCATGTCGCCAACGGAATGGATGGAATAACAAGCAGTGCTAACAACAGATGCTGCGTTTTCAATCCGCCAACAAACCGTGACGTGAACTGACCGATCATAATCGACCATGCAAACCACCAGAACAAATAGAACTCATGATAATCTGTTAATGGCAGAACAAACTTGTGGATATTCCCAAAATACCCGCCAATGCCAGCCAATGTCGACCCAAACTCACCAAGGCTCATACCTGCATAAATCCACATGCCTACGATCAACGCTGCAAACAACACTGTTGAACCTACACTCAAGATGCGTACATATTTAATGTCGGTGCTTGAATAGGCTGCAGCTAAAATCACCGCAAACACAATCACATAGAATGTTGCTACAACAGTTTCCCCATCACCGATTTCTGGGATGTAACCTGGTAAGTAAATCAAGAACAAACTTGCTGTAAATGCACAGGTTCCAATGATTACAAGGTTGTTAATAAGCTTCACTATAGTGAACTTGAAGAACCCTACACGCGGTTCGATCACGCAGAAATAAAATGCGGTCAAAAAGTAAAACGCCCATATCAGAAAACCCCAAAAGCCAAACTCAATCGCCAATGGATTTGTAAATGAATACGCCGCCTCTTCCGCATATCCGCCAAATTCAGTTAGCGGGAACATGATAAGCCCCACATCCAACCCCGATGTGAATAAAATTGCGATAAATGTAAACAAATGCACGGGTGTGACCCCAATACACCGAACATTCCACCACTTGATGGTGCAGAATATTACCAGCGCAAATGCCAGCAAAACTCCGAAAGATAATATGAAAGTCATTATTTCCCCTCCTCTAGGCCGCCTATGGCCAGTTCATACGTATAAGGCATATATCTGATCTTTATAAAATCACCAAACAAAAACTTGTATGGCCATTTAAGTTTTATTTCCTATAATACTGTTGAAGCTCGATAGCCAGCAGGTACACTATAGCTATGACCAGAAAACGAATACGTGACATCCGCCATCAAGAGCTGATTAATGCCGCCATCAGGGCCATACACAAACGTGGTTTTGCGTCTGTCACAATGGCAGAAATTGCCGCCGAAGCAGATGCCGCTGCTGCCAGCATCAACTATTATTTCGGCAGTAAAGAAAAACTAATGGAGGCCACAATGCGGTATCTATTAGGTATCCTTAGACAAGCAACACTTACCAACCTTGCGAAAGCTTCCACCCCCCGCACACGGCTTATGGCAATAATTGATGCTAATTTTGATGATGCGTTATTCACCAATCCACAATGCAGCGTCTGGATCCAATTCTGGGCCCACGCGCCTTATTCAGAAAGCCTGTCACGGTTGCACCAAATCAATCGCGCGCGCGTAAAGTCACATTTCAGGGCTGAACTGAAAAACCTGTTACCCATCCAAACCTGTGAAACCGCAAGGCGCGCACTGCAATCCTATATGGATGGCGTTTGGCTAGAAGCCACCCAAACAAGCCAACCCTTAAACCCTGCAACCACCCGCAAAGAAGCCCGTCGTGTCATTACGTTATTGCTGGATAATTAAGGCTTTCCATTATTCCCCGCGTGGAAACCTTTGACTGTCTTCCAACGTATCTAAGTTCATGTGATTACGCATATAGCGTTCTGATGCTTTTTGCAGCGGCTGATAATCCCACGGGAAATATTCACCATTGCGCAAAGCTTCATAAACCACCCAACGCCGCGCCTGACTTTCACGCACAGCCGCATCAAACGCATCCAAATCCCAACGCGCCTCAGATTTTGCCCGCAACTGATCCAAAGTACCTTTATGCGCAGGGATTTGCGCCAAATTAACCAACTCATGCGGATCGGCCTCAAGATTAAATAACTGATCCGCATCCAACGCACACCGATTATATTTCCAAGGGCCATAGCGCAAAGATACCATTGGCGCATAAGAAGCCTCTGCTGCATATTCCATCGCAACAGGGCTTAATCGTTCCCCGCCCTGCCCCAAATGTACCAGACTTTCCCCCTCTACCCACGGGGCAACCTCATCTATTGAAACACCTGCCAAATCACATAATGTTGGCGTTACATCCAGATTAGAAACAGGGGCGGTTATCAGCCCCGCTTCCATATCAGGTGACGCAATCATCAAGGGCACACGTGATGAGCCCTCAAAAAACGACATTTTAAACCAAAGACCGCGTTCGCCCAGCATATCGCCATGGTCAGATACAAACAAAATTGTTGCGTCTTGTCGGCTGGCCTCTAAGGCCTCCATCACCTCGCCTATTTTATCATCCAGATAACTGATGTTGGCAAAATAGGCTCGCCGCGCACGTTTTACTTGGTCTTCAGAAATATCAAAACTGCGCCAATCATTTGCATCGAATACCCGTTTTGAATGACTGTCATGGTCGTCATAATCCATAGCAGGCACATCTGGCAGCAAATGCGCGCAATCCTCATACAGATCCCAATATTTCTTACGCGCAACATAAGGGTCATGCGGATGGGTAAAGCTAACCGTCAAACACCACGGGCGCGCATCTTTGCCCCGCGCTAAATCGTAAACCTTACGTGTTGCATTATAGGCAACCTCATCATCGTATTCCATCTGATTGGAAATTTCGGCAACCCCCGCCCCCAGAACAGACCCCATATTGTGATACCACCAGTCTATCCGTTCACCGGGCTTGCGGTAATCTGGTGTCCAGCCAAAATCGGCAGGATATATATCCGTGGTCAAACGTTCCTCAAACCCATGCATCTGGTCAGGCCCAACAAAATGCATCTTGCCAGACAGACAGGTTTGGTACCCAGCACGGCGCAAATGATGCGCATAGGTTGGTATATCCGAAGCAAATTCAGCAGCATTGTCATAAACCCGACTGCGCGATGGCAATAACCCCGACATGAAAGAAGCACGTCCAGGTGCGCATAAAGGCGACGCCGTATAGCTATTTTGAAACCGTGTTGATTTTTCCGCCAGCTTTTTCAAATTGGGCGTGTGCAGCCAATCAGCAGGCCCATCAGGAAATAATGTACCGTTTAGCTGATCGACCATGAAAATTAAAATGTTGGGTTTAGTCATCGTAAAATCCACTTTTATAATATTAATATTTTATAGCTCGGAATCCTTTTAAAATGATGCCAAAGTGCGACACTAGCGACTCACAAAATAAAATAAAATAAAATCTGCTTAATATCTAGTAATTCTATGTGTATTCACTCATATTCAGAACATCAATAAGGGACAGATTGCATGACAAACAAATTGTTTTACAGCATTGCTGTAGGCGCGTTTGCCGTTACAACCATCCCCCTTGGTGCGCAATCAACATTTGGCACGACGATTAACATGTATGGTGCCCCTGGCCTGATTGACATGCCTACCGCTGAAATGATGCCAGATGCTGAACTGTCTATGACAACATCAACTTTTGCCAAAGCACAAAAAACAACAATTTCATTTCAGATTTTACCACGCATGACGGGTAGTTTTAGGTACACAAAAATTAAGGATATTTTTGCGCCTACAGGTGTATTAGGTGGCGATACTTTTGACCGTAGCTTTGATATTGCATACCAAGTGTTAACCAAAGATAAGCACCTAATTGATGTCACTGTTGGCTTGCGTGACTTTATGGGTACAGGATTATATGCTGGCGAATACATTGTTGCGACCACATCCCTTGGCCCTAATTTAAAAGTAACAGGCGGGGCTGGTTGGGGCCGATTAAGCAACAGCAACACGTTACATACAAATTCAACAGCAACAGGCGGCACACCCAATGCTAGTTCTTGGTTTAGGGGCCCCGTCGGATATTTTGCCGGCCTAGAATGGCAAACACCCATTAAACCCGCAACATTCAAAATTGAATATTCAGCCGATCAATATGCTTTGGAAACACGCACTACTGCTAGAACCGCTGGACTTCCCCCTTTGTTTGACAGGAAGTCACAAATCAATTTCGGGCTGGATTACAAAGTTGGGAAAAGATCAAGCATTGGTCTGTATTATATGCATGGTTCAGAACTGGGCTTAAAACTGAATACCAATATTAATCCTAATAACCTTGGCATAAAGGCTGTAACAGGCCCAGCCCCTACACCCATTATTAGACGTAGTGATGACGCATCATATGATACATCATGGGAAAATATTTCTGGTATTAATAAGGCGTTCCAAACTGCATTAGATGCAACCCTTAAACCGCAAGGTATTCGGGTAGATGGCTTAGCCATGCATGGAACCCACGCAGAACTGCGCATTAGAAACCAACGTTACCAAGCACCTGCACAGGCAATAGGTCGGGCGGCACGCGCAATGACAAATTTAATGCCTGCATCGGTTGAAACAATAGTGATTACCCCGATGGAAGGTGGCATTCCTGCCGTTTCCGTTAAACTTGATAGATCAGCCTTAGAAGACAGTGAATTCAATTTAAATGGCAGTGAAGAAATTCTGGAAAACGCCAGAATTTACGGCGCTGTTCCTTCCCCCGCTGGTTTGCAAAATTCTGATGCGTATTACCCACATTTTTCTTGGGCTTTAAAACCATATGTTGGGGTTTCTCTTTTTGATCCGGCTGAACCAGTTCGCGCTGAACTTGGGCTGCGTTTACAAGGAACTTACACCGTACGGCCCGGCCTGTCTTTTTCAGGTTCCGTCATAAAAGAGGTGGTTGGCAATAACGGACAGGGCACTATTTCACCTTCAAACCTGCCAAAAGTGCGGTCTGAATCCAGCATATACAATGAACGTGGCGACCCCGCGATTGAACATTTGAAAGCTGATTATTTATTCAAGCCCCATAGCAATCTTTATGGCCGTATTTCTGGTGGCTATCTAGAAAGTCACTTTGGCGGCATAAGTGCTGAATTGCTCTGGAAACCAACTAATCAAAACTGGGGTATTGGTGCTGAAATAAATTACGTCAAACAACGCGAATTTGAACAGCTTTTTGGGTTTCGCCCCTACTCAGTCGCAACCGGTCATATCTCTGGGTATTACGACTTTAATAATGGCTTCTCAACTCAAGTCGATCTTGGGCGTTACCTAGCTGGCGATGTTGGCGGCACTTTATCTGTCAACAGACGCTTCCTGAATGGATGGGAAGTTGGGGCTTACGTCACCTTAACAAATGTATCCTCTGCAGATTTTGGCGAAGGTAGTTTTGACAAGGGTATCCGCGTGACAGTTCCTTTAAAAACCCTCATCGGCACTCAGACACGCACAACCGGATCAACAACATTATCATCCCTAACCAGAGATGGGGGTGCCCGCTTGGAAATCCCAAACAGGTTGCACCCGATAGTACGTGATTTGCATCAGAAAAACCTAGCCGCTGGTTGGGGGGGATTCCTAAGATGATCTTGAAAAATCTGGTAATATTCACATGTATTTTAGGGCTGGCCGCATGTAGCTCTGAAAAAAGCACCGAAGTAGGCTATAACAATGTTGCCAAAAATCTTGGTAAGGCAGTTCTTGCTAAAGTCAAACCTAAGAAAAAAGCACCTCAAACCGCCAAAAAAGCAGAGGGTGAAACATTAAACCGACAGATGATTGTTGATAGTAAGGCTGAACTGTTACTTGTTAAACTAGATAGGGTTGGCCTTTACAACTTGATCCAAAAATCAGGCCAAAATGGTACACACACCACTTATAGAGCCCCCACAAATTATACGGTGACTTTAGACAGGGGGCTAATTACAGCAACACGGGGTCTTGGGCTGGATCTAATGGCCCAAGGTACAAATATTTCAATACGCAGTATGTTTGCTAACCGCACGAAAGAAAATACATACATCCGAAAGTTTCGCTACCTAAATACGGACAGTCAGTTGGAAACGACTCAGTTCATTTGCATCATGTCTTATGAAGGCCAAGAAACCATCAATATTATTGGGCTAAATTACAACACTGGCAAGTATCTAGAGCAATGCCAAAGTGAAATATCCTATTTTGAAAACCAATATTGGGTGGATCGCAACACTGTCACGATATGGAAATCTTCACAGATGATACATCCAGATTTAGGCACTATTACTGTGCAAAAGCTGAATTAGTATGCGATAATCTGCCAATTCCATATGATGTTGGCATCCAAAATAGCTTAGAAACATAACCCAAAATATACATATAAAAACAGGTACGTTTTTATTCATCAATTAATTCTATAAATGCTTGAATTTTTGGAATCTATTTGGTATTAATCCCTTAGATATGTATTTGGAGTTTACATTATGAAAAAATCATTGATCGTACTAACCGCATCAATCGCACTTTTAGCCACACCTATGATGGCTGAAGAAACAGTTACAGTATCAACAGCAGGACCAGCAGCAGGTTTGACACCAGGGCTAATCGCTGCGGGTATCGCAATTACAATTATTGGTATTGCTAGTTTAAATTCTAGCAACGGCACCTAATTTAGCTTTTACACACGTAAAACTTGAAAACCCAGTCTGTTGATTGGGTTTTTTTGTGGCAATGGCTTTCTGTACAGCCACAGTGATATTTTCTGACAGTTGGGGGCACAGATATGCGCAGTTTGGTTTTAGCACTATGTACTGTTTTGGCACTTGGCGCCTGTAGTGCTAAATCGGTTTGGGCACCTGATGATGCGGTGGCCAAAGCTGTCTATCGGCATAATGGCCCGCCCAAGCTGACCCTCTTGACCAGTTTTAAAAACGAAACGGGTCAAGGTGCACACACCTCGCTAATGATCAACGGCTCGCAACGGGTTATCTTTAATCCATCTGGATCATACAATCACGAACTTACGCCAGAGCGCCATGATGTGCTTTTTGGTATCACCCCACAAATGGTCGATCTCTATACTGACTATCACACACGCGAAGACTTTAAAGCGCATGTGCTTGTGCAAGAAATTATCGTCTCTCGTGAAGTGGCCGAAATGGCGATCCGCGCAGTGATGGCCAATGGTACGGCACCCTATGCCCAATGTTCGCTCAGCACATCCAGCATACTTTCGGGTTTGCCTGGATTTGGTACAATCAAACAAACCTGGCTTCCCAAAAAACTGTCACAGCAATTTGGTGCGATATCAGGTGTCACCACCAGAACGATCCATTGATAATTTTCGCGGTTGAGTTTCCGTAGAGTTTTGAATATATTTAGTGCGAGAATCAAATAGGAGTTCATATTATGAAAAAATCATTGCTAGCCTTAACAGCATCATTCGCACTTATCGCGACACCAATGATGGCTGAAGAAACAGTTGTCGTCACTAAATCCTCACTAGAAGGCGGAGAAGGGCTACTTGTTTCACTCCTTGCAGCTGCCGCGGTTATTGCTGGCATCATCATAATTGCTGACAGTAGCAGCGGTACTTAATTTACATTAAGCGTCGAATTTTGAAAGCCTGATCTATTGATTGGGCTTTTTCTATATCTGGCACCCAAAATCGCGCCATAAATTGAAAATCATCTAGCGATTTACCTAAAGATGTGTAAATAATCTGCATATATAATTTTGGAAATACGTTCGATGGTAAAATTAGTTAAAACAAGTATCATAACCGCCTGCTCTGTAGGTTTATGTATCAGCGCCACCAGTGCTGACATTAAGAACTTCACACCATCCTACGAGTCTGCCCCTGCACCCATTAAACGGCACAATCCAAATGATACCGATGCAAGCTGGCTGAATGACGCTGGCGTAAATGAAACAGCACATAAATACCTGAACAAAGCCCTGCGCCCCGACGGCCTGCGCGTAGAGGCATTGTCACTTGCCCCCACCCACGCAGAATTGCGGTTTCGCAACAACCGCTACAACGTAACCCCCCAAGCATTTGGCCGCGCCGCACGCGCAATGGCAAATGTGTTACCAAGCTCGGTGACCACATTCACACTTACACCCGTTGTAGATGGCCTGCCGGTTTCCTCGGTCACGTTTAACCGCACAGATCTTGAAGCGTACGAAAACCACCCGAATGGCACCAAATTATCCTTTGCCAATGCGGTTATTTCAGACCCGATAAAAACTCGCGATACAATGCAATATGACCAAAGCCTGTATCCTAAATTTTCATGGTCAATCGGCCCTTATGTAGAATTTACCCATGATGAACTTACCTCATCAAACCAATATAGTGTGCGCGCACGCGCCACTGGCATTTGGAACATTTCACCAGGCTTTTCAGCAAGCGGTGCTTTAACCAAAGAACTGTTTGGCAATGTATCCACCAACACACCCTCTACATCAACGCTACAACATGTACGCTCTGACAGGGGCCTCTATCTAGAACGGGGCGATCCTGCGGTTGAAACTCTAAAACTGGATTATCTGTTCAAAGCAGCCCCATCGGTTTATGGCCGTGTTTCCGCAGGCTATCTAGAACGCATGTTCGGCGGCATTTCAGGCGAAGTTCTATGGAAACCAGCCGCCCAAAACTGGGGCTTGGGCGTAGAAGTCAGCCATGTGAAACAACGTGACTTCGGCAATGCCCTTGGTTTTCAAAACTATGACGTCACAACAGGGTTTGTTTCTGCCTACGCCGAATTTAATGGTGGCGTTTCTACCCAGTTAGATGTCGGCCGCTATCTGGCAGGTGATAACGGGGCAACATTCTCAATAGATAAACGTTTTTCAAATGGCTGGTCAGCAGGCGTATTTGCCACAAAATCCAATGCAGACGTTGCAGAAAACACCAAAAAGGGTTTTAGGGTAACAATCCCGCTTAACTGGGTCATGAAATCACCAAGCCGCACAAGCTACGATATTGCCTTTGGCAGCTCTGGTGCCGATGCTGGCTCTCGTTTACGTTCTGATAATCAGCTTTATAAAAAAGTGCGTGAATATCATGGCACAGAATTAGAAGATAGCTGGGCACGGTTCTGGCGTTAATGCGACTGTTCCTTGGGATAATTTTAATTCTGGCAACAGCCATTAGCTGCGGTACAAAACAAGACGGCTCTAACATGCGTGAAACATTAATCGCCGCATTAAAAGCCCGCAAAGAAGCCAAAAAAGCCGAAGAAACACCTACCGCTCCACCCCCTGCCCTAACACGCGCTGCCATTCAGCATATAGAAAAACCACTGTTGCGGATTAACGCACAAACCCTTGGGGTAAAAACCCTGTTTGCCCAAGTCGCCGAAAATGGCAGCTACAGAACATACCTTAACAATATCAAAATGAGCGTGACTTATAATAACGGTATCATCACCGCCACACGTGGTTTTGGGCTTGATCTGTTATCACAAGGCACCTCAATTCCAACCCAAGATATGTTCTTAGAGACAAACGCACCCAAATTTTACACACGCACACAACAACAGCTTGCCAAAATCAAACAGGTCGCTGAAATTGATTACGCCTGCACATTAGAACGCGGTGAAATTGAAACCATTACCATCGTTGAAATTGACTTCGAATTAGCTAAATTCACCGAAAACTGTAAAAATGACACCCGTGCATTTGTAAATACCTATTGGGTAGACGACAAAACCAATCAAATCTGGAAAAGTGCGCAATCCATAGGCACCCAAGCAGGCTTTTTTATAACCGAAGTGCTTGTTCCCTAAACTTCCCACACGCGTGCGCAGTATTATTTACTGGCAAAAAACCTGTACCCCCTGTAATATTTACAAAAAACAACAAGCAGGCAAAGTGATACATGGCAAAACTACCGGAAATCGCAAGTCTTTGGATTGGCGACAGGCTTACATGGCTAGAACAGCTTTGTCTGAAATCTTTTGCCGACGCAGGGCATCACACAACTTTATACAGCTACACCCCCATTGATAACATCCCCGATGGTGTTCATGCGGCCGATGCGGCCGATATTTTCCCCGCCAAACCACTGTACCGCCATGCCCGCACAGGCAGCCCGGCAATACATGCCGATATGTGGCGGCTGCAACTTCTGAAAAAAACCGATAAAATCTGGGTTGATGCAGATGTATATTGCTACCGCCCGTTCAATTTCAAATCCAAGTATGTCTTTGGCTGGGAAAAGCCAGGCCTTGTATGCAACGCGGTTCTTGGCCTGCCCAAAAACTCAAAAACTTTAAACGCATTGTTAGAGTTTTTCAAAGACCAATACGCCATCGCCCCATGGCTGGCACCTTGGCAACAACTTGAACTGCAGCAGGAAAAAGACGCGGGCAAACCTGTTCATATGACAGAACAAAACTGGGGTTTTACCGGCCCCGCTTCTGTTACCTATTTCTTAAAAGAAACTGGTGAAATAGATCATGCACATCCGCAAGAAACCTTTTATCCGATCTCTTTTAAACACCGTAATCACATGATTATCAGCCGTTTCAACCCCGAAGAACAAATGACCGAAAAAACTCATGGGGTGCATTTTTGGGCGCGTCGAATGAAGCCCCGCCTTGAAGAAAAAGAAAACAACACGCCTAGGCGTGGCAGTTTCATGGATAAACTGATTGATAAGCACGCAATAGATCCAAGTGCCGCCCCAATACCCGCAAAAATTTTCAAGCCACATGAAAAATCCAATGACCCCGAATTTTGCGCACAACTTGGGCTAGACGCAATACGGGCAGAGGTCTCACTTGATAGTTTGTCACGAAAGTATCGTATCGAAACCAGATTCATCAAAGAATGCCGCGATAAGATCATCAAATCGGCCCCGGATGCATTTAGAAAATAAACTCATGAAACAAGTTAAAATAAATCCAGCTAATCTTGATTATTCAATGTTCGGCCCGGCCGACTACCTAAACTTCATATTGCAACGGTCAGAAATTCTTTATGATGTCCACAAATCTGGCCGTATGATAAAAAACTGGTCAAACGGGCAAGGCGATGAACTAGATGCTGTTGTCGCTGAAAAAGGGGCAGTACTTGTTGAACGAACAGTGCAATTTATCAGTGATGAATTTGCTGAATTACGCGCAACTCTAGATCTAATAGCCCCTAAAACCATAGCAGATATTGGATGTGGTTATGCTGTTTTTGATTTATTTGCTGCTAAAACCTATAACTCAAAAATACACCTGATTGACGTTGAACAAAACGATATTCGTCACTTCGGCTTCGAAGACAAAGCCTCGGCATATTCCAACCTATCAATCGCCAAAGCGTTATTAACTAAAAATGGCATCCCGTCTGCGGACGTAACCCTGTCAAATCCTGAAAAAACCGACATTATGGATACAAGTCCCGTTGATCTTGCTGTTAGCTTTCTGGCTTGTGGTTTTCATTTTCCTGTAGACAGTTATATGCCTTATTTTAAGGAAAAAATTAATCCCGGTGGGCATATCATTGTCGACATCCGCAAACGCACCTATTCAAAACAAAGCCAAGTTCTTGCCGCGCTCGGCACTTTAACAATCCTGCGTGAAGCCCATAATTATGTTCGTGTTCTGGTATCAAAACCCACTTAGATTTAGGACTTTTTAAGGTACGGCTTAAGCCTTCGCTTCGGCCCACCCAATGACAACGCTTGTTTTGCCGCAAAATCAGCCAAATCAGGCCTACGCAAGCTAGAAACAAAAGTAAGTGTCATCCAGTAAATGATGCTTAACCGCCGTTTTTTTCGCGCAGTGCGAACCAATTCAACCATATCAGGCCCACCATTCTCAATATCCGCCAATACCATCGGCAGACTGCCAGTTTCTAGTAAAAACCGCAAAACTTGGTGCGACGCAAAAGGTAAATTAACTAAATTCCAAGTCTCGTCGGTTTTGAACATCTCAATTTGCCTGCGATCCTCAGACATCCGATCAAAAAATACAATTTTTTGCGCTGTCGGAGATATTTCCTCATCAATATTGTGAACAAACGTCTGAATGCGATTAAATGCACGTTTCCAGCGTGTTTCAAACGGCACAACCGCGCGGTCAATCGAATATTGCGGCGCAATCGCCAACACCTTTTCCGCCTTCAGTTGTTTTGACAATAAAAGCGCGCCATACGCCCCCATACTGGCCCCATAGGTAATAATTCGCTGCTTTGCACCCAAATGCCCCCGAATAGCCTGCGCCACTTCCAAAATCTCTTTATCTTGCAACCATGTGGAACGATTAGATCGGATATAAACCCCAAGCCTGCCGGTTTTCTCAAAGGGGACTTGCCCAAACCCAACTTCATCAAACCCGCTGTTTATCACTGCAAAGGGCATTGAAACAATCGCCACATCCGCAGGCTTCCCAGGTCCAGATACCCAACATTGATACTGATCTGAATTCCACAACCACTTAACATGCTGCTTAAGTCCCAAAGCCTCTGGATCAAACGAGATCATTGCCTGTGCCATACGTTTGCCCAGGTTATTCAGCCCTCTATACGAATAATGTAAATCATCCCTAATTTTCGCCAGACCAGAGGTTTTTACAGTCGCATAGTTCGTTATACGATTTTTACGAATAGCCGCCCGTACAGGCCCAGAATGGGGGCACAGGTTCGCAGGTGGGTTCACGATAGCTGCAATAAATGGCAAATGCGGTGCCCCCAGTGCCATACGCAATCTGGCAACAAACCTTTCAAGATTACCCTTATAGGCTTTTGCATCTGCCTCGGTAATACTATCTGCCTCACCTTGCACCCACAGCACGCCGCGTAATACCACCTCTTCCGACATCATCGCAGCACGCACAGTATTTACCAGATTGTCGAATAACCCGCTTTCACGATCAGGGCTCCAGTCAGTTGTCAGGTAAGACGCATTTTTTGCGACCTTAACAATACCCAGCCGCTCACCCTCTGCCTGACAAAAATCATGTGCAAAGGCCAGTTCCAGCCCAAAACCTTTCTTTTGATACCCGCCACCCGGCTGCAACGGCTGCCATGCGCCTTTTTGCCAGACAAACGCATTATCAATAGGTTTACGCCATGCTGCATTTATATCTTCAATGCGCGTTTTATAGCCAACCATATTGCTTTGGCCCGCCATAATCACAAGGTTTAGCTTACTCATTTAACCCGCCTACCAACACTCGGAAAATACCCATTTTTTACGTTCCAAAAACACAGGGTCTTGCAGCAGTTGCGCAATCCTGTCCTCATGCGCTTTACACGCCGCATCATGTAGTAACTTCAGTTCTTTATCTTTTAACAACTTCGCATAAGCCGCTTTAAATTTTTTCTGTTGCCGCTCTAACACCGATGTTGCATCCGTTTGACGGTTGCGCATCCGCCAATACCGTTGCGATACCATTTTGCCTTTAACCACAACATCACCGCGAAACATTTTGACAAGATATGAATTTAATGACCGCAACGGATAATGTTCCAGCACCACATGATCGTACGTGTCCCTGCAATCCGTCCCGTTTTGCGTCGCGTCATCATCAAAAACACTGATTGCCTGACCTGATCCATTGACCCAATTAATTTGACCCTGATTATGATAAAAGTCTGGCCTGTGATTGCGGATTTGTTGCAACTTAGGCCCCAAACGTACGATCGTTTTCACACCGCGTTGTGATCTGGGTTTACCAGGCCGCTCGCGCTGATGCATAGGAAACAGATCGGTTACAAACCCGCGTTCGTATTCCTCTTTTTGGTTACTGCCGTGATTAAGTTCACTGATTGACAATGCATCAAACGGGCCTGTTGCTTTTAACAGGTCAGTAATGTGACCGTTCCCATGCCTGATATTGATAAATTCATCCACATCCATTGAAATAAAGAAATCCGCTTTCTTAAATGCCGTCAGATGCGGCGTATAGGCAAGCGCATAAGGTTGAAAATCTGGCCTGTCACTTAGCACAGCAGGGTTTGGTAAATGCTGTAGCAGTCCTATTTCATCCAGACGATCCAGAATTAAATCTGTGCCATCACTACAATCATTGCTAAACACCACAAAGTCATCAATGCCAATAGATTGATGCCACGCAATCCATTCCAGAATGAATGGCCCCTCATCCTTCATACAGGTTGCAATCATAACGCGCGGATTATCAGCATTCCACGATTTATATGGTAAATTAAGTTGTGGCTTTACTGCTGATTGGTCACTTGGCGCCCGCTCAATTTTTGCCACTACCCGTTCAAAGGTCCAAACCGAAGATGGTTTTTTCTCTGGGATGATAGTAAATCCTTTATGCAGCATCATGTTGATAATCATCGCCATCTGTTCTTGGCCATAAACTTTTGGGTGCAATTCCAAAATCACCATTCGAACACCAGACATATCAACCTTATCAAACAGGCCCAGTTCGGCCCCTTCAATGTCACATACGATCACAGTTGGCTTCAGCTCGCTTACAAGATCGCGAATGTCAAAATTAGGCAGGCTTTCAACCGCTTCATATGCCCTTGAATCAGGTTCCATCGAAGATGCCCAAAAATCTTTGCGAATGTAAAAATCAACATTTTCACCAGAGCCAGAAGAAACCACGCCATTGCGCAAATCAACGCCCCTGATCCCATTCAAACGGTGGGTTTCACGAATAACCGGAATAATGCGGGGGTTGGCCTCTATGGTTGTCACTTGCCCAACGCCATCTTGTTGTGCCGCAGCGGTAGAAATCAGCCCAATACCCCCGCCTAACTCCAAAACCCTATCGCCGGACTTCACACTTGCCCGTAGCCCTTTTAACTCGCCTTTTTCATAGCGGTTTTTGCGCATAGGTTTTTCAATTTTAGGGGTGATAACTTCGGGTATAAACGGCACTTTAATGCCGCTTGTGATAATGACTTCATCGTAATCATACATGCCTGTCGCCCTGATCTGCCAATTCCCAGCCTCTTATCGGGCAAGGTTATCGTTTATATATACCCAATTCCTAGGCCTTGGATAGTAAAACCTAGCCTTTATAGCCCTGTGGGTTCTTACGTTGCCAATTCCACGCAGATTTGCACATATCGGCTAATCCACGTTCCGTTTGCCACCCCAGTAGGTTTTTAGCCTTGGCAGGATCGGCATAGAACGCCGCTATATCGCCAGAACGCCTTGCCACCACCTCATAGGGCACTGGCTGTCCAGAGGCCGCCTCAAACGCCCTCACAACCTCCAGAACCGATGATCCCTGCCCTGCCCCCACATTGATCGCCTCACAGCCATAATGCGTCTCTGCATAGCCTATTGCCGCTGCGTGGGCCTTTGCCAAATCAACCACATGGATGTAATCCCGCACCCCTGTGCCATCGGCAGTATCGTAATCATCGCCGAAAACTTGTAGCTTTTCGCGCCGCCCAACTGCCACTTGGCTGACAAAAGGCATCAGATTGTTTGGAATATCATCTGGGTCTTCCCCTATTTCACCGCTATCATGCGCGCCTACAGGATTAAAATACCGCAATAATACAGCAGTATTTTGTGCGTTAGCAGAACACCAATCGTTTAATATCAGCTCAACCATATATTTAGTCATACCGTAGGGGTTGGTTGGCGCCCGCGGATGTGCCTCATCATAAGGTAAATATTCAGGTTCCCCATAAACAGTCGCAGAGGATGAAAATACAATGCGCGAACATCCCGCAGCATTCATGCCTTCTAACAAAGACAATGTGCCATCAACATTATTGCGATAATACATCAAAGGTTCCGCCATAGACTCGCCGACCGCTTTTTTACCCGCAAAATGCACAACCACGTCAGGGCGAAAATCAACCAAGGCTTGCTTGATGCCATTGCGATCAAGAATATCCCCTTCTACCGTATCAAAACTACGGTTTGTCAGGTGCGATACGCGCGCCAATGCCTCTGGCGCACTATTGGAAAAATCGTCATACACACAAACCTCATGGTCATGCGATAAAACCTCTAGTAGCGTATGGCTGCCAATATAGCCCGCACCCCCTGTCAGAAAAATACGCATCAATCGTCCTTTTTATTGCGATTTGCCGCCATCATCTTTTGTGCCAATGATATTGCAAATTGGGCAGGTAAATTTTCCCGTGAAAGGCTAACAATACGGGCAAGCAAGCGCACGCCCTCCATATCTTCCAGCACAGTTTCAGCACAGGCCTTGTGCCATTCCACCCCAGATTTATGCAACTCCCCCAATTCTGGATCAGCCAGCCACAAATCCATTTTTTCTTTTGTTTCAGTTATACTACGGTGAATAGTTACATCTTCTACTTGGTTAAAATTTCGATCCACCCAATAACCTAAATCCAACTGCTTTTCCGACCGATTAGGCAATCCGCGTTGTGTTTTGGCCAAAAACGCTTTTGCCGACTTAACAGAATAATGATTGATACACGCCAGATCAATGCCCCCGTTGCCTGCATATGTCACCGTTGATTTATCCAAATACTCAGCCCCAAGCGGCATGCCCGATCCGTTCACCCAAACTACTTTATCCGCATCCCGCTCAACGCGTTTTTTAGGCCGATGCACCCCAAGCTTTTCGTAGGATCCATCGTTTTTGAACAGAGTCTTAAACATCGAAGACGTAATAGGCGCATAGCACGGAAAACTTGCGCATTTATTGAACTGCTCAATCACCAACTTGTCTTCAATCTCAACATGGCTGTCATTGCCATACATCCGCCAAGTCAGCGCAAAAGCCGTTGCATCAGGTGCAGCCGCCCGCAAATCATCCAAATGCCCTGCCCCGGCTTTGACATTCACAAACTCATCAACATCGGCAAATATGATCCAGTCAGCACGTTTGCGCATTGGATGATTACCAGCACGTTTCAAAGCCGTCCACTGCACCCCTGCATTTGTGATCTTATCATTGCGCACATGCTTAATCACCCCAAGTGCATCCAAACGGTCCAACATCTGATCCGTACCATCATCACAATCGTTAGAATAAATCAAAAACCCATCCACCCCGATGCTGCTGTGATAAGCCAACCATTCCAAAATGTACGGTGCCTCATTTCGCATGGAAGTGATCATCAGGTATTTCATCTACAATTCCACCCCATCCAAGAGCGGGTAATCCAGCGGCACCGCCTCTGGGCCTTCCAGAAAAATAGCACTGCCAAAATGCGCATGCAGCCGCGACAGCTTTGTCATGCGTTCAGATTTCAGGGTTTCATACATCGCCATATAATCAGGACGTTCTTTTAACTCACCAATCCGCAAGGCATGCGCTTCAACACATAACTTATGCTGTGCTGCAATTTCTGGATCCGCCATCAGCTCATCATACTTCGTTTTTGCCCGCGCAACCTTATTCAAGATTGAACGATCCTCTTCGCCATTGTTATTCATCCGAAACCAATACGCCATGCCCTGATCGCGATCCACATGATTGACCCGCCCCCGATCACGCTTCACCAAAAACGACTCGCATGATCGCAGCGCATAATGGTTCAGCGTTACCAAATCATAACCATAAGTCTTGGCCGTACTACGCCACCCCGTGCGCAATATATTTTCGGGCATCTTTTGGCCAGATCCATTGACCCAGTGGATATGCTTCATAAACTCCGGGTGTAGCCCAACCGGCCGATGCACTCCGTATTTCTTGTAATATCCATTGTTGCGGAACATGGTCTTAAAACCCCATGCCTGATGCGGCTTGCGGCAAATATGTGGCGCGCAGCGGAAAAACTGTTCCGTTATGAACTTATCCTCAAACAAATCCACTTCCGCATTGCCAAACAAACGCCATGTCATCGACCACACATTCGCCTCTGGTACCGCCTTAAACAAATCATGCAGCGTGCCGTCACCCACATGAATGTTGATATACTCATCCACATCCATGCACATAATCCAGTCCGCATCGATCGCCTTTTGCGTTGATTGCGCTGCTAAGTACGCTGCATGTTGCGGTTTTTGACCTGTCTCACGATAGGGATTTTCACAATGTTGCACGATGCCTTTGCGGTCCAGCAAATCAAACATCGTGTCAGTGCCATCTGTGCAATCATTTGTATAAACCACAAAATCCGTCACCCCGATAGACATATGATAGGCCAACCATTCCAGCATAAACGGCCCTTCATTTTTCATCGTGGTCACAACCAAGATACGTTTGTTATCCGTACTTGTTTTATGGTTTTTAGAAACTGCGGGTGGGCGTTTTACATCATGGTCAAACGTGCGCGCCAACACCTTGCACAAATCTTCATTGACCACCAATGACGCTTTGGGAACGATCTGCCCAATTTTCAAATCAGGGTAGCGCACACCAACACAGCGCCAATAACTAAACTGCGCACCGATTGGATCAGGCTCAATTTTTGACGCTCTAAATGGGCGCAAAGCAGGGTCACGCTGCATAAACGCCTGACTGATCGCCCAAACATGCGGGGCGGTTCTGCCATCAAAACTTGTACATGTATGATCGGCTATTTGCGGTTTTTTAGCTTTACGGTATGACCAAGGATAGGCCAGCTTGCCTGAAAACTTCAGATAAGTCTCACTTGCAACTGCCGCATCAAATACCGTTTGCCCGTCAGGCCCATGCAACAATAAATCACAGCCCCCGATATGTACTGCCGCTCGTGCCGTATCAAAACTACGCCTGCGCACCACATCCATAATCGCCAGCTCATATAATGCCGACGCATACGCATCTGGCACAAACGGATCAAGCAACGCCTTACCTGGCCCATCAGGCGTGGTATGCCGATCAAGCACACTGGGGTAATCTGGTTGGCCCAAAGGCATATTGCTTTCCAGCACCGCAAATGTTTTCAGGCCTGTCGTCGCACTTGCCGCTTTAAGTAGGCGATTTATAGCAGATTTTCCCACCCACTTATTTTTGGATCGTCGCAACATAACAACAGCTTCTAGCCCGTGCTGTGCGCAATGATATGTAAGCCAATCCTTAAACGTATCCGATTTTATATCTACTTCTGATAAAAAGACCGTATTCAAACCCTCAAAATGCTCAGACAAGTTAGGGTTTACATCCAGCTCAACAGACTTGTTTTCCAGATCTACAGTTATCTTTTGCGCTGTATTTGCGCCTGAACGCCGTAATGTTATATCTAAACCACGCGGTACAGAACGCATTGTTTCTACCTCTAGAACCACATCATTTTCTTTAAACACCAAGCGTTCATGAAAATTGCCATTCAGAACACGGGCCGATATAAACACATGCAGAAAATCCCCGATCGGCACCACATCTAGAATAAAAGGGGTTTTCGCCGTTACTTCAAAATCAACTCGTTTTACCCATGGTTTAGGAAACAGCTGGCCTGATAGACGCTGATGAAAGGTTTTTACTGTCATAGTATTTGAAATATCATTACCTGCTTTTTTACCAGTTTAACGGATTTATATATATTCTGCCTAGTGTCTTATTCATTCACCATTCTATACGGATGGTTCGCAAACTTAAGTCAATGCGGTTCAGCGCGCGTAAAATCATATCTGCCAAATGGGTTTGCACATAAATAGCATGAAATTTAGTCGGGGCTATTAGAACTAAACACGTCCCATCCCTGCCCGTTTGCTGTATTTGTTGTAACCAAGCCCCATAACATGTTGGGTCATCTTTATACACAATTAAAGCCGCTTTAGCCCATACAGAACCATCGGTTTGGGGCGGATTTAGATCAGGCCCGGAAAAGGGCACAACATTGGTTTCAGGCACGTTTTGTGCTGTAATCCGTGTCATCTCCGTTAATCTGCCTACAAAATCAGGGCCAATTTTTTGCCATTCCATTTCGGTTTCTTTTAAAATCAAATCAAGATTAAACCCGTACAAAGTAACCCGCCCGCGGGCGCCTGCGCGTTTTACCAGCAACCATCCCTTTGATTTCAGCTTTGCAATTTCCCGTTTAACTGTGCGTTCATCCACAGACCACAGTTTGGCCATTTCCTTTTGCCCCATACTTAGCTCATCACGTTGCCAGTTATACCGGGTTGTGATTAGAGCCATTATGCGCAAAACTAGCCTTTGTGCGTGTTTATCACGGGCCAAAGCATAGGTCATCATTGCAGAAAGGATATCATATTTCTTTGTAGCCGCATCGCGCCCTACGGGTTTACTGGCCAACATTGGGCCGTTCCTTCCTCTACCTGCATCCTATAAAGGATTTCTGCCTATCACCCCGACTCATTCATGGTCAGGTTTTAATTCATATATACTTTGAAACTTTAAAACTCAACGCTGTTTCAGAATATTTAGGTATTTGCGTCCAGTTATTCGATTCTGTCAAGCACTCTATGATTTCAGTACCATCCCTAACCCTATAAAAAGAATTAAAATAGGTTAATATATGGTAAAGGGGGGCATCTTGTATGTCACCTTATTTGGCCTTTATGTCCCCCTATCTGTAGTTGAACACCAACAAGTGTCCCCCTAAATGTGCCCTACTCACTGTATCAAAGAGTTCTTTCTTCAACGCGAATCAATCCCTTACAAAATCCCTAACATTCCTTAAGCATATTCCCTGCGGGGAAGATTTAAAAAATAGTATATTACCTTTTGCTTTTTTTGCAAATAAGACGTATTTACGAAAAATATAAGAATTAACGTCCTGAGGCAAATAATGTTCGATCACAAAGATCTTCACCAACTACACGCGCAATCCTTGAAAATGCAAAGCTGGATACGTCAACAAACCTTCAGCCCGGAAATGGAAAAGACCCTACGGCGGTTTTCCAGTTGGGAAGTGTCAGAACTTATCCTGAAAATAAACCAGTCCACTTTTCGCGGTCGTCTGGCTGCTGATCCCTCACTTCCTGCAGGTGAAGTGGAAGAGGACGGTCGCCAACGTTGGTATAGTTTGGAAGAAGTGAATGAGCTGCGTCGGCGCATGAAAATTAACCGCAAATCCTTGATGCCACACCGCCCTGCGGGTAAACGTGCGTTTAGAGCGGCAATAGCTAACTTTAAAGGCGGGGCAGGCAAATCAACAGTAGCTCTGCACTTTGCGCATGCCGCTGCCCTAGATGGGTACCGTATTCTGGTCGTGGATTTTGATCCCCAAGCCACTTTATCGCACAGTATGGGCTTAAATGACGTGGCCGAAGACCATACGGTTTGGGGTATTATGGCGCGTGACTTGATCCGCGAAACCGATCGGATGAATGCCAGCTCTGTCGCTGCTGCAAGTGGCACCGCCCTGCCCCGTCGCAAATTGCCTGCATCTATTCGTGATCTTGGTTTGGGGGAATTGCGAGTAAGTGATTTTATTCAATCCAGTGCATGGCCTACGATTGATATAATTCCGTCCTGTGCCAACGCAGCCTTTGTTGAATTTGCCAGCGCACAATATCGCCACCTGAACCCTGAATGGTCGTTCTTTGCCGCTGTTAGCCGCTATTTGGATGCAATTCCAGATGATGCTTATGACCTAATAATCTTCGATTGCCCGCCTGCGATAGGGTATCAATCAATGAATGCAGTGTTCGCAGCAGATATGCTTTATATCCCGTCTGGGCCTGCCTATTGGGAATATGACAGCACCACCAGCTTTATTGGGCAGTTATCCGAAGCGTTAGAGGATTTGGCGATAGGGTTTGACGGAACCTTCCCCGCGGGGAATATGACTTTGCCGAAAGCTTTTTGTGATGTGCGTTTCCTTCTGACCCGATTTGAGTCTGGCAATGAACTACACCAAGCTATGTACAGCGCGTTTCAGAAAGTATTTGGTGACCGTTTGGCTGTACACCCGATAGAAATGACTCGAGCAGTTGAGCAATCAAGCAGGTTTCTAAGCTCGGTTTATGAAATTGATTACCGTGATATGACGCGCGAAACATGGCGTCGGGCGCGGGCCACGTTTGATCGTGGCTATGAAGAATTTAAGACCTCGATTATAGCATCGTGGGATGATTTGGAGGATAAGTCATGAGCAAGAAACGCCGTGTTTTTGACATAGATATGCCAGAGGAAGAACCCGCCACACTTGAAACCAAGTCAGGGTTTGTGGAAAAGCGCCGTGGGCCGATGGCATCAGCCATAACCGAAAATGCAGATAGCCTGAAAGATCGCCAAGCAGTTGAGCAACAGATCCGCGCGGAAAACGATCAGTTGGCGCATGAATATGTGCAACGTAAAACAGATGGCCTGGTGGTTGATTTGATCCCTTTGACAAGCATCATCAGTGAAAAGCTGGCACGTGATAGAATGGATGGTGCGGATCAGGATTTGGATGAATTGATTGATTCAATACGTGAGATAGGTCTTTCTAACCCTATTCGTGTACAAAAAGCCGCTGACGGGCGGTATGAGTTGGTGCAGGGATATAGGCGTCTTGAAGCCTATAAGGCGCTTATGGGCGATCCTGGGGGCATTGAAGCCTATTCCAACATCCCTGCAACGGTCATCTTTGGGGATGAGGCTTTGGATGTTTTGTATCGTAAGATGGTCGATGAAAATCTGGTACGCAAAGACATCTCGTTTGCTGAAATGGCAAGCCTTGCGATAAAATATGCCAAAGACAAAGCTACCGAGTGTAATGATCCTGATAAAGTTGTGGCGATATTGTTTAAATCGGCAGGTTATCAGAAACGCAGTTACATTCGCAATTTTATAGGCTTGATGGAGCGGGTAGGCGGTGTATTAAAATACCCTGCTGAAATATCGCGGTCATTGGGAATTGCGTTGAGTAAGCGCATAGATGCGGATGGATCTGTTGCTACGCGAATTGAAAATGATCTTCTGGCAGCGGGGCCAAACCGTTTGATAGAAGAAGAGCAGGCGATTTTACGGCGTGAGGCGGGATTGGAAACTGATAAAAAACCCTTCCCCGTAGGGAAGGTGGGGCAAACTGCACCGCGTAAGGCCAAGACGGTTTTCAATATTTCACGGCCAGAGGGCACGGTGAAATGTACGGCTACGGCTGGGCGGTTAGAATTGCGGGTAGCAAAAGATTTTTCTACTGTGGACCGGATTAAGCTGGAACAGGCCATTAAACATTTATTGGTGCAAATTTCATAGAAAAAAAATTATTAAAATCAATAAGTTAGATGGGTGTGTGCTAAGCGGCATCTATTGCTATTGTCCTTATGGTGCAAGCAATTTAGATGTGGGTTATGCAACAAGGTAGCAACAAAACACTGGCAAGGTTCTTGCAATACATTCCAATTTACATTGGTTTGATGCTTGGACGTATGATGCCATTTAAAATGCGCGGGGCGTTTTTTGCTGCACTCGGTGGATTTTTCGTGCCGCGTATTTCAGGATCTCGTAACCGTATCATCAACGGGTTGAAACTGGTTTACCCTGATATTTCTGAGACTGAAGCACTTAAGCTGTGCAAAAAAATCAGTCAGAATGCCGGTCGTACATTATCGGAAATTCTGTTTAATGCGGGCTATAAAAACCGGCTTGATCTTTTTGATGCACAAGGGCCGGGTTTGGATGTATTGCGGGCAGCCAAGGCGGAAGGCAAGGGGGCAATTATTGTTTCTGCGCATTTTGGCCAGTGGGAAGCTATACGTCATTTTATGAAATCCCAAGATATGGAAACAGGTGCTGTGTATCGCCAGAACAGCAACCCTTGGTATGAGCAAGATTTTCTGAAAGGGATCGAGCAGGGCGGCTTACCGATTGTCGCTAAAAGTTCGAGCGGAAATGTCAAAATGGTAAGGCATTTACGCAAGGGTGGGTTTTTTGCCTTACTGGTTGATCAGAAATTTCAAAGCGGGCACCTGATGCCGTTTTTGGGCCATGATGCGTTGACGCCAACAGCGGCCGCAGAACTGGCATTGCGTTATGACTTACCGTTGGTGCCTGCATTCGGGACGCGCGATGAAAATGGTGTTAACATTCATATTGAATTTGAATCCGCCATTGAACACACGGATGCACTAACGATGACACAAGAAGTAAATGACCGTATAAGTACGCGTATTTTAGCGCACCCAGAACAGTGGTATTGGCTTCATAAACGTTGGGATGATATATTTCTGTATGAAGAGCTTCATGGTGATAAAGCTAAGAAGACATAGATAGGTATCAAAGGTTGTATAAGGCAATCAGATGCATGCGAGTAGCAAAAGGGCAGGGGTTTATGACCAATAAATTATCTAAAATCGGGGCAGAGGTTCTTAAAATCGAAGCTGCTGCTTTGACGGCGATGGCAGAAAGCCTAGCGCAACCTTTTGAGGATGCGGTAACATTACTGGCGGATGTTAAGGGCCGTGTTGTGGTTTCTGGTATGGGGAAGTCTGGCCATATTGGGCGTAAAATAGCCGCAACTTTGGCAAGTACTGGCACGCCTGCGTTTTTTGTACACCCTGGTGAGGCAAGTCATGGTGATTTGGGAATGATTACCAAATCGGACGTGTGCATTATGCTGTCAAACTCTGGTGAGACAGCAGAACTGGCAGATGAAATAGCCCATACAAAACGGTTTAGCATTCCGATGATTGCAATAACAAAGAATGCGCAAAGTTCATTAGCAAAAGCGGCTGATGTGGCATTGATTTTACCCGAAGCACCTGAAGCGTGCAGCATTGGAATGGCGCCGACAACATCAACCACGATGCAACTTGCATTAGGCGATGCGTTGGCGGTGGCGTTGATGAAGGTACATGGGTTTGACAAGGATAATTACCGGGTCAATCACCCTGGTGGCAAGTTGGGTGCGCAACTGTTGAAAGTTGAAAGCATTATGCATGTGGGGGCCGCTTTGCCAGTTGTTCATGAAGCGACTGCCATGGGTGAAGCTTTGCTGGAAATGACCGCTAAGGGTTTTGGTGTTGCAGCAGTGGTCGCTGATGGGCAGCTGCTGGGAATTATTACGGATGGGGATTTACGCCGTAATATGGATGGTTTGATGGACCATACGGCAGGTTCTGTAGCCACAATGGGGCCGTTGACAGCGACGCCTGATATGCTGGCGTCAGAGGCATTGGGGATTATGAACCGTAAGACGATTTCCGCGTTGATGGTGGTTGATAGGGCAGGGGCGTTAAAAGGATTGCTGCATATCCATGATATTTTACGGGCAGGTGTGGTATGAAAACTGTAATTGTAATTCCAGCACGTTTTGCCTCTACGCGGTACCCAGGCAAGCCGTTGGTTGTATTAAACGGGCCTGATGGGGCTAAATCACTGATCCAGCGCAGTTGGGAAGCTGCTATGGCAGTAAAGGGCGTGGATGCGGTTTATGTGGCCACTGATGATGAACGTATTCGGGATGCATCGATTGCGTTTGGGGCAGAGGTTCTGATGACGCCTTCTACTTGTGCCAATGGCACGGAACGCTGTGCGGCGGCACTGGATGTGATGGATTGGGAACCTGATCTGGTGGTGAACCTGCAAGGGGATGCACCTTTGACGCCTGCTTGGTTTGTGTCTGATTTGATTGCGGGCTTTGTTAAAGACAGTGACGTGCATGTGACAACACCTGTTTTGCGCTGTGATTTGCAGACCTATAAGAACTTTGTTGAAGATCGCAAGCATGGGCGCGTGGGTGGTACCACGGCAGTGTTCGATGCGCATATGGATGCGATGTATTTTTCTAAAGAAGTGATTCCTTATGTGGGGGCAGATTTGGTTGAAGGTGATGAAATCCCTGTTTTCCACCATGTGGGGGTTTATGCCTATCGGCCAAAAGCCCTGCGGGAATATGCCGATTGGGCGGTGGGGCCGTTAGAGACGCTTGAAGGTTTGGAACAGTTACGCTTTATGGAACGTGGTGTGCCTGTGCGTTGTGTGGAAGTTGATGGGCAGGGCAGGGTGTTTTGGGAACTGAATAACCCCGAAGATGTGCCGCGTATTGAAGCGGTTTTGAACGAAGGATGAGTATGATGAAAACGGTTAATGCAGGTGATTTGAAGATCAGCAATGAGATGCCTTTCACGCTATTGGCAGGGCCTTGCCAGTTGGAAAGTCTGGATCATGCGCGGATGCTGTGCGAGCGCACGTTGGACGCTTGTTCAACCACCAACACACCTTTTGTTTTCAAAGCCAGTTACGACAAAGCTAACCGCACCAGCCTGAAGGGTATGCGCGGATTGGGGATGGAAAAGGGGTTGGAAATTCTGGCCGCGATCAAGGATGAATTCGGGGTGCCGGTGGTGACTGATGTGCATGAGATATGGCACTGTGCGAAAGCGGCCGAAGTGGTGGATATTTTGCAAATTCCTGCGTTTTTGTGCCGCCAGACTGATTTATTGCTGGCAGCGGGTGAAACGGGCAAGTGCATCAATGTTAAAAAGGGGCAGTTTCTGGCGCCAAATGACATGAAGAACGTGGCTGAAAAAGTGGCCTCTACCAGTAATGAAAACATTATGCTGTGTGATCGTGGCACCAGCTTTGGCTATAACATGCTGGTCAGTGATTTTCGCTGCATTCCGATCATGGCTGAAACGGGTTATCCGGTTGTGTTTGATGCCACGCATAGCGTGCAGATGCCGGGCGGGCAGGGCACATCTTCGGGGGGTAAACGCGAGTTTGTGCCACCTTTGGCAACTGCGGCGGCTGCTATTGGGGTAGGGGCGATATTTATCGAAACCCACGAAGACCCTGATAATGCGCCAAGCGATGGGCCTAATATGATCCCTGTCGATCAAATGCGAGGCTTAATAGAGAAGTTGTCAGCGCATGATCGGTTGGCGAAGGGGTTATAGCCTAGGGCAATCAGACAGCTGCTTGAAATAGGTAAGTAAATGAAACTTTCTACATATGATCCAAGCCACATCGAAGAGATAAAACAGCTGTTCACCAAGACATTTTCGGATTCAGAAGGGCAATCAGAAGGTTTGGTAGTCGGAAACCTGGTTTATGATTTAATGGCGCGGACAGATGGTGATGACCTTTGTGGTTTTGTTGCCATTGAAAATCAGCACATAATTGGAAGTATCTTTTTTTCTAGGATGACGTTTGAAAATAAGGTTGAAGCGTTTCTTTTGTCTCCGGTGGCAATCGATACAAGCTGTCAGGGAAAGGGCATTGGCCAGAAGCTGATTGATTTTGGCCTTTGTGCCCAGAAAGAAAGCGGCGTAGAGTTGGTGTTTACCTATGGCGATCCTAATTTTTATACGAAAGTTGGATTTAGCCATATTGCTGAAAAAGTAATAAAGGCCCCGTTTCCATTAACCTATCCAGAAGGATGGCTTGGCCAATCACTGGGGGGTAATGAAATCGAACCAATTATCGGTAATCCGTTTTGTGTGGATGCATTTAATAAACCTGAATTGTGGTAATAGGCAGTGGGGTTATGCGATTTGTTGAAAAGCAGAGTTTGCTTTTATGGCAACTGCGGGGCCTGAGAGGCGCGTAAAAAATTTCCTAAAATACACAGAATCTTAACTTACATTTGGTTTTCTAAGCCTGACTTTGGAAAGCTAGATGCGTGATATGAATGACTTTGTATTTGACCACACCGCATTTCACCAAGCACTGGATGGACATGCCATTGTTAGCGTGACTGATGTGCGGGGTGATATTTTGTATGTGAATGATTTATTTTGTCAGATCAGTGGGTTTTCGCGGGAAGCGTTGCTGGGGCAAAACCACCGAGTGATTAAGTCGGATGAACACGGACCAGAGGTTTTTCAGCAAGTATGGCGGACAATCGCCAGTGGGAAAACTTGGCATGGAGAAATAAAAAACACTAAAAGGGATGGTGGATTTTACTGGGTAAAAACCTCAATTATGCCAGTTTTAAATGACGTTGGGAAACCGTATCAATATATCAGTATTCGAACCGAAGTAACGGATCGTAAACTGGTCGAGGAAAAGTTGAAAGCGGCGTTGCAGATCAAGTCTGAATTTTTATCTAGAATGAATCATGAAATCCGAACACCCTTAAATGGCATTATTGGGTTATCGGAAGTTCTAGCTGAAACGGATTTGGATGTAGAACAAAGCGAGCTTTTGAAAGAGATACAGGTTTCGTCGGAAAGTTTAATGCGTTTACTGATAAATTTGCTTGATTTTGAAGAAGTCAGCACAGGGCGTAAGGCATTTGATGTTATGTGGGTAAATGTTGCGGAGTTTGCAGTTAAAGTTACGCGAAATTGGCGAGAACAAGCCCAAACACTAGGGATATACTTTGACTGTCAATTAGCCGAGAACCTGCCGAAACACCTAATTTTTGATCCTGTTAAAACGCAGCGTATCATAGATGAACTGCTGGATAATGCGTTCAAGTTTACTGTGGCTGGGAAAGTTATATTACGCGTTTACCTGCAACAAGAACAGACTGTGGTGATTGAAGTTGAAGATACTGGTACTGGTATTTCTGCGGATGCTATTGAGCGTATTTTTAAGCCTTTTGGACCATTAGACAGCTCTATAGTGCGGGAAAAAGACGGTGCGGGTATTGGATTGGCTTTATGTAATGAAATGGCCAAACGTATTGGGGGCAAGATGAGCGTTGAAACCGAACTGGGAAAAGGCACAGTATTCAGGATTATTTTGCCAATTTTATCCGATATGCCCATACCGATAGCGGCACTTGAACGTTTGGCGAATGGATAAGTAGTATATGTCTTTGTTGTTGACATGCTGATGTCAGCATGGGTGTGTTAGTGTAAAACACAACGCACATTCAGAGGTGGCCATGGCAATTAGAACTACAAAGCTGAACAGAACGTTCAAACAGTTTATTGAAAAGCAGAACCTGTTTTTTGTAGCGACAGCGGGGGCTGATGGGCGGGTTAATCTTTCACCAAAGGGTTTGGATAGCCTGAAAATTATTAACGACACTCAAATTGTTTGGTTAAGTGTTTCAGGCAGTGGAAATGAGACGGCCGCGCATGTTTTGCAAGACCCGCGAATGACCCTGATGTTTTGTGCTTTTGAAGGGGATGCGCTTATTTTGCGCACCTATGGAAATGCACAGGTTGTTTACCCGCGCCACGATGAATGGGATGGGTTATATAGCCTGTTTCCTGATTATGCGGGCGCGCGCAATATTTTTAAACTTGATATTGATCTGGTAACGACCTCTTGCGGGACGGGTGTGCCAGAAATGGCGGTGGTGCAACCCCGTGCGGATACAGAGCTGGTGCCTTGGTATGCGGAGCTGGGCGATGAGGGGGTTGATGCGTTTTGGCGTAAGAAAAATGTGGTAAGCATTGACGGTGCCCCAACGGGTATTTTTGATGACGGGGATATGTGATTATGGATGATAAACAATTAGCAAAGTTTGAACGATTCAAAGCATTGCATCAGGGCGATGATGCTTTTGTGATCCCGAACCCTTGGGATGCGGGCACGGCACGAATTTTGACGGCTTTGGGGTTTGACGCCCTTGCGACCACAAGTGCGGGCTATGCTTTTACGGTCGGGCGCAAAGACTCGTTAGCGGGTCTTGGGCGTGGTGAGTTGCTAGAAAATGCGAAGGCTATTGTTGAGGCTACGGATTTACCAGTGTCGGCTGATTTAGAAGATGGGTTTGGGGCTGATCCGCAAGCCTGTGCAGATACAATTCAAGGTGCAGTGCAGGTAGGATTGGTTGGCGGCTCGATTGAGGATGCAACAGGTAATGTGGATGATCCGATTTATGGGATTGAGCTGGCTGTGGACAGGATTAAAGCCGCAGCACAAGCAGCATGGGGTAAAGGATTTTTGCTGACGGCACGGGCTGAGAATTATTTGTGGGGACGTGCCGATCTAAGCGACACAATAAAGCGGTTGCAGTTGTTTTCTGAAGCAGGGGCGGATGTATTATATGCGCCTGGTTTACCTGGTTTGGAAGCAATTAAAACAGTTTGCCAAGAGGTTGATAAGCCTGTGAATGTGGTGATGGGCTTGCAAGGTACGAATTATACGGTTCAGGAATTATCTGACGTTGGTGTGAAACGCATCAGCGTTGGCGGGTCGTTTGCGCGGGCCGCATTGGGGGAATTTATGCGGGCCGCGTTAGAGGTGAAAGATCAAGGTAGTTTCAACTATTCAGACAGAGCAATTTCAAGCGATGATATAACCCGCATGATGTCTGAAGCTTCACTAACGAACCGTAAGTGAAGCTTAATAGGAAAGGCACGGAGCTTTTTGCAGATATGTATCACTTTTAAGCTGTTTTAGCATGAAATCAGCCAGATCTGGTTGTGATATTTTGATTTTGCTGGGTTTGTCTGCGGCCGTAAACCCGTGACGATAAACACCTGTATAATCGCCTTTGGTGAAGTTTCCGGGGCGTACAAGCGTCCAATCTAATGTGCTGCTTGTGACAATGTTTTCTTGAACTTCGTGGTCGGCTATGACGTGGCGCAAGATTAACGGTACAATCAGGGCTTTGTATTTGAACGTTAACAGGTCGCGGCTATCATTTGCGCCAAAAACAGATAGGCAGATTAGGCGTTTGATGCCTGTTTCTGACATTGCGCGCACGATGTTTTTGGTGCCTTTGGCGCGTAAACCCGCCTTGTTCATCAGGTGCATTCCTAGGGCGCAAATAATTGCATCTTGCCCTGTTACCGCATGTTTAACGGCGTTTGCATCCATCACGTCGCCCTGAACAAAGTGCAGGTTTTCATGCGATTGACTGATGGCGTCTGGGTTACGGACGAACGCAGTAACGGTGTGACCTTGTTTAAGTGCTTGTGCTGTTAGGTGGTGGCCGACTTTACCTGTCGCACCGAATATTGTGATTTTCATGGGATTAATCCTATTATGAAGTTAGATTTGTGCCAGTTGAAGGCTAGCGATTAGAAAGCATGCGGCAGTGCCACAGGCGGAAATTGCGCGCAAATAGTTGAAAAATACCCACCGTGGCAGGTAGGTTTGAAACCAATAATGTGCCGTTTGTTTGGTTGTGGTATCTAAGGCTGCCAACCTGTCATTCATGGGAATGTTGAACACGAAAGAAATGCCGAAGACACCAACGATATAAAGCCCTGTTCCGATCAGGATATAATTGGTGATGGGGTGAGGCATGTTAATATATGCGTACCCTGCAAGGACTGCGGTGGTGATTAAAAACCCCCATAACAGAGCCATAAATACTGAACGCCAAACCTCTATGTTTATGCGCTGCATAGCTTGGGTGTCTGTTGTCGGCGTAGAATTTTTGAAGGCCCGCATTAAGAAATCTGAAAAGGTTAGAAAGATACCAGAGATTAAAGCGCACCCTATCGTTGTCAGGGTGCAGAGTAGAAAAAACCATGTTGAAGTCATTTTGTCCTCCTTAAGGAAAAAGTTTATAAAAGTGATTTACTTGACACTGTGTCAATTGACATTGATTGGCGAGATAGCTATTACTTTACACTATGTCAAGTAAAGAAAAAAATACCCGAACAAAAATTCTAGAAGCAACGTGGCAACTGATGGTTGAACGGCGTGGAATGGGGGTGCGAATGGGCGATATTGCAAAGCTTGCCGGGGTTTCTAGGCAAGCAATTTATTTGCATTTCGATACGCGTACTGATTTGATGAGTGCTACGGCAATTCATGTAGATGTTGTTTTGGGATTGGATGAGCGGTTGAGTGCGGTGTTAGATGCGCCAACTGCGCAACAGGCCCTTAAGGCGTATGTAGATGTTTGGGGCAATTATGTGCCAGAGATTTACGGGCTAGCTAAAGCATTGCTGATCGCGCGTGAAACTGATGAGGCGGCGGCCGTTGCGTGGGACGAAAGAATGGCCTGTTTACGCGATGGATGTGTTGGGATCATTGCAGAGCTAATACGCGAAGACAGGTTAGCGCCTGAATGGTCAGAGTCTGAGGCGGTAGATATGTTTTGGACAACTTTGTCATTTCAAACATGGGAACAGCTGACTGTTGGATGTGGGTGGTCGATTGCACAATATACCCGCTGGATGGAAATAGTTTTGATACGGGCATTTGTTAAAGCCTAAACCAAGTGAATTAACGTTAGGTAATTGGGCAACGTTTAAAAATTCATGATAGTTATTTTGCTAAATTATACACATGGGGAATGTTATGAGAAAATGGGTTTTACGTATTACCGGCGTTCTATTGGTATTGATTATTGTACAGACGGTAAACACGGTACGGTATCAGCCAGATGCAGCTAATGTAGCACAAATTGCGCTGCCTTCCGTTGATGAAGCGAGCCTTGTGCGCCATGTTACTGAAGCGGTGCAGTTTAAAACTATCTCTACTACGGGTGAAATGGGGCAAAGGGGTGCTGCATTTCAAGGATTTGTAGACTGGTTGGTGCAAAGTTACCCAAAGGCCAACGCCGCAATGACACGACAGATGGTCGGGGGTTTCACGCCACTTTATCGCTGGCAGGGTGCAGATGCGGCATTGGCGCCGGTTTTGTTAACGGCGCATTATGATGTGGTGCCTGTTGTGAATGCAGATGCTTGGGATCAGGCGGCATTTTCGGGAGCAGTGGTTGACGGGTATGTTTGGGGGCGTGGCACGCTGGATGATAAGGGGGCTTTGGTTGCAATGATGGAAGCGGTTGAAGCGCTTGCGGGGGCGGGGTACGTGCCGCCGCGCACGGTATATTTTAGCTTTGGTCACGATGAGGAAATTGGCGGCCCGCAAGGTGCAGGCAATGTAGCGGCTTACTTTAAAGAGCAAGGTATTCAGTTAGCGTGGTCGCTTGATGAAGGATCTATGGTTTTACAGGATGTAATTGGCGGGTTGGATAAGCCTGTTGCAAGCATAAATGTTGCGGAAAAAGGCTATGTGAACATTGATATTACTGCGCATGCTGAAGGGGGGCATTCATCTTTACCACCCCGCACAACGGCGGTTAGCAAATTGGCAAATGGGCTTACTAATTTGCAATCTGGGCCAGTGCCAGGTGGTTTGACTGGGGTATCAAAAGATTTTTTTGATAAGCTTGGCCCTAATTTTCCGCTGGTTCAAAGGGTGTTGTTTGCCAATCAGTGGTTCTACCGCCCGATATTGGAAATGGTGCTATCAAAATCACCGCCAACAGATGCGATGCTGCGCAGCACAAAAGCACCTACAATGCTGATAGGGTCGCCCAAAGAAAATGTTTTACCGCAACAGGCAATGGCGACGGTGAACTACCGCATTCACCCGCGTGACAGTATTGAAGGCTTGCTGCAACACACCAAAGACATGGTTGATAATGATGCGATTGAGGTAAAGCTACATGACGCGTGGGGGGCCGAGCCAAGCCCTGTTTCAAGTGCGGATAATGCAGCATTTATCGCGTTGGAAACAACATTTAGGCAAGTGTTTGGTGATATAATTGTAGTGCCAGGATTAACCGTGGCAGCTACAGATACCCGTCATTATGGAACGGTTGCGGATGATAGTTACAGGATTAACCCATTTGTGTTTCTGGACACGGATATTGCGCGATTGCACGGCGTAAATGAACGCATATCAGTTGAAAACTTGGTACGTGCGGTGCAATTCTATACTGTGCTGATAGATAATATGGGTAAGTGATTTTATAGAAGGGATGCGATTTTTAGCACCACTTTTCCGATCATCTGATCTTTGTCGCTGTTTTTAAACAAAGCGTTTTTGGCGGCATCAATTTGTGCATCACGCATATCTTTGCTTAACAGGCGCAGCCAAGCTTCTGCAATGTCTTCGGCGGTATCGGCCTGAAGTGAACCTTTGCTTGTGACCAGCTGTTCGTAAATGGCTTGAAAGTTTGAATATTGCGAGCCGTGAATGAGGGCAGAACCATATGCGGCAGGTTCATACGGGGTGTGCCCGCCTACGGGAACTAGAGAGCCTGCAACAAACGTGATCGCGGCAGAGGAATACCAAAGACCCATTTCGCCAACTGTGTCTGCCAGATAAATATCATCGGTTTCTATGGGCAGTTCATTTTGTGACCTGATGGCACATGAAAAGCGGGTTTCGGTGATTAGGGTTTCTATTTCAGCGGCACGGTTGGCGTGACGCGGGACAAGGATGAGTTTAAGATTAGGTTGGATGTCTTTGACCAGTTTGAATGCATCAAGAATGATCTGATCTTCGCCCTTATGGGTGGATGCCGCACATAGGGTGCTTTGCATTGGAAAAGAGGCGCGAAGCTGGTGCAGATCTGGGTGATCTATCGGTATTGCTTGTTGGAATTGTTTTAGGTTGCCAAGAAAGTTTATGCGGTCTTCAGATACGCCAAGGTTTGAGAACCGAGTAAAAGCGTTTTGATCTTGGGCAAAACAATAATTTATGCATTCGAATACCCGCTTGGAAAGGCGTGGGTTATTATGCCATGTGTTAAAGCTTTTTTCAGACATGCGAGCGTTAACGAAAACCACTGGAATGTGCATTTGCGCACATTTTACAGTGCGGTTTGGGAAAACTTCATTTTCAATGGTGATAAGGCAAGCTGGTTTCCAGTGGTTAAGAAAGCGGTTTACCACAGAGTTAAAATCCGCAGGGGCAATATCTACATGCAATGTTGAAGATTTTAAAGCTTTGGCTTTTTCATAGGTTATTTTATTGGAAACGGTAATCAGTAGGTCGTAATCTTTGAACTTCCCTGACAAGGCAGGCAAAAGCAGCTCTAGCGTATTGAATTCGCCCAGACTTGCTGCGTGAAGCCAAAGCAATCGTGGGTTTGTGCTATTGCCAGTGCTGTAGCCTAAACGTGCTTTGAAAGTCTCAACGCTGTCTTTGCCCGTGAGTATGCGTTGTATGAAAACGAATGGAACGGCGATCCATGCGATCATCATTAGTAACTGGTATTTTAACACGCAAAGATCCCTTGGTTTTCTGTATCGGTTATAACCATATGCCCTACTTCAAGGGAAGTTTGAAATAAGGTAATATTTGACTAAAAATTTGGCGCATTAAAAAGAAGATAATGTGATTTTCCTTTTAGCGCGGGGCAAAGCCCTTTAGGGTGTTCTAAAAACAGGAAACAAACACAGTAATGAGACTATCGTTAAAGCATTGGTTAAGACGCCGGCGGTCACCTTGGCTGCAAATTTTTTATGACTCGTTCAAGAGATATAAAAAGGATAAGCGCGAGGTCATTCGACAAGATTTTGTTGGGCTCGATCAAGCATCAGTGGTTTTGGATTTTGGTGGTTTTGAAGGCAACTGGGCGCATGATATATATGAACGCTATAAATGTTCTATACATGTGTTTGAACCACATCCAAGGTTTGCAGAAGCTTTGCGAGGGCGGTTTTCTGGTAATGATAAGGTAGTGATCCATGAATACGCACTTGGAACTGATGCGGGTACACTTAACTTAACGGATGATGGGGATGCATCTTCTGCGCTGTGCGAAAATGAAAACGCAGTTTTGGGTAAAGTAATACCAGTGGCTGAATTTGTAGCACAATATCCTGATACCGAATTTGCATTAGCCAAAATCAACATCGAAGGCGGTGAGTATGATTTGCTGCCTGCATTGGTGGACACAGGGCTGATTTCGAAAATCGGAATATTACAAGTGCAGTTTCATTTGTATTCTGAAGACCTGATTACGGTGCGCAAAGAATTGGTTGGGAAAATTGAACAAACACATAACTCTGATTGGAGTTATCCGTTTGTTTGGGAGCAATGGACAAAAAAATGATTACACCAGTTATATTATGCGGCGGTTCCGGTACGCGTCTTTGGCCGCTATCTCGTAAAAGCTATCCTAAGCAGTTTTCAAAATTAATCGGGGATCAAAGCCTGTTTCAAATGTCGGCGTCGCGTGTGCATGGTGATGGATATGCACGGCCATTGGTGCTGACCAACGCGGATTTCAGGTTTATTGTAACCGAGCAGTTGGCAGAGTTGGGTATTGATCCCGGTGCTGTGCTGATTGAACCAGAGGGGCGTAATACTGCGCCTGCCATTTTAGCGGCAGCACTTTATTTGATTGCAAAAGACCCAGAGGCGATGCTGTTGGTATTGCCTTCTGACCATAATGTGCCTGATGCGAAGCTGTTTTCTGAGACCGTGAAAAAAGGTAAAAAAGCGGCCCTTGCGGGAGATATGGTAACATTTGGTATCCAACCTATACGGCCCGAAACGGGATATGGGTATTTGGAATTGGAAACCCAGTCTGTTGACGGGGAAGTGGTGAAATTAAAACGCTTTGTGGAAAAGCCAGATAGTACGGCAGCCCAAGCTATGCTGGATACAGGAACGTATCTTTGGAATGGCGGGATATTTTTGTTTAAGGCGCAGGTGATAATTGATGCGTTTAAAGCGCATAAACCAGAATTAATCGCACCTGTTAAAGCGGCAGTGGACGACGCGAATACTGATTTGGGATTTTTACGATTGGCGGTAGAGCCATGGGGTGCTGCAGAAGATATTTCTATTGATTACGCGGTGATGGAAGCGGCCCAAAACCTGTCAGTTGTGCCGTTTTGTGGAAACTGGTCTGATCTAGGGGATTGGGATAGTGTTTGGCGCGAAGCTGAAGAGACAAATAACGGTCTGGTAACATCTGGGGCTGCAATGGGGATTGATTGCGAAAACTCATTGCTGCGTTCAGAAGCCAAAGGGCAAGAACTGGTTGGAATAGGGCTGCATGATATTATAGCCGTGGCGATGCCCGATGCGGTTTTGGTCGCCCATAAAGACCGCGCACAAGATGTGAAATTGGCGGTGCAGGCATTAAAAGAAAAGAAAGCCAGCCAAGCCATGCAGCACCCGCGCGATCATCGGCCTTGGGGTAATTTTGAATGCCTGTATATGGGCAAGCGGTTTCAGGTGAAACGCATTGTGGTAAAGCCGGGTGGTATCTTAAGCCTGCAAAGCCATGTGCATCGTTCTGAACATTGGATTGTTGTTGAAGGCACTGCGAAAGTGACCATTGGCGAGGATGTGAAACTGGTTGGGGAAAATCAATCAGTTTATATTCCTGTAGGTGATAAACACCGTATGGAGAACCCTGGTAAAGTGCCGATGGTGTTGATTGAAGTGCAAACTGGTAGTTACTTGGGCGAAGATGATATTGTGCGTTATGAAGACGTATATGCACGCGAATAAGGTGCAAATCGCATGCTTACCCCTGAATTATATGTAACCAACTTTAATAAGAATTTCACGGGTGTTTCGGCAACGGCGGCGGGGGTGGTTGCGGTGCAGAAAGGCCAGTTTGATATGCGCCTTGTGGGGCGTGACTTGCCTGATTGCCCAATCGCAATTTCAAAAAATGCTGCATATAAATTATCACGTCATGCGCCTGATGGGAAAAAATTTGCAATTTGGCACGTGCGACGAAATCCAGAAATGCGCGCAGCGATTTGGGCGCGTGATGTGTTGCGCTTGCCTGTTAAAATTGTGTTTACATCGGCGGCATTACGGTTGCATTCGGCATATCCCCGTTGGTTAATATCTAAAATGGATGCGGTGATTGCGACAACGCCGAAAGCGGCGGAGTTTGTGCCAAATGTGCATGCGGTTGTACCACACGGTGTGGATTTGAAGCGGTTTTCACCTGCGGATGATCGCGGCCAAGCTTGGCAAGATTTGGGATATGGCGGTGCGCAAGGGGTGGCGGCTATCGGGCGGGTTCGCCCCGAAAAAGGGACGGATATATTTGTTGATACAATGTTGCGTATCTTGCCGAACCACCCTGATCTAGTGGCATTGGTTGTGGGCAAGGCAACAAAACAACATCAAGGGTTTCAACAAAAGTTGATTGATAAAGTGGCTGCTGCAGGATTGTCGGATAGGCTAAAATTTATCGGCGAAGAGGTGCCTGAAAAATTACCCGCATTGATGCGGGGTTTAAGCCTGTTGGTGGCGTTGCCGCGTTATGAAGGTTATGGGATGACCCCGCTAGAAGCCTTGGCAAGCGGAGTGCCATTTGTGGGGTCAAAAACGGGATATTTTGAGACCTTTTCAAATGAAGGTAAGTTGGGAAAGATTGTGCCAGTCGAAGATGTATCACACGGGGCGCAGGCGATTGAAGACTGGTTGTCGGATACAAAATTACTGGCGCGGGCATCTAAATTGGCGACAGGGTTTGTCGCGCAACAGCATAGTATAGATCAAGAAGTAGCAGGAATTAATGCTGTCTATGATTGGCTATGGAAGGGTTTGTGATGGTAGGGACTGTTGGAAAATACAAAAGCTTTATTATCCATTTAGGACGCTCAAAAGGGCGTATGGCACAAGTTCAAGATTTAAGTGCTAAGTCACCGTTTGAGGTGGAAATTGTTGATGCGGTTGATGGGTCAAAACTGACTGCGGGTGAAATTGACACATGTTTTTCTGCACAGCCGTTGTTTCAGCCGAAGTACCCTTTTGGCCTGAATACAGGTGAAATAGGATGCTTTCTAAGCCATAGGACTGCGTGGCAAAAAATTGTTGACCAAGATTTAACCGCTGGTTTGATTTTGGAAGATGATGTGCAATTAGATCCGATGGTTTTTGACCGTGCCATAGAGGCTGCAAAAAAATGGTCTGCAAGCTATGGCTATATTCAGTTTCAGGTGCGCGATGTGGCAATGACTAACCCTGCGATGGAGCATGCCAAAGATGTTACATTGCTACGACCGATACCTGTTTTTTTACGCACTTCAGCGCAACTGGTTAGTAGGGACGCCGCACAACATTTGTTGGATATAGCACAGAAGTTTGACCGTCCTATTGATACGTTTTTACAGATGGGTTGGGCAACAGGGATGTGGCCCGTTAGTGTGGTGCCGTCAGGTGTGACGGATCGAACCCAGGAAATTGGTGGCAGTACAATATCGCAAAAAAAATCTTTGCGGGCCAAATTTGTACGTGAAATAAAACGCGCGAATTACAGATCTGCGGTGAAACGATATTCAAAAAAAGCAGTGTTGGAAGGCAAATGAAATGATTTATACGCGTATTCAAGGTGGCCTTGGCAATCAGCTGTTTCAATATTGCACGGGGCGCGTTTTAGCTGACAAATTGGACGTGGAATTGGGGCTGGATATTCGTGGGTACGACGAAAACAGCCCTTTTGGTGTGGGGTTGGGGCATTTTAATTTGCGCGCAAATGATACGCCAATAGGGTTGCCAAGCCGAAAAGAGGATGGTCTGGGCAGCTTTATCTGGGATTGCATATGCGGGAAGCATAAGAATATTTATAAAGCGGCTTATTTGGGCTATGACCCACAGGTTTTTGGGCTTTCGGACGGGGCATATATAAAAGGTTACTGGCAGTCTGAGACTTATTTTATAGATCAACGCGCGCAAATTTTAAAAGACTTGGAAATTGTAACACCGCCCAGTGATGAAAATATTGCGGCCCTTCAAGACATTGAAAACTGTTTGTCGATATCGTTGCATATTCGGCGGGGTGATTATGTGTCTAATGCAAAATACAATGCCATGCATGGGACGTGTGATTTGAATTATTATGAAAGGGCAGTGGCATATTTGGTTGAAAAACTAGATAAAGATATAGTGGTTTTTGCGTTTTCAGACGACCCTGATTGGGTTGCGGAAAATTTGAAATTACCCGTTGAAGTACGGTATATGCGGCATAATTCGTCTGAAAAAAATTACGAGGATTTAAGGCTTATGGCGCGTTGTAAGCACCATATCGTAGCAAACTCATCGTTTTCATGGTGGGGGGCTTGGCTGAACCACAGCAATGATAAATTGGTTTTAGCCCCTAAGCGGTGGTATGAGGATGCCAATACTAGCAACCCTGATATTGTGCCGCCAACGTGGATTAAGCTTTAGGGGGATTTCAGGGCCTGTTCTTGGGCTTTGATTTTCTTTGTGCGTCTTTTAAATCTGCGGGCCTCTATTTTTTTCTGAAGGGCAGACGCTTTTAACTCTATGTTTGGGTCGAAGAATAACAGTGTTGAGCGGATTATAGTTTCGGCAATGTTGCCACGGCAACCTGGCTCTGGCCAGAACGAACGTTCGGAACGGATAAGAGTTTTCTTGGATGATTTTGGTGTTTCAAGCTGTAACGCCATTAGTTTATGTGCGAGCTGGGCAAATTTTTTCATAATGTTAAAATCAGAAATGATTATATCGCGGGCTTTGGAAATATCAGCTTTGCGATCAGTCCATAGATCGTTTTTAACAGCGGCCATCATTTGGTTGATCACCTGATCGGGATTGTCGATGTCAATATATTCAAATGCCTTGGCGGGAATATCATCATGCAAGTTATCGCAGCCGTGATAAAATGGAAGCGTCCAGCATAAAAGCGGGTCTGACAGTTTTTCTGTCCAAGCATAATTTCCACCGCCATTTTCAAGTGAAATATGATATTTGTGACCGAGTAGGGCATCTTTTTTATCATCGATCGATTTAAAGCCGCGACCGTATAGTTCGATATGGTCAGGGATTTTTTCTTTTATTACATCTAAGAACTGCAACCGTTTATTGTGAAATTCGGTATGGGATTTATTGCTGGTAACAACAGAGATTTTATCGTTTTTAGGCGGGCATTCTAGATTTTCAAAATGTGTAAGGTTTAGGGGATTATCGATGTCTTCAAAATTAATGCCAACAAAAGGCATAGAACAAAAATTTTCATGACATTTTTGGGTGGTTAATTGTTTATCACTGGTTGTGAGGACAATCGCAAACTGGTTTAAAAATTGAGTACTAAAAGAATGGATTACATCGGGCTCGCCCGCGAAGAAAGCAGTGCGTTCTTTGGGTAGTTGGGTTTGGATAGAATAAGACGCGCGTGTATAGACAATGAGTACATCAATATCGTCGGGTACGTTCATACCGAATGTAAAAGATACACCATCGATTGATGGTAAAAAATCTGGTATTTGTTTTAAGAATAAGATTGGTGCGATATTGGTAAAAATATGTGCTCGTAAGGTCATTGATGCGCTTGAACTTCTATAGATTTAATAGCCATTGTCAGACTTATAGCTTATGTGTTGCTCATGGGTAAGGGAAATTGTAATGCAGTTTACAGATATGTAATTTGTAAGGAAAACAAACCTTATACGACATGAATTGATTAAAAAGGGTAAAAACGGATGACTTCAAAAGTAGCTTTAATTACAGGTGTAACGGGTCAAGATGGCGCCTATCTAGCAGAGTTTCTACTAGAAAAAGGTTATGAAGTTCATGGTATGAAGCGGCGGACGTCCCTGTTTAATACTGCACGTATCGATCACCTTTTTGAAGGCGAAGAAGGCAAAGAGGGCCGTTTTGTTCTGCATCATGGGGATATGACTGACAGCACGAGCTTGATGAATATCTTGCAAAAAGTGCGGCCTGATGAAGTGTATAACTTAGCTGCACAAAGCCACGTTGCCGTTTCTTTTGAAGAGCCAGAATATACGGCCAATTCCGATGCCATTGGGCCGCTTCGGGTATTGGAAGCAATCCGTATTTTAGGGCTAAGCGAAAAAACGAAATTTTACCAAGCGTCTACATCTGAACTATATGGTTTGGTGCAAGAAACGCCACAAACAGAAACCACACCGTTTTACCCACGCAGCCCGTATGCGGTTGCTAAAATGTATGCATATTGGATCACGGTAAATTATCGTGAAGCTTACGGGCTATATGCCTGTAACGGTATTTTGTTTAACCACGAAAGCCCAAAGCGCGGGGAAACATTTGTAACGCGTAAAATCACGCGGGCGTTGGCGCGGATCAAGCTGGGTGTGCAAAACACATTACGCTTGGGCAATATGGACGCTTTGCGCGACTGGGGGCATGCACGTGATTATGTGGAAATGCAGTGGTTGATGTTGCAACAGGATACACCAGAGGATTTTGTGATTGCAACGGGTGTTCAGTATTCGGTGCGTGATTTTGTGCTGGCAGCAGCCAAAGAGCTGGATATGGTAATTACCTTTGAAGGCGAAGGTATTGATGAGGTAGGGCGTGACGCAAACGGTAAAGTTATTGTTGCTGTTGATGAACGCTATTTCCGCCCAACAGAGGTGGAAACACTTTTGGGGGATGCAAGCAAAGCAAAAAATAAGCTAGGCTGGACGCCGCAAACTTCTTTTGCTGAATTGGTCAAAGAAATGGTTGCTGAAGATCTGAAAATTGAAACTCGTAAAGCGCGCGATTAATGAAGGTTCTGATTACAGGCGGCAGTGGGATGGTTGGGAAAAACCTGACCGAACATACCCGTGCGCGCGACCATGAGATTTTAAACCCATCTAGCCGTGAATTGAACCTGCTGTCTTATGAAAACACAGTTGATTGGGTGCGCAAAAATACACCTGATATGGTAATTCATTGCGCGGGACATGTGGGAGGCATTCAAGCGAACATTGCTGATCCTGCTGGGTTCTTGGTAAAAAACCTAGATATGGGCCGCAATATTGTGATGGCGGCACAAGAGGTGGGTGTTGATAAGCTAATTAATCTTGGCAGTTCTTGCATGTACCCGCGTGCGGCCGAAAACCCGTTAGAAGAGGCGCAGATTTTAACAGGCGAGTTGGAACCAACGAATGAGGGTTATGCATTGGCTAAAATAGCCGTTGCGCGGATGTGTAGTTATCTGTCCGCGACGCGTGCAGAATTGGATTATAAAACACTGATGCCCTGTAATTTGTACGGTGCGCATGATAAGTTTGACCCTAAAGTTTCACACTTATTGCCTGCAATTATTAGAAAAGTGCATGATGCAAAGACGCAAGGGTTGAGCAGTGTTGAAATTTGGGGTGATGGCACCGCAAGACGTGAGTTTATGTTTGCGTCTGACATGGCGGACGGGCTGTGGTTTATGACCGATCAGTTTGAAAATCTGCCAGATATGATGAACCTTGGGCTGGGGTATGATTATTCAATAAATGAGTTTTATGAAACGGCTGCAAAGGTGATTGGATGGGAAGGTGATTTTACCCATGATTTGTCAAAACCTGTTGGGATGAAGCAAAAACTTTTATCAGTCACCCGCCAAGCAGAGTTGGGATGGACCCCTGAAACAACGCTTGAACAGGGTATTTTACAGACTTATCAGTTCTATTTAAATAACGGCGCATAAGGGTATAAGCCCTAAAGGATTAAGCAAATGACAGAAACAGTATTTACGCTTGCAACAAGCTCTTGGGACGATAAAGAACTGGCCGCTATCAATCGTGTGGTAGCATCAGGTTTCTTTTCAATGGGCAAAGAAGTGGCTGCTTTTGAAGCCCAGTTTGCAGCATTTATGGGCAGTGCTTATTCGGTGATGGTAAATTCCGGGTCTTCTGCCAATCTGTTGATGGTGGCAGCGATGCGGTATCATTCAAAAGTGAATTTGCAACCCGGTGATGAGGTGATTGTGCCCGCAGTATCCTGGAGCACAACGTATTCCCCGTTATATCAGTATGGGTTAAAGCTAAAATTTGTTGATGTTGATTTGCAAACACTAAACTTCGATTTAGAAGCGTTAGAACAAGCGATAGGGCCTAATACCCGCGCAATAATGGCGGTTAATCTTTTGGGTAACCCAAATGATTATGCAGCAATTAACAAAATGATAGCAGGGCGCGATATTCATCTGGTTGAAGATAATTGCGAGTCTTTAGGGGCGACTATTAACGACAAGCAAGCGGGAACGTTTGGGTTGGCAGGCAGCTATAGCTGTTTCTTTTCGCACCATATATCCACCATGGAAGGTGGCATGGTCACAACGGATGATGAAGAACTGTATCATATAATGCTAAGTATTCGCGCACATGGCTGGACACGAAACCTGCCTGACACAAATTTAGTAACGGGGCAAAAAAGCAAAGATGCCTTTGAGGAATCATTTAAATTTGTACTACCGGGTTATAATTTGCGGCCCTTGGAAATGAGCGGCGCCATTGGGCAAGAACAGCTAAAAAAGGTGCCGATGATTGTTGAAAATCGCCGCAAGAATTCTGTTTTGTTCAAAGAGGTAGTCAAAGATTTTAACGCAGTGATTTCGCAACAGGAAATTGGCAATAGCAGTTGGTTTGGGTTTTCAATGGTATTGGCACCAGATTGCGGTGTGACACGTGCTGCTTTTGTGGAAAGTTTGCAAAAATATGGCGTGGAATGCCGCCCTATTGTAGCAGGAAACTTTGCCAAGAATGAAGTTGTTACAAAATACTTTGATTATGAGATTTCCGGCACTCTGAAGAACGCTGAATATATCGATGGGGCAGGGCTGTTTATTGGCAATCACCATTATGCGCTTGATAAAGAGATGGATGCTTTGCGGGCTGCATTAACGAATGCGTTTGGCTAAATTTTAAACGTTTTATCTGGCTTTTAGGCGTGCCTCAAAGTCAGCTATTTCACAAACCTTGGCATCGACTGAACCTGTCATAGTTTCAACTGTGATGGTATTGCCTAATTCAGCGGCAGTAATATCCAGCATAGCAAATGCGATGTTATCATTCAAATCGGGTGAATATACACCAGAGGTGACGATGCCTACATTTGATTGTGCAGCCTTACACTGTAAAGGCATTGAAACAGGTGACATGGGTGGGCCTGCTAGGGTTAGGCCCATTAATTTTTTTGTAATACCTGAATCGCGTTGGCGCAGTAATGCCTGTTTTCCGATGAATTCTGCGTCATTGTCTAAAGCACAGTATTTATCCAAACCGATTTCCAAGGGTGTATTTTCGCTGGTCATATCATTGCCATAACCCAGTAAACCACTTTCAAGGCGTTCGATTAAGTTTGGGCAACCTGCGCGTAAATTATATGCGTTGCCTTTGGCGGTGATTGCATCCCATAAGGTGCCGCCAAGTGTGCTGTCATCCAGATAAATTTCAAAACCACCCTGTTTTGACCAGCCAGAGCGCGCAATATTTAATATGCGGCCCATAAAGGGAAATGCGGTGAAGCGGAAAAATTTAATATCCCGAATTTCGGGGCCAAATACATCTACCAGTAAATCTTCGGCCATCGGGCCTTGGATTGCTAGGGGCGATACATCTGGTTCTGTTACGGTGACGTTCAGATTTAGGCCTTGGGCTAAGCCTGCAACCCAAAGTAACAGGTCACCATCGGCAATAGAGAACCAATATTTATCGGGGGCGATACATAGGGCAACCGGATCATTTAACAGGCCGCCATTTTGATTTGTAATCGGGGCATAATAGCACCTGCCGGGTTGTGCATTGCGCAAGTCGCGGGCACTTATCATACAGGCAAGTCGATGGGCATCTGGCCCTTCAATTTGCACCTGACGTTCTGCTGAAACATCCCAAATTTGTGCAAATTGCTTTAGGTGCGCATAATCTTCTTCTAGGCTTTTAAAGACTGTCGGCAATAACATATGATTGTAGACAGTATACCCTGATACACCAGCCGCTTGGACGCGGTTTGTAAAAGGTGTTCCACGCAATCTGCGCGTTGGAAATAAAGATGCATCAGCCATTGTTGTGCCTTTCTAAATCAGAAGAGATATTTTTAAATATCCTAATTGTCTGACAATTAAATGTACTGTAAGGATATTGTATAGCTGCTTAGCGACATTTTAGCGATTTTAATTGACACTATGTCGCAATAATATGCACCTTGTAGCAGGTAACATCAGGAGGGCTGGTCATGAGTGGTGACTACAAATTTAATACTTTAGGATTACATGCAGGACATACCCCTGATGCACGGTTTGGCAGTCGTGCCGTGCCTATCCATCAAACGACATCTTATGTGTTTCAAGATACCGAACATGCGGCGGCTTTGTTTAACATGGAAGTGGGCGGGCATATCTATTCGCGGATTTCCAACCCGACTGTAGCCGTGTTGGAACAACGGCTGGCAGCATTAGAAGGTGGTATTGGTTGTGTTGCTACATCCTCTGGCATGGCGGCATTGTTTTTAACAGTGCTGGGCTTGTGCAGTGCCGGCGATCATATTGTGTCTTCGTCGCAGATGTACGGTGCCAATATCAACCTGTTTGAACACACGCTTAGCCGCTATGGAATTAGCACGACTTTCGTAAAACCCAATGATCTAGCTGGGTTCAAGGACGCAATTAAACCAAATACTAAGATGGTGTTTGGTGAAGTGATCGGCAATCCGGGCATGGATATAATGAATGTACCAGAGGTTGGCAAAATTACTGCGGCGGCGGGTGTACCATTGGTGATAGATGCGACATTCAACACGCCATGGCTGTTCAAGCCGTTAGAATATGGCGCGAATATTGTTATCCATTCGCTGACCAAATGGATCGGCGGGCATGGCATTGCATTGGGCGGTGCGGTAATTGATGGCGGTAATTTCGACTGGGGGCAAAACGATCGTTTTCCGACCCTGACAGAACCGCATTTCGGATTTCAGGGTGTGAACCTGTGGGAAGAGTTTGGCCCTGCGGCCTTTATTACCCGCGTGCGCACCGAAGGGATGTATAACATTGGGCCGTGTTTAAGCCCGACTAATGCGTTTCATTTGATCCAAGGGCTTGAAACCCTGGGGCTGCGGATGGAAAGGCATATGGCGAATACAGTTAAAATGTTGGATTTTCTGGCCAATCACGAAGGTATTTCATGGGTGAAACACCCCAATTTACCCGATCATCCTGACCACGCGATTGCAAAACAACTGATGCCTAAAGGGGCAGGGTCTATTATTGCTTGCGGTATTAAAGGTGGGCGTGATGCGGGACGCGCATTTATTGAAAATGTTCAGGTGGCGTCACATTTGGCGAATGTGGGGGATGCAAAAACATTGGTGATCCACCCTGGGTCTACAACCCATTCACATATCACACCTGACGCAATGAAAGCGGCAGGGTTAACGGATGATTTGGTGCGTATTTCAGTTGGGTTGGAAGATTTTGAAGACCTTGCGGATGATTTCAATGCAGCACTGCGCATTGCGGGCAAAGTTGCGGGAGCCGCAAAATGAAGGTGATGGTGCGCGGGCAGGAAACGTTTATTTCTACAGGTGGGCGGGCGTTTGATGCGTCGGGTAATGTGCTGTTGTTTTTACATGGCAGCGGGCAAAGCCATTTAAGTTTTATGTTGCAAGGTAGATTTTTTGCCAATCGGGGGTGGCAGGTTTTAACGCCTAATATGCCTGCACATGGGTTGTCTGAAGGGGCGGCTTTGACCAGTATTGAGGATATGGCCGATTGGGTGGCCGAATTGCTGGATGTACTAAACGTGGCTTCTGCAAATGTTATTGGGCATTCACAAGGCGGGTTAATAGGGTTGGAATTGGCGCGACGGCATTCGGGTAAAGTGAAGGGTTTGTCGCAAGTGGCAACTGCTTTGGCGATCCCTGTGAATGATGCACTTTTGGGCATGGCTGAAAATAAGGAAGTTGCGGCAATAGCGGCAATGACTGACTGGGGGCATGGGCGTGATGGGCATCGGCACGATCACACGATGCCAGGGCAAGACCATATGAACTATGGCAAGCAATTAATGGCGGCAAATGAAACAGGTGCTTTGTTTGCGGATTTAACTGCTTGTGCAAATTATGCAGGTGGTGCCGATGCAGCGGCAGCTGTTACGTGCCCGTGTCAGGTGATTTTGGCGCAAAAAGATAAGATGACACCTGTGAAGTTCGGGTTGAAAATGGCGCAAGCGTTGAAGGTTTCTGATCCGGTGATTATTGCGGGGGCGGGGCATATGTTGCCATCTGAGCGCCCTGTTGAAGTCAATAAGGCATTGCGCCAGTTTTTTGAGGTTAATTAGGAATGCTAAAATTTAAAAGAATAGCCGTGATCGGTGCGGGCACAATGGGTGCTGGGATTGCCGCACAAATTGCCAACGCAGGGCAAACTGTGTTGCTGATGGATTTGCCGGGAAAGGATGATGCTTACAGTGTGGTCAATGCTGCCAAGGAACGTTTGCTGAAATCTGACCCGCCTGCATTGGTGAACAAGAAACGGATTGATCTGATTGGACTGGGCAATATTAGGGATGACTTTGATAAGCTAGCGGAATGCGACTGGATCGTGGAGGCGATTGTTGAACGGCTGGACATTAAGAAAGACTTGTATGCACGCCTAAACGCTGTAGTTTCTGATAAGTGTATTGTGACATCCAACACGTCAACCATTCCAATTTCGCTGCTGGTAGAAGATATGTCAACTGCGTTTCGTAAGCGCTTTGCCATTACACATTACTTTAATCCTGTGCGCTATATGCGCTTGCTGGAACTGGTGCGCGGTGCTGATACCGATGAAGCAGTTATGGACAGTTTGGCCGATTATAATGACACGGTCATGGGCAAAGGTGTTGTGCGGTGTAATGATACGCCCGGCTTTCTGGGTAATCGTGTTGGGGTCTTTGCGCTGCAAGTTGGTATGGATGAGGCGTTTAAACTGGGTTTAAGCGTGGAACAGGCTGATGCGTTGATGGGCCGCCCTATGGGTATTCCCAAAACGGGTGTGTTTGGATTGTATGATTTAATCGGTGTTGATCTGATGTCGGATGTGGTCGACACATTAGGTGTTATCTTGCCTGCGGGCGATGTGTTTCATGCTGTTGGTACCAAAGGCAATCCAGTGATGCCGTTGATCTGCGATATGGTGGCGGATGGTTTCACGGGTGATAAGGGTAAAGGCGGTTTTTACCGAAGTATTGACGGGCAGGATATGGCGGTTGATTTGGGCACGGGTGATGTGCGCCCGCGTGTTTCTGAATTACCTATGAAGGCTGTGAAAGCGGCGCAGAACCAAGCTTTGGGGCGTGAGGTTTTGACGGAACTGATTGCGGGTAACGGGGTTGAAACCACGTTTTGCCGCCGTATGTTGGGCCGTGTTTTTGCCTATGCGGCTGACCTGATCCCTGCGGTTACGACAAGCCCGCAGGATATTGATGACGCGATGAAGTTGGGCTTTAACTGGGTGCGCGGACCGTTTGAAATGATGGACGCACTTGGGGCTGATACGGTTAGAATTTTGGTTGAAGAAGCGGGCTTACCGTTGCCAATGGCGTTGCAAGGCAACGCGCCATTTTATGCAGTTGCAGGGGATGTGCTGACCGTGCGGGTGGCGGGGCATCCGACACCTGTGATTTTACCAGAAGGCACGGTGCGGTTTCATATGACCAAACGCACGCTGACGCCGATTGTGCGCAATGAGGCGGCAAGCCTTTATGCGTTGCAGGGCGATTTGCGACTAATTGAGTTTCATTCCAAAGCAAACGCACTGACGGGGGCTTCGATGGAGGTTGTGGCGGCTGCGGCGAAGGATCATGGCAAGGGGATCTTAGTGCATAATGATGCGCAACATTTTTCTGCCGGTGTTGATTTAAACCGGTTTCGAGCGTTCATAGAAACGTCAAATTGGGATGGTATGGATGGGTTCCTGAACGATTTCCAACAAGCTGTTAAAGCGTTAAAATATGCGCCTGTGCCTGTTGTTGGCGCCCCTTCGGGCCTAAGTCTTGGCGGGGGGTTTGAAGTATTATTGCATTGTGACAAGGTTGTGGCCCACACCAACACGGTGTTCGGATTGGTTGAAACCAGTGTCGGTGTGGTACCATCGGGGGGCGGTGTTAAAGAAACGCTTTGGCGGTGGTTTCAGGCGACGGGTGACTGGGAAAAAGCGGCTTGGAATACATGGATGCAAATCGGTTATGGGCAAATAGGCAGCAGTCCTGATATGTCGGCACGGTTCCAATATTTTCTGCCTGAACGTGATATTGAGGTGATTAACCGCGACAAGCTGGTTGTTACCGCGACCAATGCGTTAAAGGAAATGCAAGCAGGCTATACGCCACAATCGGTGCCTGTGTTTGAATTACCGGGGCGTGCGTTGCTAACGCGTATGTCCGATTTTATGCAAAAGGGTGTGGATGACGGGATGTTTTTTCTGCATGATAAAACGGTGGCGATGCAGGTGGCGACGATTGTGGTGAACACTGATAGTGATGACAGCTTGCAACAAAGTGAACAGGATTTGTATGATCGTGAGCGGGCGGCGTTTTTGGTTTTGGCGAAAACCAAGGAAAGCCATGCGCGGATTGCTGGCCTGTTGGATAAGGGCCAAGCTGTTAGAAATTAAGGGGATTTAGGGTGGACGCAAATAAATATGAATGTTTCGATCGGAATGCAGCTAATTTTGTTGCACTGACGCCGCTGTCTTTTTTGAAACGCACAGCAACCATGTTTCCAGATTATCCCGCCACGGTTTATGGATCGCGACAGTATAGTTGGGGGCAGGTTTATGAGCGGTGTTGCCGCTTGGCCTCGGCTTTGCGTGCGCATGGGATCGGCAAAGGGGATACGGTTTCGATAATTTCGGCAAATCTGCCTGAAATGGTTGAAGCGCATTTTGGTATCCCGATGTCGGGTGCCGTTTTGAACACCATCAACACGCGGCTGGAAGCGGATACGATTGCGTATATTCTAGAGCATGGTGAGGCGCGCGTTGTCATTATTGATGCGGAATTGTCGCCCGAAGGGGTCAAGGCGATTGCGCAAGTGAACAATCCTGATTTGTTGGTAATTGATATTCTGGACAAGCAGGTGAATGAAAATCCCCACGCGGTTGGCAGTATCGACTATGAAGCATTTTTGGCAACAGGTGATGCGAACGCTAACTGGGAAATGCCGGGTGATGAATGGGATGCCATTGCGTTGAACTATACGTCAGGCACCACTAGCAAGCCCAAAGGTGTGGTTTACCACCATCGCGGTGCGTATTTGATGGCGATCGGAACCGTGTCTGATTGGCCATTGCCGCGCCATCCGAAATATCTGGCGATTGTGCCAATGTTCCATTGCAATGGTTGGTGTCATTCGTGGTCAATGGCCGCTGTGGTGGGTACCATTATTTGCACACGGGTTGTGACGCCTAAAGTGATTTATGATGCGATTGATACGTATAAGATCAGCCATTTCGGGGGTGCCCCGATTGTATTGGGTATGATTGTGAATGCGGATGATGCAGATCGCAAACAGTTTGACCATGGGATTGAGGTTTTTACAGCGGGTGCCCCGCCACCTGCGGCAATTTTAGAGGGAATTGAGAAGCTTGGGTTTAATGTAACACAAGTTTACGGGCTGACGGAAACTTATGGGCATACTTTGATGTGTACTTGGAATGCGCAGTGGGATGGGCTGGATACCTCGGCGCGATCCGAAATTAAGGCGCGCACGGGGGCCATCATGGTGATGATGGAAGACATGCGGGTGGTTGATACGGAAACCATGACGGATGTGCCAGCAGATGGGCAAACCATCGGCGAGATATTGATGCGCGGCAATGCGACGATGAAGGGCTATTTGAAAAACGAGCAAGCAACTGCGGAAGCGTTTGAAGGCGGGTGGTTTCATACCGGCGATCTGGCAGTGATGCACCCGAACGGCTATGCGCAAGTGAAAGATCGTTTGAAGGATATTATCATTTCGGGCGGAGAGAATATTTCTTCGGTGGAAATTGAAGGGGCGTTGCATCGGCATCCTGCCGTATCTTTGGCAGCTGTTGTGGCCAAGCCGGATGACAAGTGGGGTGAAGTGCCCTGTGCATTTGTGGAGCTAAAGGACGGTGCCGTTACAACCGAGCAGGAAATAATAGATTTTTGTAGGGAAAAGCTTGCTGGTTTTAAGCGGCCTAAGCAAGTGATTTTTGGTGAATTGCCTAAGACTGCGACGGGCAAAATTCAGAAGTTTGAGCTGCGCAAGAAATTATAATTTTTACGTCAGAATCCCTCTTGAAATTTGATCAAATTCCCCCCAACGTGGCAAAAAATGGAGGTTCGTATGACTGTTCAAAAAAACTCACCCGAAGCGCGTGATATTGCGCATCATTTTCACAGCTATACTAATGCGGCTGCACACCCGCAGGTTGGGCCGAAGATTATTGAAAGTGGTGAAGGGATCTATGTGCGCGACAGCGATGGGAATAAATATATTGAGGCTTTGGCAGGGCTTTGGTCAACCGCTTTGGGATTTTCCGAACAGCGTTTAATCGATGCGGCGACAAAGCAGATGCAGGCACTGCCATATTATCACAACTTTGCGCATCGCAGTCACGGGCCAGTTATTGATTTGGCGGAAAAACTGATTGGGTTGGCGCCTGTGCCAATGTCGAAAGTGTTTTTCACCAACTCTGGTTCAGAAGCCAATGACACGGTTATGAAAATGCTGTGGTATCGTTCTAATTCTTTGGGGCAGCCAGAGCGCAAAAAATTCATCAGCCGTATTCGCGGCTATCACGGGGTGACGATTGGGTCGGCCAGTTTGACGGGCTTGCCGAATAATCATCGCAGTTTTGATCTGCCGATTGAAGGTGTGTTGCACACGACTTGTCCGCATTACTGGCGCGAAGGGCAGGATGGCGAAACCGAAGAGGCGTTTGCTACGCGTTGTGCCACTGATCTAGAGACAATGATTTTGGCGGAGGGGCCAGAAACCATTGCCGCGATGTTTGCGGAACCGCTTATGGGGGCAGGGGGTGTGATCGTGCCGCCTGTGACTTACTGGGAAAAAATGCAGGCGGTGCTAAGTAAGTATGACATTCTGCTGGTTGCAGATGAAGTGATTTGCGGCTTTGGGCGAACTGGTAAAATGTTTGGTTCTGAAACTTTTGGTATGAAGCCAGATGTAATAGTGATGTCAAAGCAGATCACGTCAACGTATTTTCCGTTTTCAGCCTTTATGATGAATGATCGGGTTTATGACCCGATTGCCGAAGAATCCGGCAAAATAGGTATATTAGGCCACGGTTATACTGGTGGTGCGCATCCTGTTGGGGCGGCGGTTGCCTTGGAAAACTTGAATATTATCGAAGAACGCGGTTTGGTGGCACATGCTGCAGAGCTGGGTGTGATATTCCAAAAAACTCTGCGCGATTTTGCAAGTCATCCACTGGTGGGTGAAGTGCGGGGTATAGGGTTAATCGGCGCCTTGGATTTGGTGACTGATAAGACGGCCAAGAAAGGTCTGGATGCACCCGGACAGTTGGGGGCGTTGGCGAATGCGTCGTTCATGGATAACGGTTTGATTTCGCGTAACATGTATGATGCGATGGCATTTTGTCCGCCGCTAATTATTACCGAGGATCAGGTCAAAGACATGTTCAATCGTGTTGAAACTGCGCTGGATAAGGTTGCAAAAGACGTTTTATAAATAACCTTTTTCAAACAGGTGATCGGCGATAGCAAAAGATGAAGTGGCCGCAGGTGACGGGGCATTGCAGACATGCAGTGACCGCGCGGTTTTCTTAATCAAAAAGTCGTCGATCATGTTGCCTTTTGGGTCAACGGCCATTGCCCGAATGCCTGTGCGATAAGGTTCTAAATCATCAACAGATATTGTGGTGCAATATCGGTGCACCTCTTTCATATAGGCAGATTTGGATAGGCTGCGTTTCAGTTCAGACAGGCCCGCTAATTTGAAGCGGTTCATCAATTTCCAAAAGCCAGGGTAAGATATTGTGCGCCATGTATCAACGGGTTCAAAGAAAGACCGTTGGTAATCTTCGCGCCCCAGTGACAGCACTGCGTTCGGGCCGACAGTGGTATAACCGCCGACCATTTTGGTTAGGTGAACGCCTAAAAACGGCAAGCCCGGTTTAGGCACGGGGTAAATAAGATGGTTGACGATTGTATTGTGTTTTTCCGCCAGTCGAAAATATTCACCGCGAAAAGGAACGATGCGAAAATCATCTGCCATGCCCATCATATCTGCCAGACGGTCAGCTTGCAGACCAGCACAGACAATTAGCTGTGCTGCTTTTATGGTGCCTTGATTGGTTTCAATTACGGCTTCATCGGGGGATTCGTGTAAGTTTATGACGGTAGTTGAAAACTGAAAAATCACACCTTTTGCTGTAAGCAATTCTACCAGTTTGTGGCATATGCCGGCATAATCTACGATACCCGTTGTTGGGGATAGGATTGCGCTGACCCCGTTAATGTTAGGCTCAATTTTCGCCATTTCAGTACTGTCGATTTTCTTGACCTGAATTTGGTTCTCTATTGCACGGGTATAAAGCCCGTCCAGCCGTGTAGCTTCATCCGCGTCAACCGCGACAATCAGCTTACCGCATTGTTCATAAGCGACCTGATGCTTGGTGCAAAAATTAATGATTGCAGGCACGCCTTTGCGGCAAAGCGTTGCCTTTAGGCTGCCTGGTGTATAGTAAACGCCTGCATGAATTACACCAGAATTACGCCCAGTTTGGTGTTGGGCCGCACTGGGTTCTTTATCAATGATAATCAGCCGTGCTTTGGGCTGCTTTTTGGTTAGTTCATACGCGATTGTCAGGCCGATAATGCCTGCGCCGATGATACAATAATCATAAGGGGTAGGGGTTATGACACACCCCCGAAACCTATATCGAACATATTTAGTGATCCTTTTACGCGATTTACGTACCTTGTAGCCGTGTATTTGCGGGGAAATCAACCGTCAGAAAGAAAGTACATGAAGTTCAAAAAGGGGACAGTTTCACAGGATGGATATACTTTGATTTAAATAAACAGCCCTTAAAAATATTGAAATGTAGTTCTGTGACAAGTTTTCCTCTTTATCTTTTGTGTAGTAGGATTAAGGGGATTGAATGCACACAGATATTTAATACTGAAAGTTACGTCATCAATGCGTATTCCATCCATATTCCCAGACTATAACTGGGTTTCAGAAATTAACGGAAAAACTGTAACGGCTGACGCTTATGCGGGTTTTGTGAATGCGGCTATTGTTTTGCCTCAAGGCGTGGCGTTTGCCACCATTGCAGGTTTGCCGCCTGAATATGGGTTGTACACGGCGATGATAACGGCTGTTGTAGCTGCTATTTTTGGCTCTTCGATGATAATGATTTCAGGGCCGACAACCGCAATTTCTGCGGTGTTGTTTGCAACGCTTAACAATTTTGCAGTACCAGAAACCGCGCGATATATTGAGCTGGCTTTGATGATGACCATTCTTGTGGGCATGTTTCAACTTGCGGCAGGCTTTGGGCGTTTGGGCGGGCTTGTTTCATTTGTTTCGCATTCGGTAATGACGGCGTTTACAGCGGCGGCGGCAGTATTGATCGCTGTCAGTCAGTTGGCAGGGGCGTTAGGTTTACATGTCGAGCGCGGCGGAAATGTGGTGGAACGTTTAGTGCAGCTGGCAGAACATTTCACGCAAATTAATGGTTTTGCTTTGGCGATTGCTGCCAGCACATTGATAAGTGCGATCATACTACAAAAACTGGCCCCGCGTTTACCTGGGTTTCTTTTTGCACTTATTGCGGGGTCATTTTTGGCGTGGTTATTAGATGCCGAAAACAATGGCGTTTCAATGGTAGGATCGTTGCCCCCGCTTGCGCTGACATTTGCACCCCCAACGGGTGTGTTGCGCGATATTGGCGCACTGGCACCAGGGGCGGCTGCGATTGCATTGGTGGGCCTGCTAGAAGCAATTTCTATCGGGCGGGCTTTTGCTGTGCGTCGCAAAGAACAGTTTGACGCAAATCAGGAAATGATCGGGCAGGGCCTATCCAATGTAGTGGGGGGATTTTTCCAGTGTTACGCAGGCTCTGGTTCTTTTACCAGAAGTGGTTTGAATGCGGCCGTGGGTGCCGTCACACCTTTATCGGGCATATTTGCCAGTATTTTTTTGGGTCTGACACTTTTGTTTATCGCGCCTTTAGTGGCCTATATTCCAACACCAGCAATGGCAGGGTTAATTCTGTTTGTGGCGTGGAAACTAATAGATGTGAAAGAAATTAAACATATCGTGGTTTCTAAAAGTCCTGAAACGGTGATTTTACTACTTACCTTGGGTGCTGGGCTGCTAATTGAATTAGATTTCGCGATTTATGTTGGTGTGATCGCGTCACTATGTGTTTTTATCTATGAAAGTGCGTATCCTGAACTGCCGATAACAGCACCTGTTGTTGCACCAAACGGTGCGCGTAAATTTCGGGATGTAGAAGCACATGATATGGATCAATGCCCGCAGTTGGTGACGTTTCGTTTAGATGGGCCGCTTTATTTTGGGTCTGTAGAACATGTTGAGCGCAAAATCAAAAAAATGCGCAGCGATAAGCCAAAACAAATTCACATGATTTTGTATTTAAAGGGTGTGGGCAAGATAGATCTGGCAGGAGCTGATTTGTTGATTGAAACAATTAGAGAAGTGAAATCCAAGGGTGGATCATTTCGTATTGTTGCCCTGTTTCCACCATTGATTAACAATCTTCGTAAGCTGCACGTAATTGACGAACTTGGCGAAGATCATTTGTTTAGCTCTAAAGGTGAGGCAGTGTCGGATGCGACGGCTGACCTGAATCGTGCGATATGCAAAGTTTGCCTTAAGGATGTGTTTTTAGAATGTGACTCCATTCGTGATGAGGTCACAGACTAAATTTGTAGCTAACGTCTAGCCGATTACAGAAAAGCTGGAATTTTGATTTATTTCACGGTTACGCGAAAACGTACCTAATGAAATATAAGTGTTTATATTGCCCAAATGGAAGTTTAACGGATTGTTATCGTGGTCGTGCCCGGCTTCAACCTGTTCAATAAGGTTGGCCATGATTTTACCTACGACGGGCGCATTTTTAAACTGGTTTCCACTGGTACCGATTGCCATGTAAAATCCGGGCAAGTCGCTTTTATCATAAATAGGCATCCAGTCTTCGGTTACATCATAAAGTGCAACCACACCTTTAGCCTGTTCAGGAATACCAAGTTCAGGCAGGCGTTGGGCCAGACGCATCACCATGATTTTCCACTGGTCTGTGAAACTGTCATTGAAGTTGTCCGGGTCTTCTACCCATTCTTTTGGATCACACGCAGGATCTTCTGAACCAATTAGAATGTTATTGCCGACATCTGGGCGGGCATAAGTGTGAATATCGCTGTCTGAATAAACCGTACCATTATTATCAAAAGCACCATCTTTGGGGGCTGGAACGTGAGCCACTTCATGGCGTAATGCGCGTGTTGTGATGTTCATACCATCAATCACACCTGCCATACGGTTGATAACAAAAGAATGCGGGCCTGCAACATTTACCACTATGGGCGCATCAATTTGGCTGCCATCCGCAAGTGTTACACCAGCAATACGACCGTTGTCGGTGCGAATTTCAGCGACTTCTGTGTTGAATTTAAAAGTCGCGCCATTTGCTTCTGCTGCACGCTGTACATTATGGGCAGATAGTTTGGGGTCACTTACATAGCCGCCGCGTGGAAAGAAAACAGCGCCTGAAACGGATGGCCCTGTGGGTTCACAAAAGTCATCATCTTCTGGGCGTTTGGCGGGGTCAAACTGCTGCATATCTGCCCCCTTAAGATAGTTTGGCACGTCTTTTACATCTATATTTTTGTAAGGGCAGCCAACCTGATCCATGATTTGACAAACATCTTTCAGGTTTTTGTTATGGGGTGTTTTGATAACCAGACAGCCTGTATCATGGTATTCGATTAATCCTGCTTCATCGTGCGTGCCAATATAATTTGCCCAATCTTTCCAGTAAAACCAACTTTCATAAGCAAGAGCACATGTTTCAAATGCTGAATAATAGGTGCGAATAATAGCGCATGAACCTGAAGTAGAGCCATATCCAGCCTCTGGCAGCTTATCTATTGAAAGGGTTTTTAACCCTTTTGCAGCCATTTCTTTTGCAACGCTGGCGCCAATAACGCCTGCACCAATAATAATTGCATCGAATGTTTGTGTCATAGTGTAGCTTCCTGAAGTATCTTAAAGTGGGTTTGAGCTTTATATTACCGATTTAGAATTCCCGGTAAGTTCAAACCGTTTTCACGGGCGCAATCAAGGGCTATATCATACCCTGCATCTGCATGGCGCATAACACCTGTTGCGGGGTCATTCCATAAAACGCGTTCAATTCTGCGATCTGCCTCTGGGGTGCCATCACAACATATAACCATGCCTGAATGTTGCGAAAAGCCCATGCCTACGCCGCCGCCGTGATGCAGGGAAACCCATGTAGCCCCCGATGCAGTGTTTAGGAGTGCGTTCAGAAGTGGCCAATCAGAAACTGCATCAGAGCCATCTTTCATCGCTTCGGTTTCACGGTTGGGAGATGCAACCGACCCACTATCAAGATGATCGCGCCCGATAACGATGGGTGCTTTTAGCTCACCTGTGCGCACCATTTCATTAAACGCTAATCCCAGTTTATGGCGCACCCCAAGACCAACCCAGCAAATACGTGCAGGCAAACCTTGAAACGCAATTCTGTCGCGGGCCATATCCAGCCAGTTATGCAGATGGGCATCATCAATCAGTTCTTTTACTTTCGCATCAGTTTTATAAATGTCTTCAGGGTCACCTGAAAGGGCTGCCCACCGAAACGGGCCGATGCCCCGACAAAACAAGGGGCGAATATAGGCAGGCACGAATCCTGGGAATGCAAACGCATTTTCCAGCCCTTCGTCCAAAGCAACCTGCCTGATGTTATTACCGTAATCCAGTGTTGGCACGCCTGCATTCCAAAAGTCCACCATAGCCGCAACATGGATTTTCATGCTGGCACGCGCTGCTTTTTCAACTGATTTTGGGTTATTTTCACGGGCATCACGCCATTGGGCCATTGTCCAGCCTTGTGGTAAATACCCATTAATAGGATCGTGTGCCGATGTTTGATCGGTAACAATATCAGGGCGAACGCCACGCCTTACCAATTCAGGGAAAATGTCCGCAGCATTGCCCAATAAGCCAACGGATTTGGCAACCCCTGCTTTTGTCCAACGTGCGATCATATCCAGCGCTTCGTCCAATGTTTCAGCGCGCTCATCAACATATTTTGTACGAAGGCGGAAATCTATACTGTCAGAATTGCATTCAACAGCCAAGCAACTGGCACCTGCCATAACGGCGGCTAGAGGTTGGGCGCCACCCATGCCACCAAGCCCGCCTGTTAAAATCCATTTGCCAGTTAAGTCACCATTATAATGTTGCCGACCAGCCTCTACGAAGGTTTCATAGGTCCCTTGAACAATTCCTTGGCTGCCAATGTAAATCCATGAACCAGCCGTCATTTGGCCGTACATGGCCAAACCTTTTTTATCCAGCTCGTTGAAATGATTCCATGTAGCCCAATGTGGTACCAGATTAGAGTTAGCGATGATCACGCGTGGCGCATCCGCATGGGTTTTAAATACGCCCACAGGTTTACCTGATTGCACAAGCAATGTTTCATCGCCTTCCAGATCTTTTAGGCTGGCAACAATTTGGTCGAAATCAGCCCAAGTGCGTGCCGCACGCCCAATGCCGCCATAAACAACCAGCTCATGCGGGTTTTCCGCAACATCGGGATGCAGGTTGTTCATTAACATGCGCATTGGGGCTTCGGTTAGCCAACTTTTGGCAGTAATTTCTGTGCCAGTTGCTGGGAATACATCACGTTGATTGTGGCGTGGATTGGTCATGATTTACCTCTTAAATGCGTTACATTTATACCTGCTGCCTGAAGAAGCGTTTCATCCGCTATCATTTTAGCCGCATTTTCTATGTCAGGTGCCAGATAACGGTCTTGTTCTATTGCAGGAATTTGATTGCGCGTGGTGGCAATAACATCTTGCAAAATGGCACTGGTTTTAAGCGGGGCTCTAAACTCTATTCCTTGGGCAGCACATATCAATTCTACCCCTAGGATAACGTTCAGGTTTTTGTTCATGCGTTCCAGACGCCTTGCCCCGTGTGCGGCCATAGATACGTGATCTTCCTGATTGGCGCTTGTTGGTGTGCTATCTGTGCTGCATGGGTTTGCCAGATGTTTGTTTTCACTCATCAGGGCAGCGGTTGTTACTTCTGCAATCATCAGGCCAGAGTTAAGGCCAGGGTCTGGGGTTAAAAATGGCGGCAAATCGAAACTAAGTGTGGGGTCAACCATAAGGGCGACGCGGCGTTGGGATATTGCACCAATTTCAGCGATAGCTAGTGCAATTTGATCTGCGGCGAACGCAATAGGTTCTGCATGAAAATTCCCGCCTGAAACGATAATTCCTTCATCAACCAGTACAAGGGGGTTGTCAGTAACGGCATTTGCTTCAACCTCTAAAGTTTTGCCAACACTGTGCAACAGATCAACGGCTGCACCTGTGACTTGGGGCTGACAGCGGATACAATAAGGGTCTTGAACGCGGGTATCATCACTGCGATGGCTTTCGCGAATTTCACTACCTGCCATAAGGGCGCGCATTTCGCGGGCCACATTTATCTGGCCAGCATGCCCGCGTAATTCGTGTATTGCTGCAACCAATGGGGCTGTGGAACCCATGATTGCATCGGTAGAAAGGGCAGCTGTCACAACCGAATTTGTAGCATTGGTTAAAGCTGCCCATAGGCCAGTTAAAGTGCAAGCCGTTGAAAACTGTGTACCGTTAATTAATGCCAAGCCTTCTTTTGGGCCTAGGATAACTGGGGTTAAACCCGCACGGTCTAATGCTTGTGCGCCTGTTAGTGTTTCGCCTTGAAATGTTGCAGCACCTTGCCCGATCATTGCGGCGGCCATATGGGCAAGGGGGGCTAAATCACCTGATGCGCCAACAGAGCCTTGTGTGGGAATAACGGGGATAACGCCTTTGGAAATCATCGCTTCCAGCAGTTCTATAATTTGCCAACGCACCCCTGATGCGCCGCGACCCAATGATAGCAGTTTTAACGCCATCATCAGTCTGGTCGTGCCGCTATCCAAACTGTCCCCTACACCACAACAATGTGATAAGATCAAATTGCGCTGCAAAGTTTCAGTATCTTCGGATGCGATTTTGACAGATGCAAGTTTGCCAAAACCTGTGTTTACACCATAAACGGCTTCTTGCCCGTCAGCGGCACTACGCACCAATGCGGCAGCTTTATCAACAGCCGCGCGGGCCGCAGGATCTAGTTCAACAGCTACATCACTTGACCAGATAATTTTAAGGTCATCCAGAACAGTATTGCCCGGCGATAATCGTATAAGTGTCATTCGACGCCTCCAACAATGCGTTTGTGCAAAGGGTTAAATCCAAAACGATAAGCTAGTTCTGCTGGGTGTTGCACATCCCATACAGCAAAATCAGCGCGCATTCCTTTGGCTATGCGCCCAGTGTCAGTTAGGCCCAGAGCGGTTGCTGCATTACACGTTATACCTGCAAGAGCTTCCTCTGGGGTTAGGCTGAATAAGGTGCAACCCATGTTCATTGCCAATAAAATAGAGGTTGTGGGGGATGACCCCGGATTGCAATCCGTTGCTAGTGCCATAGGCACATTGTGCTTACGAAAGGCATCAATGGGGGGTTTTTGAGTTTCATGCAGTGTATAAAATGCACCAGGCAACAGAACCGCCACTGTCCCACTTTGTGCAAGAGCGATTGCATCTTCTTCGGTGGCATATTCAATATGGTCAGCGGAAAGTGCGTGGTATTTTGCAGCAAGTTTAGTGCCGCCAATATTTGTCAGCTGTTCTGCGTGCAATTTTACCCTTATTCCCAATGCTTGGGCACATTTGAATACGCGCTCAATTTGTTGTGGGGTAAAACCGATGCCTTCACAAAATCCATCTACAGCATCTACCAAACCCTCTGCATGTGCTGCTTTCAAAGCTGGAATGCATACATCATCTATATAAGCGTCGGCATTGTCTTTGTATTCAGCTGGAACTGCATGCGCGCCCAAAAAACTGGTTTTTACGCGAATATTGCGGTGTGTTGCAATGGCACGGGCTACACGTAGCATTGTTAGTTCGGTTTCTTGATCCAAACCGTAACCTGATTTTACTTCTATTAAAGAAACCCCTTCTTCGATCATCGCATCAACGCGGGGCAGGGCTGTTGCAAGTAAGTCTGCCTGTGATGCAGTGCGTGTGGCATTTACGGTTGACACAATACCGCCGCCAGAACGCGCTATTTCTGCGTAGCTGATACCTTTTAGCCGTTGTTCAAATTCGGCTGCACGGTTGCCACCGTGTACGATGTGCGTGTGGCAATCTATTGGGGCAGGGGTAACTAAGCGCCCACCAAAATCATGCTTACCATGATGAAAATACTTTTTTGGCAAATCTTTTTCAGGGCCAACCCAAATAATACTGTCACCCTTAGTGACAACAGCCCCTTTTGGGATCAACCCATATGAACCGCCTGCATTCATCGTGGCAATGGTGGTATTTACATATAACATCAGTGAACAAATTCCTTGATATAATTGTATATCTGAAATATTATGTACATACATAATAAATATATTGTCAAGACTGGATGTGTGATGAAAATGCTTTGGGCAAAGCAAGCTCTTTTGGAAAATGGCTGGGCAGATGATGTTTTGATTGAAGTGGATGATGCAGGCATAATTGTATCAATTAAAACGGGCTGTGCAGCACAAGGCATGAAACTGGGTAGTTTGTTACCTGCCCCAGCAAACCTGCACAGTCACGCATTCCAACGCGCAATGGCTGGCTTAACTGAACGGCGCGGTCCAAATTCAAATGATAGTTTTTGGACGTGGCGACAGTTGATGTTCAAATTTTTAGATCAACTAACCCCCGATCATATAGAAGCAATAGCCGCCTTTGTTCAGATGGAAATGCTGGAAGCGGGTTATGCAAATAATACAGAGTTTCATTATCTGCACCATCAACCCGGTGGTAGTGTTTATGACAAGTTATCCGAAATGAGTGATCGCATTACGGCGGCGGCTGATTCAACGGGCATTGGGCTGACTTTATTACCTGTACATTACCAGTTTGGCGGCTGTGACCAAAGACCGTTAGGGAATGGGCAAATACGGTTTGGCAATGATACAGACCAATTTGCCCGCCTTTTTGAACAGGCAAAGAATGGTATGAAAAACCTACCAAGTGACGCACAAATTGGTGTAGCACCGCATAGTTTACGCGCTGTTACCCCTGAAAGCTTGACGCAAACGGCGGCTTTGGCAGCAGGGGGGCCTGTGCATATTCACTTAGCTGAACAGATCGCAGAGGTTGAAGAGGTGCAAGCCGCATGGGGGCAGCGCCCTGTGGAATGGTTGTTAGATAATGTGGATGTAAACCCGCACTGGTGCTTAATTCATTGTACCCAAATGCAACCCCATGAAACCATTGAGCTGGCGCAAACAGGCGCGGTTGCAGGCCTGTGCCCAATCACCGAAGCTAGTTTAGGGGATGGTATATTTGATGCGGTTCGCTGGTTAGAACATGGCGGGCGCATGGGAATAGGGTCAGACAGTAACATACGGATTTCATTATCAGAGGAATTGCGCACGTTGGATTATAGTCAGCGGTTACGCGATCATTCACGCGCAGCCCTTGCAACACCAGAATTGTCTACAGGGCGACGTTTGTTTGAAGCGATTGCAAAAGGGGGTGCGCAAGCCGCAGGGCGTAATGCAGGCCGTATCGCTGTTGGGGCTTTGGCCGATTTGGTCGCCCTTAGCGACGACCATGTTGATCTGTCAGGGCGCAAAGGCGATACAGTATTGGATTGTTATATCTTCGCAGGCGATGACCGTATGATAACCGATGTATGGTCAGCGGGTAGGCATTTGGTGCAGGAAGGCCAGCACATTAACAATGCCGCCATTACGGCGCGCTACAAGCGCACAATGGCTGATCTTAAGGGTTTAGTGTGACTATGAGCGCAAAAGTTGCAGAATTTAACAACTGGCAAGCCGTTCACGATGAAGTGTTACGCAGACTTCATAGCAGGCAATGGAAGCCAGGTGAGCTGATACCCAATGAGGTAGAACTTGCGCAAGAGTTTGGCTGTGCAAGGCCCACAGTAAACCGCGCACTTAGGGCCTTGGCCGATGCAGGCCTGTTAGACCGCCGCCGCAAAGCAGGTACACGCGTTGCCATGCACCCTGTGCGTAAAGCAACTTTGGAAATTCCGATCATTCGGTTGGAAATAGAGGGCAAAGGGCAAAAATATGCGTATAAATTGTTACATACATCGCAACAAAGCCCAACGGAGATACTGTGCAAGCAATTTCCTTTAACCAATACGCAACCCATCCTTTACCTTAATGCACTACATTATGCCGATCAAAAACCATATATGTATGAAGTAAGGTGGGTTAATCTGGCCGCGCTACCGCAAATCACAGATGTTGATTTTACAAAGATCAGTGCCAATGAATGGCTTGTTATGAACGCACCTTTCACTAAAGGGGATATATCTTTTTCAGCAGCACCCGCATCTGTAAACGAAGCGAAAGAGTTGGATATACCAGTTGGGAACGCGGTTTTTATTGTGGACCGAACAACGTGGTACGAAGGGGATGTTATTACCTCTGTCCGCCAAGTGTTTTTTCCTGACTATGCAATGAATACGGTTATATAAATTAACATAATAACGATTATACGTTTAAATATTTGTAGCCGCGAAGGAAAAGATACCGCCTAGGCTGCGCCCAACGACCGCTTTGAGCCCATCTACTAACTTGTTGTGTTGCGGGGTATGGTTACTTTTAAGTTTCAACTGTTATATATACACTACCTAGCTTGTTTTTCAGGTGCTACAAAGCGATCAAGAGGAATTTCTGCGGTTGCGGTAATCTCGATGACTAAATTGGGATCGTACAGCTTTGCCACTTCTACGGTTGTTGTGATCGGATAGGGTGCAGAAAAGTAATGTTGCCGAATATCGCCCGTTTGCATAAATGCGTCGATATCGGTGGTACTGTGCACAAGCTCGATCACGTCGCACATCTGGCCACCAACCGAAGAAAGCACCGTTTCTATGTTAGAAAAAACCTGCCTGACTTGAGCCTGCATATCGTTGGCGCCAACTATCTTGCCGGACACATCAAGCGATACTTGTCCTTTTAGCCGCACGGTTCTTCCGGCACCTTCAATTACCATCATAGAGAATGCACCAAACGGTTGCCATATTGTATCTGGATTATGAAACTCAGCCATGAAAATCCCTATACTCTTTTCACACTCTTTAAACTGATAAATAACAAGGTAGCTATAAAAAGTATAGAAAATTTGATTAAGGGGTTTGGCTTTTGCTGATCAGACTTTCGGCCGCCTAATTCATATTGCTGTTCTGTCCGCTCACCCGCCATTCAACTTTGTTGAAGCGTCCGTTTGCGCACCTATTATTCGAAAATTCTTGAAAGTGTTTCAACATTATATAGTATTCAGAAACCGCGCATACTGCGTCATTATCATACTATCAATTCACGTCTGCTGTAATAAGCAGGCTTTTGACGAACATGGGGGGTATCATGTCGATTGTGCACAAAATTTTAGGGATGAACCCTGCCCATTAACATTGGGGAGGGGCAAAATATGTCCACAGACAATTCAATAGGAACACCAGAACAGCTGCGTGATCCGAATTATACACCCGCTTTGGGGAAAGCTATTCCTTTGGGCATTCAACACGTATTGGCGATGTTTGTGTCAAACGTTACACCCGCGATTATTATAGCAAGTGTGGCAGGTTTTGGTTTTGGTGCGCCAAACGCTGATATTCCAGCGCTGATCTATCTGATCCAAATGGCGATGATGTTTGCAGGTGTTGCGACATTGATCCAAACTATTGGCATTGGCCCTGTGGGCGCAAAATTGCCAATCGTTCAGGGAACAAGCTTTGCTTTTCTACCCGTAATGATCCCGGCCATGATTGGTGCAGGCACAGCGGGGCTTGCAGGATTGATGACAGGTGTCGTCATCGGTGGTTTGTTTCACGCAGTCTTAGGGCTGTTTGTTGGCAAAATCCGTTTTGCTTTACCGCCTTTGGTAACTGGCCTGATCGTTTTGATGATCGGCTTATCACTGATTAAGGTTGGCATTTTATATGCAGCTGGTGGTGCAGGTGATTTCAACATGTCAAAACCAACATGGGGCAGTCTGAATAACTGGTTTCAAGCTGGTGTAGTGATTTTTGTGACCTTAGGTCTAAAATTCTTTGCACGTGGCTTACTATCTGTTTCTGCTGTTTTGATAGGCCTAATTGTGGGTTACATTGTGGCTTATATCATGGGTGACGTAAATCTTGCAGGCATTGGCCGCGCAGGTTGGTTTGCATTGCCTAGCCCGTTTAAGTTCGGTTTTGAGATTAACTGGGCGATTATCATCGGCATGTGTTTGATGGCATTCATCTCTGCCATTGAAACTGTAGGCGATGTATCTGGTATCACCAAAGGTGGTGCAGGACGCGAAGCAACGGATGAAGAAGTTGTTGGGGCAACTTACGCAGACGGTTTGGGTTCAGCACTTGCTGGTATATTTGGCAGCTTGCCAAACACTTCATTCAGCCAAAACGTTGGGTTAATTGCGATGACTGGCGTTATGTCTCGTCACGTTGTGACTATTGGTGCGATCTTCTTGATCGTCTGTGGTTTAATCCCAAAAATCGGTGCCGTTATTAACACAGTACCTATCCAAGTTCTTGGGGGCGGTGTGATCGTTATGTTCGGTATGGTTGCCGCAGCAGGTGCATCTATGTTGTCAGACGTTAAATGGAACAGCCGTAACATGGTGATCTTTGCGGTTGCTTTGTCAGTGGGCCTAGGTTTGCAACAAGTACCAGACGCAATGGGTTTCTTGGGCAGTACATCCAAAATTTTGATGACCTCTGGCCTATTGCCAGCGGCGTTCATCGCGATTTTGTTGAACTTGGTTCTACCAGAGTCACTTGGTGGTGACAAAGTTGAAGAAGCCAAACACTAATATTAATACTACCGTATAACTTGAAAGGCTCCTTTATAGGGGCCTTTTTTGCTTCTGCATTTTACAGTTAATCCACGCCATTGATTAGTAAATTTTGAAAGAGCTTCGCCCTTATAGGGTATTCTTAATTTCCGCGAACTCGATAAAATTAGCTGACTAAATTGTGTCTGTTCCAATGAACAGGCTTTTGACAGACAGGGGAGGTATCATGTCGTTAAAACATATCAAACGGGGGCTAGGTTTAGCCGCCATAACTTTAGGTCTAATGGGTAGTGGGGCAGCGCATGCTGGCTTTTCAACTACCGAGGTGCAGTTGCACTACGGTGGCGGCTATAAAATGGGCAGCAACGCTACTTTTGGCAGCGGCTTCACCGAGACAACCGATCGGGCAACAATCACTTTGGAACACTTCTCTACAAACGATATTGGCGATCTGTTCTTCTTCGTCGATTTTTTTGCAGACAACAACGACGCCCCTGCTGCCGGTCGTTCTGAAAGCGGTCAGTACGGTGAAATTTACTACACGTTGCACGGCAAACAGTTTGGCATAAACACAGGCGACGGTTTTATTAAAGCACTCGATTTTCAGGTTGGTCTTAACCAAGGTAACGATTTTTCGGTCGGTCTTGTTGGCCCGCGCCTTAGCTTCAACGTGCCAGGTTTTCAGGTTTTATCACTTGCTCTGACAACCTACACCAACTTTGTTGACCCTTTCGACCGTAATCTTGACACAACTTATCAGGCAACTGTGGTGTGGCATGCGCCATTTGACATTGGCAATCAAAAGTTCAAAGCCCAAGGATTTGTCGACTTCATTGGCGACCAAGGTTCTGGCGTTGACAACCAGATCGTGTTCTCACCGCAAATCAGATGGGATTTAGGCTATGCGATGGGTAAACCCGCAGGCAAAATACATCTGGGTGTTGAGTACATGCATTTCAATAACAAGTTTGGCATCACGGGTGTTGATGAGAACGCTGCTTCCATCTTCCTTGGGTTTAGGTTCTAAACTTTTATTTATACTTACAGTTTGACATTATAAATTTACGACATGTTGTAGGATGACACATAAAAAAGCACCCTCAAAATCTGGGGGTGCTTTTTTGTAGTTTTATCTATTTGCTTACTTGGTTATTACCTCTGGCCCCATCACCGCATTTGGCAGAACTGTGGAAATCCACGGTACATATGTGATGATAATCAGGAATACGAACATGATAGCAAGGAACGGCAAAGCAGCGCGCACAACACCCATCATCGACATGCCTGCAACCCCTGCTGTTACAAACAAGTTCAAACCAACGGGCGGTGTTATCATCCCGATCTCCATATTCACCACCATGATGATACCAAGATGGATCGGATCAATACCCAGTTCCATTGCAATGGGGAACACCAAAGGCGCTACGATCACAAGCAATCCTGATGGCTCCATAAACTGTCCACCGATCAACAAAATGATATTAACCACGATCAGGAACGCTATAGGGCCAAAACCATAACCCAACAGAGCATTGGTGATATGCTGTGGTACCTGTTCATCGGTAATCACATGTTTCAAGATCAATGCATTGGCGATCACGAACATCAGTGTGACAACCAGTTTACCTGCATCCAGCAAAGTATTGATTGTGTCTTTATGCCAAAGGGCCGTAACCAAAGCTTGCGGTTTTCGCAAAACAGTAGTTTGTGGGCGATCTTCTCGCGCAGCAAGTGGCCCCATATCACGATATATGTATGTCGCCACGATAAACGCATAGATAGAAGCAACAGCCGCCGCCTCTGTCGGTGTGAAAATTGCTTTGGTCAGGCCTGGAATACCGTAGATACCAACCATAATAATCACGATCAGCATCAGACCCCAGAAAGCTTCGCGGAAACTGTCAGCAACTTCGCGCCAGCCTTTCCATTCACCCGCAGGCATATTTTTGATCCGCGCCATCACATAGATGCCGATCATCAACATCGTACCTGCCAACATACCGGGGATCACACCCGCAAGGAACATCCGTCCAACGGACACTTCCACCGCAGCTGCATAAACCACCATCACGATAGACGGTGGGATCAGAATGCCAAGTGTACCTGCGTTGCAAATCACACCCGCAGCAAACTCCTTTGTATAACCTGCTTGGCGCATTGCCCCGATTACAATACCGCCAATAGCCACAACAGTTGCAGGCGAAGATCCCGACAAAGCCGCAAAAATCATACAGGCCATCACACTGGCAATCGCAAGACCGCCACGTAAATGCCCGACAAGCGCGATCGAGAACCGAATAATCCGCAATGCCGCCCCACCTGTCGACATGAACGATGACGCCAGAATAAAGAACGGGATGGCAAGTAATGTCGAATGACCTTCAAACGCTTCAAACAGTGTTTGCGCAACAGAAGCCATAGAGCTGTCGGAAAACCACAACAGGAATAATATAGAAGACAAGCCAAGGGACACCGCGATCGGCACGCCGATTAGCATCAGGCCCACAACCATGACAAATAAAAGTAGTAAATCCATGGTTATTGCCCCTCTTCGCTTTCGCGCAGCCGTTTAGCGGCCTCTTCAACTTCATCTTCCGCTTCATGGCTGACGATCATCATATCAATTTTGCCTGCCCACATCGCCATGCCTGTTTGGCAAAAGCGGAACAGCAACAAAGCCATGGAAAACGGCAACACGAAATAAGGAATAACCTTGGGCAGCTTTTCATAAGCTTCCCCATCGTTAAACGCATCCGCCAGCCATGTCAGGAAAAACGGTACCGGAATATCTTGGGTTTCATACCAACCTTGCCCACGGGAGTTTTCAACAAACCCAGTTGGAAACCAACGACCGCTTGTTGGCGACAGGTTGGCGTAAGGTGCCCAGTAATCCCATGCACCTTTCAATAAAAGCATTGCATAGACGATGCAGGCCAAGGCCGCTATCAGTCCCATCACACGGCGCCAACTAGGGCTTGCCATGTTCACCACGGCATCCACACCTAAATGCGCGTTCTTCTTGACCGCATAAGATGCGCCCAGCAAAACCAGCCATGCGAACATAAAGACCGTCAGCTCCAGCGCATAGAAAATATTAGAATTGAACAGATAACGGGCCAAAACGTTGGCAAAAGTTAGAACCGTCATCAAGCCAAGCAATATGGCGATAAACGTTTCTTCAATGCGATCCAAAAATGATAATGGTTTATGATCCATGTGCACCCTCCCCTGATGTCCATATCGTAAAGTCGGGGCATGTTGTAATACGCCCCGACTTATTAAGCAGTTAAGCTTTAGTTTGTTGCAGCGTTAATCGCTTGTGCCGCTGCGATGTTGTCAGCGCCTACGTCGCCTTCAAACTTCGCCCAAACTGGCTTCATTGTGTCAACCCAAACTTGACGTTGGTCAGCTGTCAAAGTCACAACTTTACCACCAGCAGCAACAATAGATGCTTTAGCCGCATCATTCAGCGCAGTAGATTCCTTATTACGTGCAGCCGTTACTTCAGCAACAATCGTCAGGAACTGGTCACGCACATCAGCGTCCAAACCAGCCAACCAGTCAACATTTGTCACCAATAGATAATCAATGATACCGTGGTCTGTGTTTGTCACACCGTCTTGAACTTCAAAGAACTTCTTGCCGAAGATGTTTGACCATGTGTTTTCCTGACCGTCCACAACACCCTGTTGCAACGCACCGTATACTTCAGAAAACGCCATTTTTTGCGGGCTGCCACCGATGGCTTCCATTTGGGCTACCAAAACGTCAGAAGATTGCACGCGGAATTTAAGACCGTTTGCATCTGTTGGTTTCACAAGTGGTTTGTTAGCAGACATTTGCTTCATGCCATTGTGCCAGTAAGCCAGACCTTGCAGGCCGCGCTTTTGCATGCTGTCCAGCATACCTTGGCCGGAAGCAGACGCTTGAAACGCTTCAACCGCGGTGATGTTTTTGAACATAAACGGTAGATCAAAGATGCGGAACTGTTTGGTGAATTTCTCGAACTTAGACAGTGAAGGAGCAGCTAATTGCACGTCACCTTGCAACATGGCTTCCAGAACTTTGTTGTCATTGTACAAAGTAGAGTTCGGGAAAACCTCCAAACAGGCTTTACCGTTCATTTCTTCATTCACACGTTTTTCCAGCAACGTCGCCGCAATCCCTTTAGGGTGCTTGTCTGTGTTGGTCACGTGGCTAAATTTGATGACAACCTCGCCGTCTTCACATGATGCGGCAGCTATACTTGGTACGGCGGCAACCGCGGCTATACATGCAGCTCTTAATAAAATTTTCATTGTTTTCTCCCATTGAAACTATCTGGGCTTTTGCCCATATGAATAAGACTAAACGGCCTTGTTCATGTTTTAGCAAAAAAAAACCAAAAATAATTAAAGCTACTATTTTTCAGATACTTAAATACACCGTAAGTTGCTGAAATAGTTAATGTGCGAATATTCACACAGTTATTCTTGCCTACCCCACTGACCACAGGCTAGGTTTCAAGATGTAGAACTCACTGGCGATTCGCGCATTTTAATATGAATTTTTCACGTCTGAAATACATCATCGCATATGTATGCGCGGCAGCTTTGATTTCCACCGCAACATTTGCCCTGTCCTATCGCAATACATTAAACCAACTTGACCAAACTGGTGATGTGCGCATTGAGCAAGCTCGCGACAGATTACTGGGGCAATTAGCCAGCTTTCGTCAACTGCCAAACTACCTTGCAAAACACCCCAAGATTATAGCAATTCTTCAAGGTGCTGCCGACACAGATAAAACCAATGAATTTTTGCGCAACACTGCCCTGATTTCGGGGGCTGATAATATTTTTATCCTAAACAAGTCAGGTACAGCCATCGCCACTTCAAACGCGCATGAAGTGTACGATTTTATCGGTAATAATTATGCCACAAGACCCCATGTAAAGGCTGCAATGAATGGGCGGTTAGGGTTTTATCACGCGTTAGAATCCAGTGACGACAGCCGTGATTTTTATTATGCGCGCGGCATCTCTTTGTCTGGCGCACCTCACGCAGGTGTTGTGGTGGTACAGTTGGATGTTGCAGCGCTGGAATTTGAGTGGCGCGTCGATGAAGAGGTTCTTGCCTTTTTTGACCGCGACGGCGTTACCTTTGTCACCAACCGCCAATCCTTGGCATTGCGCCGTTTGGCGACGGATAAAAGCACACCCGTTGACACAGGCCATTATGCACAGCACACGCTGCAACCATTTTTCAAACACGTCAAAACAGAGGTTTTTGGCCACAAGGTTTGGAAATTCAAAGGTACCAATGAATTACCTACACAGGCCCTGATCGTTTCAAAGTTCATTCCGCAAATCGAAATGACTGCGCGAATTTTTATGGACACAAAAAACGCAAAGGCCGCCGCCCGCGTTCAGGCCATGTTGGTTGCCGCTGTTCTTGCAATAATAGGTCTGGGTATGTGGGCTTTGTTGCAACGCAGACAACGGCTTGCCGATCTTTTAGCCATCAAAGAAGCCGCCAATGCACGGTTGGAAGCGCGCGTTGACACCCGCACAGCACAATTACGCAATACTCAACATCAACTGATACAGGCAGGCAAACTGACCGCAATGGGGCAAATGTCAGCAGGCATCAGTCACGAACTAAACCAGCCCTTAGCCGCAATTAAAAACTTCGCAGACAGCGGCGGAAAGTTAATTGATCGCGGGCGCAATGACGATGCCCGCGATAATTTCAAACTGATCGCCCAGCAAATAGACCGGATGAGCCGTATTATTAGATCTTTGCGTGCCTTTGCGCGCAAAGAAAAGGAAACCGTTGAACCCGTTGATCTGCAAAACGTCATAAATGAATCGATCAATCTGGCCACTGTTCGGTGTGAACAGGAAAATGTAACTATCAACCGCCAAGGGCCGGAAACCCCGGTATTTGTCATGGGTGGGCAAGTGCGCCTGCAACAGGTGGTGATCAATCTGATTACCAACGCAATGGACGCGATGGCAGGACAACCAAGCAAAACAATTACGGTTAATCTTAAGCACTCCCCAGATGAAGTACGCCTGAATATCCGCGATACTGGCCCTGGGTTCAAAGACGCTGCCCGCGTTTTTGAACCATTTTATTCCACCAAAGAAATCGGGGCCAGCAAGGGCATGGGATTGGGCCTGTCAATTTCCTACGGGATTGTCGGCAGTTTTGGTGGTGACATAACCTGCCGCAACCACCCGCAAGGCGGTGCAGAATTTACCATCATCTTGAAATCTGCGCCACAAAAGGGACAGCCATGAAAAAACAGGTTCTGCTAATCGAAGATGATGATGCATTACGCGCATCCCTTGCCCAAATGCTAGATCTAGAAGGCATCACCGTGCTACAGGCCAACGGCTTTGCCCAAGCCAGACGCACCATTAGGGCCAATTTTGCAGGCGTGGTTCTGTCTGACATACGGATGCCGCAAAAAGACGGTTTTGATGTGCTGGCATATACCCAAAGCGTAGACAAGGAACTGCCCGTTGTCATGCTGACAGGCGAGGCAGATGTGCCAATGGCGCTGCGTGCAATGAAAGAGGGGGCATATGATTTTTTGGAAAAGCCATGTTCTTCCAATGATTTACTAAATGTCCTAGCCAGAGCACTTCACCATCGCGCCCTGATTACCCGCACCCGCCAAATAGAACAGAATATCCGCCGCAACGACCCTGCCGCTATCTATTTTCCCGGCACTTCCCAAGTCACAAAAGACCTGCGCGCGAACCTTCGGCAAGTATCGGGACAGCCCTTACATATCCATCTTTACGGGGAACAGGGAGCGGGTAAAAAGATGGCAGGCTATACCATTTATAGGTTATCAGACAGTGAAAGCACATTCGTTTCATATAATTTGACTGACCCGCTTAGTGAGTTGAAACTACCAATAGGCCCCGTCCGTTTATCTCTTAAAAACCTTGAAACCACCCGCCCCGATACCCAGGCGGAAATTTTGAAAATAGTACAAAGCCGCGCCGACATTAAAGTAATAACAACCAGCACCAAATCTATTGAACAGCTTCGCAAAATCAACATCAGTGAGGCCCTTTTGGCCAAACTGAACCCCGCCGAGATTAACATCCCCTCTTTAATACAACGCAAAAAAGATTTGCCGGTTTTGTTTGAAAGCCTTGTGCGCCAAACCACCCGCGCCCTGAACACCGACATGCCCCAAATTCCACAAAGCGTTTATGCGCAAGTGATGGCGAAAGACTGGGCTGGCAACATCCCTGCCCTGCGCAATTTTGCCACGACTATAGCTGTTGGCCTGAATGTGCGAAAATCCCAGCCTGATGATTTCGCGCTTGCAGCCCAAATGGATACGTTTGAACGGCTGGTGCTGTCAGAAACCCTGAAACGCAATAACGGCAAAGCAGGTGAAGCCGCCAACGCCTTGGGCTTGCCGCGTAAAACGTTTTATGACCGTTTGGCACGTTATGATCTGCGACCCAAAGACTTCAAGTCGAATTAATCAAAAGGCCTTGGCAAAAACCAAGACATAGCCATACGAGTGTGTTTTATTTTTCCGATATATTTCATTTTTATTAAACTACTACACTAGTTTAGTAGTTTAATTTCCAAACAAATTTAGAACCATATTTAGTGAGATGTGCTTTACCCTGGGTTTTAAAAATTACTCTTGTGCTTAGTTTAATATTTCCACATGTTATAGTATAACATTACACATGAGATACCCAAATGCCCATAGGATTTGAACAACACGATCACACCACATGCATCCAAACCGCACTGACATCCGCCGAAGCACACTGTGCCGATGAAGGTTTGCAACTAACCAAGGTACGCCGCCGCGTTTTGGAATTACTGCTATTAGAGCACAAAGCCCTAGGCGCCTATGATATTCTAAGCACCCTGAATACCGAAGGACTGGGCTCACAACCCCCCATCGTCTACCGCGCCCTTGATTTTCTGGTTGCCAACGGCTTTGCCCATAAAATCGAAAAACTGAACGCCTATTCAGCTTGCTGTCATCCCGGCAAATCCCACGCGCCAGTCTTTATGATTTGTCGCACTTGCCAAGCTGTGGTCGAAACCCAAACTGAACCTTTACGTAACTTCCTAGGCACCACCGCCAAAGCCGCGGGGTTTTTGATTGAACGCACCGTGATTGAAATCGAAGGCTCATGCCCGACTTGCCAAAAGGCCGAAACTTTATGACCCTGTTATCCGTTGAAACCCTAACCATGAAACTCGGCGGTCACACCGCCCTTACCAATATCAACATGTCGATCGACAAAGGCGAGATTGTCACCATTGTCGGCCCGAACGGTTCTGGCAAATCCACATTGCTATGTGCGATTGTGGGGGCGATTAAGCCAACCAAAGGAACCATCACAAAAGCCCCTGCCCTGCGCATCGGTTATGTTCCACAAAAGCTGCACATTGACGCCACCTTGCCGTTGACTGTGGCGCGGTTCATGCGCCTGCCTTATCGCGGCGACGCGACAACAATCACAGAAACACTAGC
>CAJXSR010000016.1 GCA_913061275.1 uncultured Paracoccaceae bacterium | reverse complement strand
ACCTCTAAATCTCGAGAAGAGCCCGCATTCCTTGGTGCGGGCTCTTTCATTTGTAGTCGCTTGATTTTACCCGTATATATTAGAGTGAATTCAGCAGGATACCCAATGGCCCATCGCCCCACACTAAAAGATATTGCCCAAATGGCACGGGTCAGTGAAATGACTGTGTCACGGGTTTTGCGCGGCAAAGGCGAAGCATCACCCTATACTTGCGACCGCGTGCGTGAAGCCGCAAAAACATTGGGTTATGTTCCCAACCAAATCGCGGGATCTCTTTCATCAAACAGCGTCAACCTAATCGGGGTAATTGTGCCTTCGGTCAGCAGTTCGGTTTTTTCTGAAGTATTAACTGGCATTATAAATGTGCTGAAAGATACACAACTACAACCCGTGTTTGGCGTGACAGGTTACGATCAGAAAACAGAAGAAACCGTGGTCAGACAAATGCTATCATGGCAACCCAGCGGGTTGATTATTGCAGGCCTTGAACACACAGATAATGCACGGCGCATGATGGAAAGTTCAGGCATTCCAATAGCCGAGATCATGGATGTTGATGGTGATCCCATTGATATGAATGTGGGCATTTCGCATGAAAAAGCAGGCTATGATATGGGCCTGCTGATTGCTAAAAAAGGTTATAAGAACATCGGTTTTATCGGCACTAAAATGCTAACTGATTTCAGGGCGGGTAAACGGCTTAGCGGATTTAAAAAAGCACTAGAAGAAACAGCATTATCCATTGTCGATCAGGAATTCTATACAGGCAATTCCACTTTGCGCATCGGTAAAGACGTAACACAGAAACTACTGGCCAGACGCCCAAATCTGGACTGTATATATTATTCTAATGATCTATTAGCAGCAGGGGGTTTGATGCACTGTATTGCGCATGATATATCTGTACCTGATCGACTGGCACTGGCAGGTTTCAACGGTCTGGAACTGCGTGAAGGCTTACCCAAATTGACCGCTACCACGAATGCATTTAGGGAAGAGATCGGCACAAAAGCTGCGCAAATGATTGTTGCGGCCACTCAATCCGATACGAAACGCAGCCATGAGGTTATCACTTTTGCATCTAAAATAGATGCAGGCGATACGCTTTGACATGATTAAAGTCACCGAAACAATCACACTGGAAGACTGGGAAATAAGCGAAAGTTTTCACCGCTCGTCAGGGCCGGGCGGGCAAAACGTAAACAAAGTTTCCACGGCTGTTGAATTACGGTTTGAGGCCGCCCGTTCGCCCAATTTACCGCCTTTTGTCAAAAACCGTTTGCGCACACTTGCAGGGCGAAAATGGACTAAAGAAGGTGCGCTTATTATCACCGCAGAAAAGCACCGGTCACAAGCGATGAACCGTGAACTGGCCGTCAGTAAATTGGTGGAACTAATCCAAAAAGCCACGGAACGCCCTAAGTATCGGGTCAAAACACGGCCTACACTGGCGTCCAAACGCCGCCGTTTGGAAGGTAAAAAACAGCGCGCGCAAGTTAAATCTTTGCGCGGTAAAGTGACCGACGATTAAGGGACAATATCCAAAAGCTGCTCAAGCCGCTCTATCACCCGAAAAGCCCCGGCATTATTCAAGCGCTCCGCATGACCCGCCTGACAATGTGACCCGCCCGTAAACCCGATACATTTCATTCCTGCGGCTTTTGCAGCAGTAACACCCGCAACGCTGTCTTCCAACACAAGGCACCGCGCCGCTTGCACACCCATTTTACGCGCGGCATATTCGAAAATATCAGGGTGCGGTTTACCGCGTGCAACCAGATGAGCCGAATAAATATGCGGATAAATCAACTCGTATAAATCGGTATTTATAAGGCCAAGGGCCAATTTTGCGGGTGCCGAACTGGATGCAATACATTTGCTGGTTTTCAAAGTAGATAACATCGTTTTTGCACCTTTGATCGGTTGCAGATCTGTGTGGTATCTTTTCAAAACTTTACGCTTAATTTCTGCACGAAAGTTTTTAGGGAACGGCTTGCCCAGTTCCTTTTCCAGCATAATATCTATCGCTTGATCTGGTATTCCCGCAAATCGCTGCGCCATCTGTTGCGTGGTAATATCATAGCCAACATCTCGTAAAGCTTGCGCATCTTCGGCACAGGCAATGATTTCACTGTCAATCAGGACGCCATCACAATCAAAAATTACTAAATCAATATCAATGGCCATACGCTATCCCTTCTAGTTTTCTACATATTTATCATCAAACATACTGGCTGTATTGCGTAAAAGTTAACGGCTTCTTCATAAACATTTAACACACTGGCCTTTCATATAAGGTTTAGGGCAGATGCTTTGAAATTGATGCATAAAACAATAACTCTTTGCGCCTTCAGTTTTATGTGGCTTTGCATATATGTAAGTTCCGTCGCGGCATCTGATTTAGTTTTGCCGAAATTTAAAACAGTAACGGGTGGGGTCATAAAATTTCCATACTCATTGCAGCCTAGTGATGAAAATAACGTATATTTTGAAACTTTTCACAAAATCTCTTTTCCCGTCTGGAAGGCGCGCAAATCTAAAATTACATTCTTTTTACGCGGGTTCTTCAGCAAGGATAGTCATTTATTAACATTTATCAATCGCAGCAAAATTTCTTTTGGTGTCTCGTATCAAAGGAAACTACATAAAACTTTTAACGTTTCGGCTTCGGTTAAATATGATTATGACTATAGACAGCTTTTAAATCAGAAAAAAACAGGCGTCAGGGCGAATGTTTCATACTTTTATTACAAAAGCTGGTGGCGAAATATGCCCGCAGATCATAAGGGTTGGTTTCGGCAAAAATCATGAACCAGAGCCTGGGGGGTAGCAACATTCCCTGAAAGCTTAGATGCTGGAAATCACAACCTAGCATTTATAACCGGATTAGAGGCCGCAATGGCATTTGTGCGACCTAAATGGAAATTGCAATATGTGCCATTCGCCGAACTTACCTTTGCCAGAGACAGCTATAAACTTTCCTTTAACAATAAAATCATTCCAGCCGTAGGATTTAAGTTTCGCCGCCCCGTTAAAGGCGGTGAAATTAATCTAGGTGTGAAATATGCTGTTGATCGCCGTTGGATCAATGGCACAACCCAATACGGTGCCGTAGCGTTTGGCGGGTGGTATAAGTCATTTTGACCCATAGACGATCAACCTATCTAGGCGTATAGCATCGCCCATGTCCAAATATGTTGTTGCCGCCCTTTATCATTTTACAAAGTTTGAGGACCATAAGGCCCTACAAGCACCACTTCAGGCTGTCTGCGATGCGCAGGGTGTTAAAGGTTCCTTATTACTAGCACATGAGGGTATTAACGGCACCATCGCTGGCACGCGCACAGACATTAATGTTGTCCTTGCCGCCATTCGCGCCTTACCCGGATGTGCTGATTTCGACCATAAAGAAAGCTTTTCCATTGAAATGCCGTTCTTGCGCATGAAGGTGAAACTGAAAAAAGAAATTGTCACCATGGGGCAACCTTCAGTCGACCCTACTGCGCATGTCGGAAATTATGTTGACCCTGAAAACTGGAACGACTTGATTGCGCAAGATGATGTAGTACTTATTGACACACGAAATGATTATGAGGTGGAAATCGGTACTTTTAAAGGTGCCGTTGACCCGCACACAAAATCCTTTGGTGAATTTCCAGATTGGTGGAAGAAGAATAAAGACAGGTTTCACAACAAACGTATTGCGATGTTTTGCACAGGCGGCATTCGGTGCGAAAAATCTACCAATTATTTGTTGGGTGAAGGCGTACAGGATGTATATCACCTAAAGGGCGGTATCCTTAAATATTTGGAAAATGTCAGCCAAGAAAACAGCACATGGGAAGGCGAATGTTTTGTTTTTGATAGCCGCGTTTCTGTCAAACACGGGCTAGAAGAGGGGCAATATGAATTATGTTATGCCTGCCGCATGCCCTTGGCCCCAGAAGATTTTGACCGCCCTGAATATGAACATGGTGTCACCTGCCATCAATGTATTGATACACATGATGAAGACCGCAAAGAACGGTTTCGCGAACGCCAAAAACAGGTTGAATTAGCAAAAACACGCGGTACAAAACACATCGGCTAAACCATATTTCGTTGCAAGTTAGGCATGCATACCTATCAGCACCACAGTTGCCCTGCAATCTATCATTGTTATAAGTTGCGATTAATAACAACGCCCGCCCGCAATAACTTCAGTTGTAGGGCCTTTTCTATTTAAGCTGAGTTTACGCAGAACTTTAGCGCATTACTGAAGTAATTGTTCCGGCTAGTTTTTCGCATTGCTAAATCGGTTAATATATTCCAACATAAACGCTAGGCTAAGCCAACAAACAGGCGTGTTTGACTGGTGGTATATTAACAATGCAAAGGTGCGTTCAAGCGCGCCTGTTCAAGGATTTTAGGGAGAAATACCATGAAACGACTATTAAGTGCTGCACTTGCAGCTACAATGCTGACGGGTTTAGCGCAAGCGGCAGAAGTTAAAATCGGGTTTGTGACCACACTTACAACCGGTGGTGCCGTGGTTGGTAAAGATCAGGAAAAAGCGGTTAATCTGGCGATTGAACACATGGGCGGCAAAATGGGCGGCCTAGATATTAACCTTATTTTCGGTGATGACGGGTTCAAACCAGAAACTGGTAAGCAGGTAACTGACAAGCTGGTTAAGCAAGACAATGTAGATTTCGTTGCAGGCTATATCTGGAGCCATGTTTTACTGGCGTCTCGTAAATCTGTGCTGGATGCAGGCAAGTTCCTAATTTCTGCCAACGCGGGCCCGGGCCCTGTTGCAGGTAAACTTTGTCATGAAAACTTCTTTTCTTCCAGTTGGCAAAATGACCAAACACCTATGGCGATGGGTGAGGTGTTGAACCAAAAAGGTGTGAAATCAATTTATGTCATCGCGCCGAACTATGCTGCAGGCAAAGGTATGGTTGCAGGCGTGAAACGCACCTTTAAAGGCGAAATTCTAGGTGTGGACATGACCACATGGCCAACACAGTTGGATTTTTCAGCCGAGCTGGCAAAAGCCAAAGCATCGGGTGCGGAAGGTTTGTTTGTGTTTTACCCTGGTAAAGCGGGTGGCGCATTTATGAAGCAGTACCAACAGGCAGGGTTAAAAAACAGCCTGCCGCTTTATACGGTATTTAGTGTGGATGCGCTTTCATTGCCTAAGTTCCAAGCGGCTAATTTCACTGATGTTTTGGGGTCACAGTTTACACAACAGTGGGACCCAACAATCGACAATGCCCAAAACAAACGGTTTGTGGCTGATTTTAGAGCTAAGCATGGGGCCTACCCATCATTTTACGCAGCTCAAGCCTACGATTCTATGTTCCTGATCCAATCAGCTGTTGATGCGGTTGGCGGTGATTTAACCAACATGGACGGAATGCGCGCTGCGATGAAATCGGCAAGCTACTCTTCCGTTCGCGGTGACTATACTTATGGCAACAACCACATGCCAATTCAGGCATTTTACTTGCGTGAAGTTGTGAAAGATAGCGGCGGTAACTGGACAACAAAAATCGTGCAAACGGTTTATGATGCCCATCAAGATACCTATGCCAAAGACTGTTCAATGAACTAAGATCAGGCTGATTTAAACTTATATGGCCGGGGTTTTTCCCGGCCATATTCATGTAACGCTTAGCGGAAATTACCCTCGTGGATTACACCCTTTTGTTTGTGCAGGTGCTGAACGGTTTGCAGCTGGGATTGCTGTTGTTTCTGGTAGCCTCTGGCCTGACACTGGTGTTTGGCATTCTTGATTTTGTAAACCTTGCACATGGTTCTATCTATATGATCGGGGCGTTTATTTGTGCGTCTTTAACATTTGTCTTGGGCAACTTTTTATGGGCCGTGTTGGTTGCTTTACCGCTGACAGGTATCGTTGGATATGCGCTGGAACGTATTGTTGCGCGTAATCTATATGACAAAGATCATCTGGATCATGTATTAGGTACGTTCGGACTGGTTCTGGTGCTGGATACTTCTGCCCATATACTTTGGGGGCCTGCAGGTATTACCGTACCGTTGCCCCTATGGTTGGATGGGCAGGTAGAACTGTTCACAGGCGCCGTTATTCCGGTTTTTCGTCTGCTTATTATCGGTACTGGCCTGACAGTAGCCACAGGGCTTTTCTGGTTGGTGAATTACACACGGCTGGGCATGCTTATCAGGGCGGGGGCGTCAAACCGGACGATGGTGTCAGCCCTTGGTATTGATATTCAAACCCTGTTTGCATTGGTTTTTGCCTTGGGTGCCATGCTATCGGGCTTGGCGGGCATGTTAATTGCCCCGATCACGGGTGCAAATATCGGGATGGGTGGGCAAATTATTATCACGGCTTTTGTGGTGATAATAATTGGTGGCATCGGGTCGATGAAAGGCGCGTTTATCGCGGCAATTATTATTGGGTTAATTGATACATTGGGCCGATCCTTTTTAGACACGTTATTTACCTTGATAATGAATGAAAATGCAGCCGAGACCGCTGCACCAGCCGTATCAGCCATGATGATTTACATATTGATGGCCGTAATTCTGGCGGTAAAGCCGCAAGGCCTGTTTCCACCCAAGGTGCGATGATGAACAATCTTACAAAAGTCGGTTGGGTTACTGTGATGGGCATGATCGCACTGGCCATTTTGCCGCCCTATTTCCTGCTGACCGGGCAAGCGTTTTATATGGATCTGGCAACTCGTTTGGTAATTTTAGGCATTGCCGCTGTTAGCTTAAACCTAATCCTTGGGTTTGGTGGTATGGTATCCTTTGGGCATGCTGCATTTATCGGGCTGGGTGCCTATGCGGTTGGCATTCCGTCCTATCATGCCACATGGGGCGGGTTTGACCTGATTGCCAGCTATAACGGGCTTTTACATCTGGTGTTAGCACTAGGGGTATCCGCGTTATTCGCGCTGATAACTGGGGCGATTAGCCTGCGCACCAAGGGTGTGTATTTTATCATGATAACGATGGCATTCGGGCAAATGGCGTTCTTTTTGTTTCAATCACTGGATGTTTATAACGGTGACGACGGGCTAACGATTGATGTGCGTTCTGAACTACCTTTTATCAATCTTGATAGTCCAATGCAGCTTTACGGGCTTAGCTACATCTCACTTGTAATTGCCATGCTACTGGTTAAAACCATCGTTAATTCACGCTTTGGTATGGTGTTGCAAGGTGCCAAAGGCAATAATGAACGCATGGTGACCTTGGGCTATAACACCTATTTATACCGACTAGCGGCCTATGTTATTTCTGGTGTTATGTGCGGATATGCAGGTTTTCTACTGGGCAATTTCACGACATTTATTTCCCCCGATATGATGCATTGGACAAGATCAGGCGAACTGATGTTCATGGTTATTCTAGGCGGTGCCGCAACCGCATTCGGGCCTGTATTAGGTTCATCCGTATTTATTCTGGTCGAAGAAATTCTATCATCGTTCACCATATTTTGGCATCTGCCGTTCGGGCTGATGCTAATCGGGGTGGTTTTGTTTATTCGCGGCGGGCTGATGGGCCTGTTCAAAGGTAAGGGGAAATAGAATGGCGCCCTTGCTGAACATAAATGGCTTATGCAAAAGCTTTGGTGGGGTCATCGCTACTGATGATGTTAATCTTGATGTGCAAAAAGGTGAAATTCATGCCATTATCGGCCCCAATGGTGCAGGTAAAACCACACTGATCGCGCAACTGTCAGGTGCGTTAAGGCCCGACGCGGGCACAGTGACGCTGAACGGGTCTGACATTACACATAAACCTGCCTATGCCCGTGCCAAACTAGGTATAACACGGTCATTTCAAATCACATCATTGGTGATGGGTATGACTGTTATCGATAATGTGGCACTGGCAGTGCAGGCCAATGATGGGCATTCATTCAAGTTTATAAAACCAGCACGCAAGATACACCGCATACGAGATAAAGCGATGAAAAGCCTAGAAAAAGTTGGTTTAAACACACGTGCAAATGATTTGGTATCGGCACTATCACATGGCGAACACAGGCAAATGGAAATTGCCGTTGCATTGGCATCAGAGGCAGAATTGATGTTGCTGGATGAACCTATGGCGGGTTTGGGTGCGGCGGAAAGCGCAAAACTTGTGGATTTTCTGACTGGGCTGAAAGGCCAGCGTACAATATTGTTGATCGAACATGATATGGATGCGGTTTTTGCCCTAGCTGACCGCATATCTGTACTGGTTTACGGGCGTATTATTGCCACGGGTCTGCCTAGTGAAATTCGCGCGAATAAAGCCGTGCGTCACGCCTATTTAGGAGAGGAATGATATGTTGAAAATATCCGACCTTACCACCCATTACGGCAGCTCTCAGGTCTTGTTCGGCATTGATCTGCACATTGATCCAGGTCAGGTTGTAACCCTTTTGGGACGCAATGGTATGGGCAAAACCACAACAATTAATTCGATTATGGGCATTATACCTGCCACTGGTGGCTCGATTAATTTTGAGGGCACCGAACTGGTTGAACGGGCATCTTATAAAACCGCAAATCTTGGCCTTGGGCTGGTGCCTGAAGGACGCCAAATTTTCCCAAACCTGACATTATGGGAAAATCTGGTGGCCACATCCAGCAATCACTTAAATGTTTCAAACCCGTGGACAGTAGAACGTGTGTTTGAATTATTTCCCGAACTCGAAACGCGGCAAAACTCTATGGGTAATCTTTTATCGGGGGGTGAACAGCAAATGCTGGCCATCGGGCGCGCCCTGATGACCAACCCCAAACTGGTAATACTGGATGAAGCAACCGAAGGGTTGGCACCTTTGGTACGGCAGAAAATCTGGGCATCTCTTGAACTGATCCGCGAACAGGGCATGTCTATTCTGGTGGTGGATAAAAACCTAAAGGATCTATTGCGCATTGCCGATCGTCATTTCATCATTGAGCGCGGCAAAGTTGTTTGGTCAGGCACATCCGATGCGCTGCATAAAGATAAAGCTGCACAGCATCGCTACCTTGGGGTTTAGGGCTTTATAACCAAGGCAATTTTTGACTATCAATATGGTAAGGCAATCTGGTTTGCGCCGCTTCAACCCGTTCTTTGTGTAATGTTGCCTGCAATAGTGTAGGTCCTGCATCTGCCCGTTCTATATCCCCGCCATCGGGGCCGATAATGCAACTGCCACCCAGATATTCCAACCCGTTTTCTATACCCGATTGATTGGCATAGAAAACATATACGCCATTTTCAAAAGCGCGGGTTGGTATTAATTTCTGTGCAACCATCCCCCATTGCGACCCAAGGGCAGTTGGTACAAGAACCAGATCAACGCCCATTTTTGCAACATGCCTGAAATTTTCGGGGAACTCGGCATCATAACAAATTAACGTGCCAATACTGAAACCGTTAAGCGTAAAAGGTGTACACTGCGTACCTGCATCAAAATAATCACCCTCAAACCCGGGTGGTAACAACAGTTTGCGATGCCCGCCCAGTTTTGTGCCGTCTTTGCCAAAACAATTCGCGGCATTAAACAGTTTTTCACCATCGCGCTCTGCAAACCCGTAGTGAATTGCAATGTCATGCTTCACACATAAATCAGCTATCTTTTGTGCATAAGCCCCGTTCGCAGGCTCGGCCCAATCGATGATTTTCTGGCCTACATTATATCCTGTCAAAAACAGTTCTGGCAGCAGCAAAATATCTGCACTCCGCAGCTGTGCATCATTAAGGGTTTTCGCCAGCCAGTTAAACCTTTCCTGCGGCCCCGTCAGGGCAGCAGGGTTTTGAGCGATAACAACGTTTAAACCGTTCATTTGCAAATCAACCCATACTTAGAAGAATTTCACGTGGATAATTGGTGATGTAATCACACCCTGTTTGCGTCACAACCACAGAATCTCCGATGCGCCCTGCGGCCACACCATCTATTGAAATGCCCCCATCCACCGCAAATGTCATACCGGGTTGCAAAATTGTTTTATCGCCTTCTTTCAGTTCAGGCGCTTCCAAATATGACACACCAATAGAACGCCCGGTTCGATACCCTGTTTCATAACCGCGAGCACGATACACTTCATTTGCAGCCTGTGCCACTTCTTCGGCCCTAATGCCTGGTCGAATGGTTGCAACTGCGGCCTGTTGTGCCTCTATTGCGGCTTCTTGAACATCTCGGGCCTGATCTGTGACATCGCCAATATGGAACATACGATCGAAGCCTAGCTTATACTGTTTGAACTGGGCCATATTGCAAAAACAGAAATAAACTGGGTCAAATTTTTCATACGTTTTTACACTGGCACGGCGGTGCACCATGGATGAGTGCGCCCCACTTTGTAAAATCTGTAAATTGTGGATCATCGGGGATACAAATCGTTCCCAACCGCTGTCGGTTAAAAACGATGCCGCTTTGCGCGATCCCGCATCAATCACTGCCAAAGCAGACGTGTATTCTTGCCGCCCCTCAGCCAACGAGCCATGTGCCGCTTCCATCATCGCCCCCGCAATTTGGCCTGCTTGCATCATAATCCCAATTTCAAACGGGGTTTTAATCATGCGCATTTCCCCTAAAATGGGCGATATATCTTTCAGCTCAGCACCTTTAAACGCTTCATCAATAAAGTTACGCACAATGGCAGGTATATGGTTGCGTTCTACCCATAATTCTTGCGGGGTATCACCAACTGCTTGCTTTAATGCACGCGCCCAACTGCGCTGGCCCGTATCTTCCCAAACCTGAATATCTTCTATCCACGTCATCGCACCGACCATTTCACTTTCCATCAACGGGGTAATGACAACAGGTGCTTCATCCGCATCCACAACCAGCATTGTAGGGCGGCCGAACTCTATACCCAAATACCCCCAAAACCCCGCCAGATAGGCCAAAGAGCTTTCATCAGTGAAAATCGCTTTTTGTATGCCCAAAACCTTCATCCTAGATTGTAGGTTTTGCGTTCTTAACTTTGCTTCTTTTAACATTTCACAGGCCTTCTTCATTCACAATCCATGATTCTGCTTTATTGAAAAATATCCAAGCTGTATACAATATTTAATAAATTATGCGATTTTAGCTGTAATACCTCTTATTATTACCATAAGCTGTATATAGCTTATCTACTTTACACTACAGGACATGAAATGGATTCTACCGATAGCACACCAAATGTTCACTCTATCCAAAAGGCGATTCTAGAGCGTATTTGCCTGTTGAATTATAAAGCAGATCAACCTTTGAAAGAGGCCGACCTTGCCGCAGAATTCAACGTTAGCAGAACCCCCGTCAGGGATGCCCTTAGCAGGATTGCCCATTTGGATTTGATCGAAACCCGCAACGGGGTTGGAACTGTTGTAAAGCAATTATCCAACACAAAAATTGACGATGTATATCAAACACGCCTACGGCTGGCCCCTATGATTGGCGAAATGTCGACAACAGTAATCGGGCAACCTGAAAAGTCCGCGATAAACAATCTACTTGCTCGTGCACAACTGCTAACACCAGACGATAATGTGCGCCAATACATTCAGATTAATCACGATCTACATCAAATTATATCCAAACTAATCTCTAATAGTGTGCTGCAATCATTCTGGCGGCAAACCTATTTTCAGGCCGCCAGTGTTTGGTATCGCATCACCGATATGACTGCCAAGGAAACTCTGCCATTACTGGTAAATGAGTTAAGCGAACTTGCAAGAGCTCTAGAAAATAATGATCTGGTTGCCGTCGGCCACATTCAAAGAGTTTACATAGGATACGGCTACGCCCGCATTCAGCAGCATCTTTTTATGGATATTAATTAACAGGTTTAGTGCGATGCGCAAAATTACACCCTTTCAAAACACCCACTTTCAGGTAAGGATTTCTAAAACACCCTGAAAGACATTTCATGAAACTTACATCCCTTTCTCAACGCATTTCTGCACACGGGGCCAATGCATGGCGTACACACATTTGTGCCGATGAGGATAAGAAACAGGGTAAAGATGTAATAATTCTTAGCATCGGGGATAATGAAATTAATACCGCTGGCCCGATCGTTGATACCGCTATTTCTGCGCTTAGATCAGGCGATACGCATTATACCGATGTGCAAGGTCGCCCGCAAATCCGCCAAGCAGTTGCCGATTATCAAAAACGCGTGTTTGACCATGATGTTCGGGCGCAAAACGTAACAATTACGGCAGGCACGCAAAACGCCTTATTCATTTCTATGCTGCTTTTACTAGAGCCAGGGGATGAAGTTATTGTCGCAGACCCCATGTATGTAACCTATAGTGCAACGTTAACTGCATCGGGTGCCAAGATTGTCAGGCTACCTTGCAGGCGTGAAAATGATTTTATGCCTGACCCGTCAGAGTTGGAAACCCTTGTAACGGATAAAACCAAAGCGTTGTTTTTTGCCTCTCCTGTCAATCCAACAGGTGCCGTTTTTAGCAAAGACACGTTAATGGAAATTGCACAGATTTCCCAACGTCATGGTCTGTGGGTGGTGGCCGATGAGGTTTACGGCACAATGGTTTTTGACGGACAACACACAGTTATGGCCAGCCTACCCGGGATGAGTGAGCGCTGCATCACACTTGGCAGCTTGTCAAAATCACACGCAATGACAGGCTGGCGCGTTGGCTGGGCAATCGGCCCTGATGAGTTTTCACAAAAAGCAGCCGAGTTGTGCATGTGCATGACATATGGCTTGCCCGGATTTATCCAACAAGCCGCTATTGTTGCGTTGGAACATGATACAACAGCCCTAAATGAATTATACAAAAAGCGCCGCGATTTTGCTTTGGACGTACTGTCGGATTTGCCGAATATTAACTGCATATGCCCTAAATCAGGCATGTTTCTACTGTTACCCATTGATAAAACAGGAATAACCAGTGATGCGTTTGTGCGTGCTTTGTATAAACAGACAGGTGTTTCAGTATTAGATGCAGAACTTTTTGGCGAAGAGCTGCGCAATATGGTGCGGATAAACTTCACGCTAGATGAGCAAGAGCTAACCATAGGGCTAAACCGCATTAAATCCTTCATTCAAGATAGTATAACGACATGAAAATAGCACTTTAGCGACCCAATAATCACGAATTATTATCGCCCCTAAATAATGATTGACCTGTGCATAAACTTAGGTTTCTGGTTCTTGTTAGGGTAAGTTTAAAATACCCGCTGGCATTTTTATAAGGATGTTTGTGATGTCTAAGAAACGTAAAATTTTGGTCGTGATAGCAGACCAGTTTAGGGCCGATTGCATTACAGGTGCTTTGGCAGAACACGTTGATCTGCCTAACATTCAAGCCTTCAGAAAAGAGGCCGTTACATTCACCAAACATTACTCGGTCACCAACCCTTGCGGGCCTTCGCGTGCCAGTATTTTAACAGGCCAATATGCGATGAACCACCGTTCTATACGCAATGGCACCCCGCTAGCACATGACACGCCCAATTTAGCACGCGAACTGCGCAAATCAGGGTATGACCCGATGCTGTTTGGCTATACTGACACTGGCATTGACCCACGCGCACACCACGCAAATGATCCTGTTTTGAAATCCGAAGAAGGCCTTATGCCAGGGTTTCGTGAAGTACTCGAAATGCGCTTTCAGGAAAGTTACCCTTGGCGGGCCTATCTGAAAGCAAAAGGCTATGACCTGCCTGATTATGCACATTTCTACGAGCCTGTTTCCCCCGATGCCAATCGACCTGCCCGTATAGATGATCCTGCTTTTTATAAAGCCGAAGATAGTGACACAGCTTTTCTAACCGATGCGCTTATAAGTGATTTATCTGTGCGCACCGATCAAGATTGGTTTGCGCTGGCAACCTATATTCGCCCACATCCCCCTTTGGTGGCCCCTGCCCCCTATAACAAAATGTATGCACCAGATGCACTGCCAGACCCCGCGCGTCTGCCCGTCCAAGAACAACAGGCTGATCTGCACCCTTTTATGGCTGGTGCCTTACAAAAACCAACAGTCAATACCATCGTGAAGGGCGTTGCCCCGCTGGACAATGAAAATAAGGCAGACGTGCAAGGATTGCGTGCGCTTTATATGGGCCTTGCCACCGAGGTAGATACCCATTTTGGGCGCATCATCAGCTTTCTAAAAGAAACCGACCAGTATGATGATACGTTGATTATCTTTGTAGCAGATCATGGCGAAATGTTGGGTGACCATCATCTGTGGGGCAAACAAAATACGTATGAAGCCGCCTATCATATTCCCCTGATTATTCACGATCCGCAAAACCCCGCACAATATGGTGCCACAGTTCAGGCTTTTACTGAATCTATCGATATCACCCCAACCATTCTTGATCTGATCGGGCAACAAATACCTGCCGGTATGGACGGGGTTTCTTTGTGCCCTTTTCTAGAAGGTAAGCCCCCTACGAAATGGCGTGATAGTGTGCATCTAGAGTTGGATTTCAGTGAACCCAATGAGATGACCATATGGCAAGAGGCCACGGGCGTTTCCACCCATGAGGCCAATCTGGCCATTCTACGTGAAGAGCAATTCAAACTGATACATTTCAATGGCAACCTGCCACCTATGCTGTTTGATCTGAAGGCTGATCCATCGGAACTAAACGACCTTGCCAGTGATCCTGCTCATGTACCAGCATTGTTGCGGCTTACGCAAAAGCTGCTAAGCCACCGTATGAAACACGCAGACAGAACTTTGGCCGATGTCAGAATAACACCCGAAGGAGCGGTGGGGTTCATACCGTAAAAGCCGCCAAAATAGATATGCTACTGAACAAATAAACGGAGAAAAAATATGGCAATCCCAAAATTAATGAGTGGCGTTGTTCTAACCGGTCATGGCGGGCCAGAAATGCTTTCGTATAAGAATGACCTGATTGTTCTTGTGCCTAAAGCCAATGAAGTTCTTATTCGTGTTGCGGCTGCAGGGGTGAATAATACCGATATTAACACCCGAACCGCATGGTATTCAAAAGGTGACCAGGATGGGGGCGACGCCAGCTGGTCGGGTGAGGCCATTCACTTCCCGCTCATTCAAGGTGCGGATGTCTGTGGGCAGATTGTGGCGACTGGATCGGGCATTGATAAGACCCGCCTCGGTGAGCGGGTCTTGATCGAGCCATGCATCAGGGAATTTGACGGTAAAACCTTAGACACAGCATGGTATTTTGGATCGGAATGCAATGGCGGTTTTGCGCAATACACAACGGTCGCTTCTCGGCATGCTTACAAAGTTGAAAGCGCATTTAAAAGCACATCTCTTGCATCCTTTCCCTGCTCGTATTCCACAGCAGAAAATATGCTAACCCGTGCGAATGTTACAAGCGCTGATCGCATTTTGGTTACGGGGGCATCAGGCGGGGTCGGGTCAGCCACAATCCAGTTAGCCAAGGCACGTGGCGCCCATGTTATTGCTGTGACCGGGGCCGCCAAGGCGCAAGCCCTTCTTGATATAGGTGCAGATGAAATTGTTGATCGAAACGATGGTTATCTGTCACCGCTTGGCCAAAACAGTGTTGATGTGGTCATCGATCTGGTTGCAGGCGATCGGTGGGTGGAAATTCTTGAAGTTTTACGACCCGCAGGCCGCTATGCAGTAGCAGGTGCCATTGCCGGCCCGATGGTAACGCTGGATATTCGTACGCTTTATCTGAAAGACTTAAGTTTTTTCGGCTGCACGGTTTTGGAACCACAGGTCTTTGGTAACTTGATTAAACGCATCGAAAACCGTGATATTCAACCCTTGGTTTGGGAAACTTACCCGCTGGAACAGCTCACTGATGCCCAAGCGTCGTTTGAGAACAAGCAACACATTGGGAAAATTGTGGTAACGATTGACTGACTCTATACCGTTTCAACTTATCACGCTGCGATAGATCAGATATACCACCACGGGTAAGGCCGATATCGCTCAACTCTTTGTTCGTCAAAATAACCGCATTTCGAATCTACATCCATTTACAACTCTATAGCATCCCCCGCCGAGAGTTTTTTAGATCCAAAAGCATTATGAAATGCAACCAAAGCAGGGAAATCCACGCAGTGCATTGGCAGTAAAACGGGCGGGTTCTCAGTTTTGAAATAATCTATGGTTTCTGTAATTGGCGGGTTCTCTTCCGACAATAAATGAAAACCACCAATGACTGCATAAAGTGGTTGTCTTGTTATTTCTTTGGCATACTCACAAATGTTGCAGATACCAGCATGTGAACAGCCAGAGACAACCACGGCACCTTTGTCAGTACGAAAAGCCAATGCTGTATCATCTTCCATAGCATCACCTTCAAACCCACCAGGTTCAAAATTATTGCCACGTGGAATTTCGCCCAAAAAGAAAGCCCCTGGGGCAAACTCCAGTACGTTTCTTGATGGTATCACTTCAAAATCATTTGCAAGAACCGCATGGATTTTAGCAAAGTCCTGCTTGATACGTTCATCATCGGTTTTCAACACAGCCTGCATAATTCGCGGGTGCAAAACAATTTTCTTTTTACTTTTAAACCCGTGATATAAAAGCCCGCGCGTATGATCGCGGTGAAAATGCGATAAAGCAAGGAAATCAGTTTCTTCCAGATCAATGCCCGCTAGATCAGCATTATGGCGATAGACGTCCGAAAACCCAGTATCAAACAAGATTTTATTTCCATTATATTCGATAAACGCGGAAAAGCCCCATTCAGCCAACCAGTGCATTGCGCAAGCTTCGTTTTCACAAAGTAAAGTAATATTCATATTTACTCATCCTGAATACCTTCGATCTGCAGTAGAAAAGCGTGGACTTACAACCAAGATTTTACCAAATTCATACACGTACCTTTAAGGTTACGGCGTCATCAATTCTTCCCAACGGTGGCACGCAACTTCATGGCCCCCGCTAGAGTGCTGCAAAACAGGCTCATTACTACGGCAAATATCTTTAACAAACGGGCAGCGGGTGTGGAATTTGCACCCCGATGGTTGGTTTGTGGGTGATGGAATTTCACCTTCCAGCTTTTGTGCTTGCTTTGTGTCATCCGGGTCAAGCGACGGGATCGCAGACAGCAATGCTTTGGTGTATGGGTGCCTTGGATTTGCAAACAATTCGCGTGTTGGGGCGGTTTCCACAAGGCGGCCCAAATACATCACGGCCACGTGGTCACAAATATGTGCAACCACACTAAGATCGTGACTGATAAATAGGAATGTCAAACCCATTTCCTGTTGGATTTCTTTCAATAGGTTCAAAACATCGGCCTGAATAGACACATCCAACGCGGCAACACTTTCATCCGCCACCACAAACTGTGGGTTTGATACCAGCGCACGTGCTATCGAAATTCTTTGCCTCTGGCCCCCAGAAAACGCATGGGGGAAACGGCGTAGGTGCTCTAGGTTCAATCTGCATTTTTCAGCAATCTCGCGCACTCGCTCATCGGTTTCTTCACGCGTTGATGTAAGACCCATCACTTCTAACGGTTCAGCTATAATATCACGCACAGTCATGCGCGGGCTAAGGGCTGCATAAGGGTCCTGGAAAATCAACTGCGCCCGTTTGCGGTACTCATTTAATTCTTTTGTAGACAATTTTGTCAGGTCAAATTTTGCTTCACCATCATCATAAGCTACAGTGCCGCGTGTAATCGGGGCTGCTTTCAACAGGGCTTTACCCAATGTTGTTTTGCCAGATCCGCTTTCACCAACAAGACCAAAGAAACTACCCTTACCAATATCAAGATTAATGCTTTCAACAGCTTTAACCACAGGTTTAGGGCCAAATAGATTATTACCACGCAATGGGTAATGCACAGATAAATCGCGGGCTTCTATAAGAACGTCTTCACTCATTTTGAAGCTCCTTCATCATAAATATGGCACGCCACCTGATGATTGTCAGTTACGTTAGAAAATTCAGGTACAACAGATGAACATTGTGCACCAACAATGGACGAACAACGCGTATTAAAAACACATCCCGGTGGGCGTTCTAACGGTGATGGAATATCACCCGGAATAGGCGTCAACGGTGTATCCAGATCATCTAGGCTAGGCAAAGCTGCAATTAGCCCCTTAGTATAAGGATGGGACGGGTTGCGAATTACATCGCGTACTGCACCCTGCTCTACCAATCGGCCCAGATACATCACAGCCACTTTATCGGCTGTTTGTGCGATCACTCCCAAATCGTGGGTAATAAAGACAATCCCCATGCCAAAATCTTTGACAAGGTCTTTCATCAAGTCAATAACCTGCGCCTGAATAGTCACATCCAGCGCGGTTGTAGGTTCATCGGCTATCAACAGTTTAGGCTTGGTTGAAAGGGCCATCGCAATCATCGCGCGTTGGCGCATCCCGCCTGACAGCTCAAACGCAAACTGCTTAAAACGAGTACTTGCATCAGAAATACCCACACGGTCAAGCATTTCAATAGACAGCTGAGTGGCTTGTTTTGTATTCATATCCGAATGAATTTGCAGCTGTTCAACCATCTGATTACCGATAGAGATTGCAGGCGCAAAACTGGCCATTGGCTCTTGGAAAATCATTGATATCGCACCGCCACGTACGACCTGTAAATCGTTTGAGGTTTTAAGTGACATAATATCAACTGGCCCGCTGTCCAGATGTAAAGTGATCTTGGTTTGATCGCCATAAATCGCATTGGAAGGATTCAGTTTCATAACAGATTTTGCAGTTACAGATTTACCAGATCCACTTTCGCCCACAAGGCCCATGACCTCGCCTGCTTCCAAGTTAAAAGATACATTATCAACTGCGGTGATCCGACCCTCGTCCGTATCGAACTGAAGGGTCAGGTTTTCTACATCAAGAAGTCTGGTCATTTGCTGCTATCCGAATATGGGTCGGCGGCATCGCGTAATCCGTCACCGACGAACACAAAGGCCAACACAAGTATTATAAAAAAGACTACGGGGATAAAGTACCACTGATAATTCAGCAGAACATCGGCGCTGGTCACGTTTTGCAACATCACCCCCAATGAGTTCACAGGGTCTTTCAACCCCAGCCCGATAAAGCTAAGTGCGGTTTCTGATAACACCATATAAGGGAATGAAATCACCAAATCGACGATGATATAACTGGTGAAACTAGGCAACAAATGCCGGCGGATAATATGTCCGGGTGATGCACCACACAGTTGTGCGGCAAGCACATATTCCTGATTGCGTTCCGTTAGCAAGTGCGTGCGGATACGGCGTGCCAATGTCGGCCAGCCGATCAGCCCCAACACCATCGAGATGAAAAAGAACCTCGCCTCCGCGCTCCATGTATCAGGGATAAATGCTGCAAGGGCCATAAACAGCGGAATACTGGGAATGGTTCGAACCGTATCTGTCATCATTTGCAAACCAGAGTCTATCCAGCCACCATAATACCCCGCAATACCCCCAATAGCCAAAGCTAAAACAAAGGCGATAAACACCCCGATCGTGCCCACCGCCATAGACGTATTAATCGCTGTTAAAGTACGTGAATAAATATCCTTACCAGTCGAGTCTGTACCAAATATATGGATAAATCCCCTGTCTACGCCAAACAGATGTGTATCCATTGTTATACCAAACAGGCTATATTCAGTGCCTTCAGAAAAGAACGTCATATACCGGCGCCCCTCTAGGCTGGTATCGGTTTCAGTCACCCAACGAAAGTTGGTTTTAATCGAACGGGTGCGCTCGGTTGTGTAAATAAACGGACGCATTGAACAACCGTTCTCATCACAAAATGATGGAATTTGCGGTGCCCCATTCAGATAATCCTTGTCACGACCTGCAATGGTAGCGTCATAAGGCGTTAGAAACGGTGCAAAAATACCCGAGAGGATCAGAATTATCAAAACCCACGCCCCAAACAGGGCAGATTTGTTTTTCTTAAACCGTTGCCAAATTAGCTGGCCTTGTGAAGCGGTAAAATATGCTTCTTTCAGCTTTTGTTCCGCGAGTGCATCTATGTTTGTTGTATCGGTCATATCTCTTATCCTACAATGCTGCGGCGAACGCGTGGATCGGTAAGTGCCAATATTATATCCGTCACGAAGTTAATCGTGACAATACTGGCTGTCAGCAAGAATATAATCGCGCCGGCAAGTTGTTGGTCATTGGATCGCGCCAGAGCTTCAATTAACAATGACCCCGCTTCTGTCAGTGTCAGGATCAACGCCACAATCGGCAGCTCGTTAAATATACGGTTCAAATCAAACCCCAAAGAGTTGATGATCGGGCTTAGCGCATGGCGTGCAGGATAGCGCATCAGCAAACGTCGCCCAGATACACCGCGCGCGGCGGCGGCTGTAACATACAACTTGCCGATTTCATCTGACATCAAAGCCCGTACAGTTTGAATGGCAAAGGCGGTCGCAGACCAGCCCAGAATAAAGATCGGTAGCCAGACGTGACCTAAGAAATCTTTGAATCTGTCATAAGACCAAGCCGCATCACGAAACTCTTTTGAAAACAAGCCCGTCAAACTATCTCCGAACATGACGGTTGAGAACAACATAATCATCAATGCTAGCAGGAAGTTTGGCAAAGCCAGACCCAAATAGCTAACCAGACGCAGGCCGTTGTTAAGGGCAGCATTCTTAGATGTTGCTGCCAGAATCCCGACTGGGATTGCGATTGCATAAGCTAATATCAAAGCTGACAAACACAGACCTAGACTTAGCCAGTATTTCTCACCCAGCAACTGACTGATGTTCAGACGTAAAATACAACTGTCACCAAATTCACCTTGAAACGCGTTGATAATCCAGCTGCCCCAACGTTGAATATACGGCTGGTTTAGCCCAAGTCGTACGCGCTCGGCTTCAATATCTGCCAATGAAATCATAGAACCTTGAGAGTTTTTAAATGCCAGGTAGCGCTCTGCGCAATCACCTGGAACCAACTCCATCAAGGAAAAAACAATGAATGAAACCAGTATAAGTGTTGATATGGCCAATACTGCGCGAATAAATGCAAATCTAGCAAATTGTAACATTGATGCTCATGCTCCCCAGCAAAATGTTCGTAGGTCTGTGACCCATCTTATATTCGTACCTTGGGCAACTCGCATCGCCCAAGGTTTTTTTGGATATTCTGAAATTACTCAGTCAAGTACCACTGTGTTGGGCGGTAAGGATAAGACCGGTAGTACGCATATGATTGCGTTTTGAACTCTGTAAAGTTCTTCAGCTTATTGCTGTGGTAGATCGGTGCAACTGCTTTCACAGTACCAATAAACAACAGGTTGTGTGCCATGGTTTCAACCAGACGTTTACCAATCGCGTTTGATTCGTCAGAACCAGCAACCGCACCTTGGAACGCATCAATATCAGCCATCATTTGGTAAACATACTCTGGTGGTTTTACACCTGTTGCACCATTGCTGTCGATATATTCACCCCAAAGCATACCTGAACGCAGGTTGAAGTAGTTATCAAACGGTGGTTGGAACACTTCCGCGTTGCCCAAAATAACAGCCAATGGTTGGCCTTTGGCATACATGGTCACATCCAGTTGGTTGGAAGATTGCGCCGAACGATACTCATCCGTTGTAACTTCTTTCACTGTGTTGTTGATACCAACGTCTTTCCAGTTTTGACCAGCCAGTTCGACCAATTTCACTGAAATACCTTGTGTTGCAACTTGTAGGTTAAGAACCAATGTTTCGCCATTTGGCAATTCACGCATTCCGTCACCGTCTACATCAACCATGCCAATTTCATCAAGCAAAGCATTTGCTTTAGCAGCATCGAACTGGGCCATATAGGTTTCCAGCTCTTCGCTGATAAACGAAGGCGAAGGTGAGAAAGCAACATATTGCACTGGCTTACCTAGACCAAAATAAACAACTTCGTTCATTTCATCGCGGTTCATCGCAAGAGACATCGCCTCACGGAACCGTATGTCACCAAAGACTTTACGCTTCTCAAGGTTTTCAGATGTGACGTTAAACGCGAATGTACCGATGGCAATCTCTGGTTTCAGATCAACGGTGAAATCACCCTTTTCCTGATTTTCCATCAATAGAGGTGCATAATCAAGGTTCAGTGCTTGTGCTTTATAATCAACTTCAGAGTTGACCAATTTTAGCAAACGCACTTCGCTTTCGCCGACAAACAACTCATCTTGCTCATTGATATATGGCAACTGGTTACCTGCAGTATCAACCTGGAAGAAATACGGGTTAGCAACCAAGTGGCGGCCTTCCGTTGTTTCAGAGATGATAATGTGGCTTTCCAAAGTTGGCACTGTATCTGCTGGCAGGCCAGCTACAAGATCAGGTTTAGCCAACATCGGTGTTGGCGTATCCATCCAGTCAGAGTTACCGTAGTAAGCTTTGATCAGATCGTAACCACCTTCAAAACCAAGTGCCTTCGCGTCAGCATCAGCGGTAGCTGTAATATCTGGGTGATATTTACCCAAGAAATGCATCGGTTGGAAACCTTGCGCATAGTGATTGGCAAAGTGTGACAACAGGCCTGGCTTTGGTGATGGCAGGTTGAATTGAACAGTTTGCTCATCAACAACAACAACATCAATTTTTTCACCTGCAACCAGAACATAATCTTTTGGCTTTTCACGTACATTGCTATCAACCGCTAGATTGTCATACCAAAACTTTACGTCACGTGCGCCGAATGGTGCACCATCAGACCATTTATGGCCTTTACGAAGATGAAAAGTCAGCTGTGTAAAATCAGCATTCCATTCCCAGCTCTTGGCAACGTTTGGCACGATGGTAGTCAGATCGTCAGAATAACGCACAAGGTTTACGTGACGAATAGACATAAAGTCCGATGTGCCAGATTCAGTTGCATTTGAAAGCGCATCAAACGTGCCGCCATATGTGCCGACAGAATCATAAGGTGTCATAATCAGCGGCTCTGCTGGAATGCGATCTGCAACGGCAGGCAGTGGGCCATTGCCACGAATACGTGCATTCAGTGCTTCAGATGCAGGGTTTGCAGCAAATTCCATAGTGCAGTTACCTAAAGATTCGTACTCTGCAAGTTCAAATATTTGTGGATAAGCACCACGCGCAACGCCTGCCATGTCGGCAACCGTCGCTGCTGGGCATGTGCCGGCAACGGCAGCGCCCGTCAGTGTCAGCCATGCGACACCTGATAAGGTTAGTGTTTTCATTATATGTTCTCCCGGTTGTTATTCATAATAGTTTGACTAAATTTTAGTCTAAGCGCATTATTTTCTGGCGCCACTTTTAAACCATGTACCCCTACTGTAACACTTTACGTACGCATTTGTAACAGCACTGTGTATTCAGCATCCTTCTAAGAAATTTCATACGCAGCAGATAGCGCCATGATCTTATGAAGAAGATTGTACAAGAGTCTTTCAACTGTCAATATATTTTCACTATATATTAAATCGCTTTCATTAATGATGTAATCACTTCTGCTTATATTAAAATAGAATATTCAATACCACTTACCTAAGCATTGCCTAAAGCCTATGATTTAATCATCCCAGAAATCTAACGGGCGTTCCCGTAATATTTCACTCGCAAGGCTTTTTATTTTTTCGCGTAGCTTTATCGGCGGCAATGATTCCGTTCCAGCCCCCATTTGCAATGTTGCTTTGGACAGAGCTTGACGCTCTAAAACTTCATTTACGCTACCGTTTGGTACAACAGCATATACAAATTTTGCACCCATCGCATCTGCCAGTTTTTCCATTTGCCGCAAAGTTATGGCCCCTTCGCGTTCATTTCTTTCAGCTTGGTAGATCGCCGCACGCGTTACATTTATACGCTTTGCAACATGTGATCCTGACATACCTAATGCTGCACGTATAGTTTTCAGCCAACCTTCTTCTGGTGCATTTACTTCATCCATGCGTGGCGCAATACGATCAACCAGCCTAGCATTTTGTCTTTGTATTGAAGATTTAACAGACATATAAGCACTCGCGCTTTAGGATAAATATGTAAAAGTATATCAATATATACGCATGCTCAATAGTTTTGGCAATGTTTAAATATACAATCATTGCAATAGTTGCCAGCAGTCTACTTTCCATTGCGCAAATCATTCTTCATTGTCGTAGGGCATATTAATTGTTATGCCTTATTATATAAATAGATCACAGGGTATCGTGCACGTGTCACCGATCACAGAATATAATCGCCGCGTTTCAATAGGCGCATTAGAAGATGACCCAAACCAACGCAATACGTTGTTACTACTTGACCAGCTGCACCATGATTTAATCAATTATAAACCCTCAAAACTTGGCCATCTAAAATCATTTTTTTCTGGTAACCGCCGTGCGCCCAAAGGGCTTTATATGTACGGTGGCGTCGGGCGTGGCAAATCAATGTTAATGGATTTATTTTACGACCAAGCCCCGACAAAAGCCAAAAGGCGGGTACATTTTCATGCGTTTATGCAGGAAATCCACGACGCAATACATCAGGTACGTAAAACGGGTGCCACCGATGCCTTAAAACCTGTTGCGCAAAACATCATTAATTCAACCGATTTATTGTGTTTTGATGAAATGCAAATAACGGACATTACCGATGCCATGATCGTCGGGCGGTTGTTTGAACATTTTTTTACAGCTGGCATGGTCATTGTAACAACCTCTAATCGTCCGCCAAGTGATTTATATAAAAACGGCCTGAACCGATCATTGTTTCTACCGTTCATCAAAACACTTGAAACCCGCCTTTCTGTACATAATTTGGACAGTGAAACAGATCACCGTCAGAACCGTTTAATCGACCAGCAGCTTTATTTTCACCCATTAGATGAAGCGACTGATTTTGCGATCAACCATCTTTGGCAAGAACTGTCAGGGGATAAATCTGCGCCTTTTGTGATAAAAAATAAAGGCCGCGATATTACGATACCGCAATATAATAATGGCATTGGCAAAGCCAGTTTTGATGATTTATGTGCACTTCCGCTTGGCCCAGGTGACTACTTGTCGATCGCAAAAGCGCTACGGCTTTTAGTCATCACAGATATTCCGAAACTTTCCAAAGCAAATAACAATGAGGCCAAGCGCTTTGTCACCCTGATAGACGCTTTATATGAGGCTAAAGTCAAACTGATAGCCAGTGCCACAGCCGAGCCAGAAATGCTGTACCCAGACGGCAAGGGTGCGTTTGAATTTGAACGCACCGCCAGTCGTTTGCGCGAAATGCAATCGTCTGACTGGGGCAGTTAACGCACTTTCTTGCGCAACAGTTTCAAAAAATCCTGATCCGCTTTTCCGTTTGGTTGCTGACCCCAACTGATCTGAATTGCACTAACCGCATCAATGGTTTTAGGCCCGATTATACCATCTGGTTCACCCAAATCATAACCTGCACGGTTCAATAGTGTCTGGACTTCCAGTTTTTCATCTAGTTTCAAAGCACCAGGGCCACGTGGCCACTCTTTGGAAAACCTACCGCCGCCCTTAATCCGATCCCCCAGATGCCCAACAGCCATCGCGTAAGAATTCGCATTATTATAGCGTTTGATTACAAAGAAGTTTTTGAAAACAACAAATGCTGGGCCATCAGCACCCGCTGGCAAAAAGACAGAACCCTTACCATGGCTTGGTATCTTTTTGCCTTGCACTGTGCGTACGCCCAATTCTGCCCATCTTGCAGGGGTGGCTTTCACTTTTAAACTGGCATTTCCGTAATTGAATTTAGCGGGCAATTTCACCTCAACCCCCCATGGTTGGCCCTTTGTCCATCCAAACTCTGACAGGTAATTGGCAGTTGATGCTAAAGCGTCCGATGGGTCACGCACATCCCAGACATTGCGTTTTCCGTCGCCATCATAATCCTGCGCATAAGCCTGATAACTTGTAGGAATAAACTGCGTATGGCCCATAGCACCTGCCCATGATCCCATCATACGATTGGGTGTAATGTCGCCACGTTGAATAATGCGCAAAGCTTCCAATAGTTGCTGGCGGCCAAACTTTTCACGCCGTCCATCATAAGCCAAAGTTGCCAAAGCCTCGATTATATTGATGTCGCCCATGTTCTTGCCGTAAGAACTTTCCAGCCCCCACACGGCTAGAACCACCTCTTTATCAACGCCATATTTCTTTTCAATCTGGCGCAGAGTTTTCTTATGTGTCGCCAGCATTGCCTTGCCATTCTTCACCCGTTTAGGTGAAGTCGCCGTATCTAGATAATCCCAGATTTGCCGAGAAAACTCTGCCTGTTTACGATCCAGTTTCACCACACGCGCGTTCAGCTTCACGCCCCTAAAAGCGCGGTCATATGTACGCGCAGTGACGCCGTTTTTTAACGCCACTGCACGAAAAGATTTCACCCAGCGTTTAAACCCTGAATGGCTTTGTGCGACAAGTATCGTATCGGTTTCAGATATGGTATTCGCTTGCGCTGCAAACGTCATGCTTAGGGAAATAGCAACGGCCATCCCCATACTTATAAGTCTCATTCGTATCTCCTGCTCGAGATTTATTATTGTTACGATCATTGTAGCGAAGTTACGACAAAGACCAAAGCCAAAAACGACCCTCGCCGATCACAATGCAAAACATCGCCTATTCAGGTGGGCTATAGGCCTTTAGCTGTTCAAGAAACACCCGCAACATTGCAACGCGATGCGGTTGGAATGATTTTCCCGTCAAATGAAATGCCCCAATGCGATCCACCCGAAACGCACGGTAATCATCGCGTAGCTTGCAATGCGCTAAAAGCATCAAGTATTCATCCATAAACACGATCGACAAAGGCCATATGTCGCGTGCGCTTACAACGCCATTTGCATCGCAATACTCTAATGTCACAGCCTGTTCTTCTCGCGCAGCTTTGCCATATCAATTTCAATCGGCTGGCGGCGGTGGAATTTTCGCGCGCGCAACACCGCATTTTGCAACTGCGCCTGCACCCGTTTGGGCAAAGACGCATTCACTTTCGACAAAACGTTTTCTGCCGCTTTCGCTAGTACAGGATCACCGATTTGTTGCACCTCGCGCAGGCCCAAAACCAATGCTTCTATTTCATCTGCGTTGAACATCATCGGCGGCATGGCTGGGTCTTCAACTATGGTATAGCCATATCCCGCTTCACCATCAATCACAGCCCCTGCGCCCCGCAGGTTTTCGATATAGCGGTAAGCCGTGCGCACAGATGTGTTCAATTCCTGCGCCAACTGTTCCGCCGTCACGGGGGCGGGCAGGGTACGGATAAGTTGCATCATCTCTAATAGTCGGCCACTTTTCGCCATAACAACATCATAATAACACATGCTGACATTTTTTGGCAGTATGAATTGCTATATATGGGCTTAGCAAAATTGAGGACAACACCATGTTAGAAATCAGCGTATACCCCCCCGCCTTTTCAGAAACTTCTGGCAGCCCGTTTACTGTCAAAGCAATATGTTTGCTTGAACAATCGGGGCAGCCGTACAAAGTGAAGTATCTTCCTGATCCACGCAAAGCCCCCAAAGGCAAGTTGCCAGTTTTAAAAGATGGATCGAAAATTATTCCTGACAGCGATCAAATTCGGGATTATTTGGAACAAACATATGGCGTAGATTATGATGCAGGACTATCCGCCGAACAGCGCGGTCAATCCCGCAGTATCATCCGTATGATCGAAGAGCATCTGTATTTCGTTATACTGGCCAGCAGATGGCAAAAAGAGGCCCATTGGAGCACCTTGTCAAAAGAGTTTTTCGGCAAGATGCCCGTATTATTTAGGAAAATCGTTCCCAATATGATCCGTAAAAGCGTTATCAAAAGCTTGATGGGCCAAGGCATGGGGCGCCATAGTGAGGTAGAACAGTTGGCACGCGCCAAAAAAGATATAGCAGCGATTGAAGCTATCCTTGGGGATCAAAAATTCTTGTTTGGTAACAAACCGACTGCAGCAGATTTTTCTACTGTGCCGATGTTGCGTGCGTTAACGTCTTTCCCTTTAGAGAGCCCGTTAAGTAAACTGGTCACATCACGCCCCAAATTGGCGTCATATATAGAGCGTGGTAAAAAGGAATTTTACCCAAAATGACACCGGCAATAATATCCCCTGAAATTCAAGCCGCATATGATAGGTTTCCTGCATCACTTCGAAATGGTGCAATGGTTTTGCGCGCATTGATCTATGAAACCGCCAAGGGGATTGAAGAGATTGATGCCCCTACTGAATGTTTGCGGTGGGGCCAGCCGTCTTACATCACGCCAATAGGGTCAACTTTGCGTATAGGCATCCCTAAATCTGGTGGTTTTGCGCTATATGCCCATTGCCAAACTACAATCATTTCACAGTTTTCCCAAGTCTTTGGGGCTGATTATAACATTGAAGGAAATCGAGCTGTCACGTTTCAAAGCATTGATGATATTCAACCCAAAAAGCTACGTTTGATGATTGAACACGCCTTAACTTATAAGCGTAAAAGAAAATAAAGCGCATTCCACGCCTTTTGCCCCGTCACCAGTTTATGGTTGGCGGGGTTTTCGTTTTTTTTGGGGTGTATCTATAAGAAGGCAGGCCTGCCGTTTGTAGCAATATGGCCGAACAAGGGGTGGAAGACCCTTGCACCTATAGTGCTTCGACAGTTGGTCGAAACACCTAATTACGCGTAATTTCGGTGGTTTTCGCATTTGATGCTGTTACCCATCCTTTGAAAACCCGTGTACTACTTTTGACGTCAGGGGTGTTATACACTTGAAACCGTTGCGGATGTGTTAGACTTACGACCTCTGCCCCTACCGCCGCTTTTGCAATTTGCGTTTCTTACCCTTGCTTTTTCCAAACGGCCGCCCCCGTGATCGCCCTCTGCCAGAACTACTTTTGGGCATCGGTTTGCCGTTCAGTTCCAACATTTCCAGTGTCAGACCACCAGTCATTGCCGTAGCATCCACTAGGGATACTTTGCAGGGCATACCAACCGCGATAACGCGCCCGCTGTCTTCGCCTTTTAGTGTGCCGTCGCGTTCAATATAGCGCCAATATTCACGGCCCAACTGGCTAAGCGGAATAATTCCGTCGGCCCCAGTTTCAAGCAGTTTCACAAACAGACCAAACTTGGCAATGCCAGAGACACGGCCTTCAAATTCTGCCCCTACTTGTTCTGACAAAAAAGCGGCCAAGTATCGATCCGTTGTATCGCGTTCAGCCAGCATGGATCGGCGTTCGGTTTCTGAAATCCATTCGCCAGTTTGTGTTAAATTATCTATGTCGTCAGGCTTTAACCCGTCATCGCCCCAACCATGTGCCGCGATTAATGCACGGTGTACAATCAGGTCGGCGTAACGACGGATGGGCGATGTGAAATGGCCATAGCGTTTCAAATTCAACCCGAAATGCCCCAGATTATCAGGGGAATAATACGCCTGCTTCATTGAACGCAACACGGTCATGTTAATGACTTCCGCATCTTCAGAGCCTTTTGCCGCGTCCAGTAGTTTATTCAAATCCTGCGTACGCACAGACTGCCCCTTGGCCAGTTGCAAGCCAGCGGCATCGGCGACTTCGCGCAGCACATCCAGTTTTTCAGGTGAGGGCTCTTCGTGGACGCGGTACAATAACGGCCATTTCTTGGCTTCCAGTGTTTCAGCAGCGCACACATTGGCCGTGACCATAAACTCTTCCACCAGCTTGTGCGCATCGAACCGTTCCTTGAATGACACGGATGTAACTACACCTTCATCCGACAAAACAATTTGTCGTTCTGGCAAATCCAGATGCAAAGGTTGGCGTTGGTTGCGTTCTTTTGTGGCTGCATGATACGCCGCAAACAGATCAGCAATCGGCCCTGCCAACGGTTTGGTTGCAGCGTCATACGTACCATCCGCCGCCGCTTGTGCCTGTTCATAGGACAGTGACGCAGGCGAGCGCATCAGGGCGCGATGAAATTCATGGCTTAACTTTTTACCCTTGGCGTTTAAGACAATACGCACGGCAATACAGGCGCGATCCATCCCTTCGTGCAGTGAACACAAATCACCCGAAAGTGCATCGGGCAGCATAGGGACAACACGGTCAGGGAAATAGCTGGAATTACCACGATTACGCGCTTCACGATCAAGTGCCGATCCGCTGGTCACAAAATGTGCTACATCCGCAATGGCGACCCAGACGATATGACCGCCTTCGTTTTTAGGATCATCATCAGGCAACGCGCAAATCGCATCATCATGGTCGCGCGCATCTGACGGATCGATGCTGAAAAGTGGTAAATCGCGCAAATCTTTGCGTTTATCCAAACCTACTGGTTGGGCGGCATTAGCTTCAGCAATCACCGCATCAGGAAAATGATCGGGAATACCGTGTTGGTGGATCGCAATCAAAGACACCGATTTCGGGGCCATAGGATCGCCCAGAATTTCAATTATTTTCGCCTTGGGTAGACCCATACGCGCCTTTGGCCCGATCTGTTCCGCCTCAACCAATTCGCCATCTTTGGCATACAGGCTATCCGATTTTGCCACCTGCCACTCAAGGCTGGATTTCTTATCTACAGGTACAATTCGACCGCCTTCGGAACCTAAGCGGTATAGGCCGACGATTTTCTGTGGCCCCGTACCAATGCGCCGAATAAGGCGTGCTTCATAGCTGATTTCCGGATCATCAGAACTGCTAAGGCGGCACAAAATCTGATCGCCTTGTTTTAACGCAGGGTCGCCTTTCGCTGCCATAAACAGGATCTTTGGCATAGTTTCCGCGCCATCCCATTCCATAGGGGCCACCCATAGATCACCGTCTTTGTCGGGGGCCAGAACGCGCAGAACAGAAACAGGCGGCAACGCGCCTTTTGCACCATATGTGCGGCGTTTCTTGGCCAAATGCCCCTCTGCGGTTAATTCTTTCAAGATACGCTTCAAATCAATACGCGCGGCACCTTTGATGCCAAAAGCACGGCCTATATCTCGTTTTGATGTCTTTGTCGGGTTATCCTTGATCCACGTCAGGATATCCTCTTTGGGGGGAAATTTTTTCATATGGCACGTCTAGCAGGTAAATTAAGGGCCGTCATATTTTATCAGGTCAAGATCACTGACAATATCCACATCCTGCAAGCTATCAATCATCGCCACCCGCATATCGCCCAAAGTCGCCATGCTATCGGCCAACGCATGCTCAGTTGACCACCGCACATTTTCAAACAAATCGGGGGGCACGGCACGGCCGCCGCGTTTTAAACCAACCAACCAATAGCCACCATCGGGGGCAGGCCCAAAAACCGCATCGTGATCGCCCAGCGCCCGAAAAGCATTTTCGATCTGTGCGGGTGTTATATCTGGAATATCTGCGCCGATAATAACCACAGGGCCCTTTGGTGCGCTTTGAAAAATGGCAGCCATTCGGGTGCCCAAGTCCCCACGCCCTTGCAGCCAACGTGGTAAATGCGCGGGCCAGATACGACTTTGCAAACCTTCCACATCGGGTGAGACTGCGAGCACGGTTTGCCAACGCGGATCATGCCCCAATACACGCAATAATCGCTGTGCTTGGTGGCGAAACCACCATGCAGCTCGCGTCATACCAATATCTTTACCCAACCGCGTTTTAACACGACCCGCACGGGGTTCTTTGACCATGATGAAAAGCTGGCGATTATTCATGCAAAATAGTCGGTCAATATCCGCGTATAGATCGCTTTCAACTTATGGATATTTGCTACTTCTACGCGTTCATCGACCTCATGCATGGTGCGGCCAACAAGCCCGAATTCTACCACGGGGCAATGGCTTTTCACAAAGCGCGCATCTGATGTGCCGCCCGTTGTGGACGGTTTAGGTGTTACACCCGTTTCCGCTTTTACTGCTTTTGAAATCAGATCAGACAATTCACCCAGAGGGGTTACAAAGCTTTCACCAGAAACACGCACGCGCATATCAATTTTAATATCTGTGGCTTTGGCAACTTTATCCACTTCCCCTTGCAACCACGCAGTTAGCGCGTCCGATGTATGTGTGTCATTAAAACGAATATTCACAGTCGCACGGGTTTCGGCAGGTATCACATTATCGGCTGAATTACCTGTATCAATAGTGACAACCGCCAATGTGGATGCGTCAAAATGTTCCGTACCTTGATCCAGTTCATAGGCCGCAAGGTTTGCCATCAGCTGTGCTACCGCTGGCATCGGATTTTTGGCGCGGTGCGGATAAGCCGAATGACCCTGCACACCTTTGCAGGTGAAATAAGCGTTCATCGATCCGCGACGCCCGATTTTCATCATCTCGCCCATTTCATTAGGGCAAGTTGGCTCCCCAACCAGACAATGATCCATGCGTTCATTATTAGCATCCATCCAGTCCAACAGGGCCACAGTACCATCCACTGCAATACCTTCTTCATCGCCTGTAATAGCCAAAACGATGGACCCATCAGGGGGGGTATCTTGCACAAAATCTATTGCGGCAGCAGCAAAGGCAGCCACGCCTGACTTCATATCTGTCGCCCCTCGCCCATATAAGAACCCGTCTTTGATCTCTGCCCCGAACGGGTCAACCATCCACGCATCCAAATCACCCACAGGCACCACATCGGTGTGACCATTAAAACCAAACGTGCGCCCATTGGCACCAATGCCCCAGCGGGCAAAAAGGTTGGAAACCTCTCCGCGATCGACCCGCGTGCAAGTAAATCCGGCAGCACTTAACACTTGGTCTAATAACTGTAAGGCACCACCTTCAACAGGCGTTACAGACGCGCAGCGGATCAGGTCAGCCGTTAGTTTTACGGGGTCAACAGTCATTATATTTTCCTTTGTTTCTTAATCTAGCTTTACCCAAGCATGATCCCAAGCAAAAGCCTAAAACGGACAATCTGCATGCAAGGTCAGCCATTCGCCACCTTCAGGGTGGCGCAAACGCAAGGTTTGCGCGTGTAATTGCAGACGGTCAGCGGCAGCAATGGTTGGTTCATCCGCATAGAACCGATCACCCAAGATCGGGTGACCAAGTTCACGCATATGTACCCGTAATTGATGGCTGCGCCCCGTCTTTGGGCGAAGTTCCATGCGTGTGGTATTATCTTCACGTTCCAACACAGACCAATCTGTGACAGACGGCTTACCCCGTTCAAAATCCACCATCTGTAACGGGCGATTGGGCCAATCTACGATCAGCGGCAAATCAACTGTGCCAGTATCACCCGCCACTAAACCCCGAACCCACGCGATATAGACCTTTTCCATTTGTCGTTTTTGAAACTGTGAACTGATATGCCGCTGCGCTTGCTTAGTACAGGCAAATATCATCACACCAGAGGTATCCATATCCAAGCGGTGTACCAACAATGCGCCTGGGTATGTCATCACCACGCGGGTTTCCAGACAATCGCGATGTTCAAAGGCTTTGCCAGGCACCGACAGCAGGCCAGAGGGTTTGTTGATCGCCAAAATACAATCATCATGGTGGATCACATCCAGCGGGCCCGTGGGGGGTGCATATGTAAAAATCGGGTTCATGGCAGGTTTTCAGCCCTTATGATTTTTCATCACTTAAGTCGCGCAATGCAGTGCACCCCTTAGTTGCTTGTGAAAACGTGTAGATAAAGAACAATCTGAACAGCACAAAAACCAAAACGCTTGTGTTCATGCCGAACATAAATACATGCACAATCAAAAGAAAAGTAGAAGCAAGTGTTAGTATAACACCCGCCGAAGACCGCTTTTTAGAAAGACCGTAAGCCCCATATGCGCAAACGATCAGGTTGATGAAAAGCACCAGATCATTGGCGCTTAACAATCCAAAGTCACCGTTTATTTTAGTAACATTTAGCGCCAGATTAACCAGCGATATGGCACCGGAAATGCCCGCGACAACAATACCGTTTTTAATCGCCAATATGGCTTTTTCTTTTGTCATCCCATGTTCCCTTGGATCAATTACGATCTTGCCTTACCAAGCTCGCAGGGAAACTTCAAACCTTTACCCTTTCAGATTTCGGATCATACATCGGGCGCAGACTTGCAGTGGCTTTTACCCGCACGCCAGCCACGTCAATCTCATAAGGTGATGCCAGAACATCCGCCGCAGTTTCCCCCTTACAAGGGACATAACCCATACCAATGGCTGCACCCAGTGTGTGGCCATAACCGCCAGAGCTTAGATAGCCAACGATATCGCCGTTTCGCAAAATAGGTTCATTATGATAAAGCAACGGCTCACTGTCTGACAGTTTGAATTGCAACAGACGGTTATCCAACCCTGTTTCCCTTTTCTTTAGAACCGCATCACGCCCGATAAAATCAGGCTTGTCGGTTTTCACCGCAAAACCAAGCCCCGCTTCCAGCACATGATCTTCGCAGGTAATATCGTGGCCAAAATGGCGAAAGCCTTTTTCAATGCGGCAACTGTCCATCATGTGCATGCCGCACAGTTTCAGCCCCATATCTTGGCCTGCCTCATAAAGCGTTTCAAAAATATGACACGCCTGATCGGCACTTGCATAAACTTCCCAGCCCAATTCGCCTACGTAAGTCACGCGGTGAACGCGGGCCAGACCCATGCCAATTTCAATCTCTTGGGCCGTACCAAACGGGTTGATCGTATTACTGAAATCGTTGGGGCTAACCTTTTCCAGCAAAGCACGACTGTTCGGCCCCATTACTGCCAACACGCCTTCGCCTGCTGTTACATCCGTAATCACCACGTTGAAATCACCGACATTGCGTTGCAACCAAACCTGATCCGCAGGTCGTGTAACTGAGGGCGTTACAACCAGATAGGCAGTTTCACTTAGCCGCGTTATGGTCACATCCGCCTCAATCCCACCGCGCGAGTTCAGGAATTGCGAGTAAACAATTTTGCCCACAGGCACATCATATTGCCCACCTGCGACATAGTTTAAAAATGCTGTAGCATCACGGCCCTCAACACGGATTTTACCAAAAGAAGTCATATCGTACATGCCGACATTTTCACGCACTGCGCGGTGTTCGGTGGCTGCATTTTCAAACCAGTTAGGGCGTTTCCATGTGTATTCGTATTCAGCTTTTTGCCCTTCTTTGGCAAACCAGTTGGCCCGCTCCCAACCCGCCGCTTCGCCCATCACAGCACCACGGTCTAATAGATGTTGGTGAAAAGGCGTGCGCCGAATACCACGTGCCGTTTCTTTTTGGCGGAATGGAAAGTGATCGGCATATAGCAGGCCCAAAGTTTCTTTGGAGCGCTCATACAAGTAGTGCTTATTGCCCTGAAACGGTTGCATCCTCGATATATCCACATCGCCCAGATCAAACGGTTTTTCGCCTGCGTCCATCCATTGCGCAAGTGCCATACCAGCCCCGCCACCTGACTGAATACCAATGGAATTAAAGCCTGCGGCGACCCAGAAATTATCCAGCTCAAGCGATCGACCTAGGTGATAAGCATCATCAGGGGTAAAGCTTTCAGGCCCGTTAAAGAACGTGTGGATACCTGCCTCTGCCAACATAGGCAGGCGTTCGCAAGCCTTTTCCAAAATCGGTTCGAAGTGGTCAAAATCTTCTGGTAGTTGGTCAAACTCGAAGCTATCGGGAATGCCATTCATCCCCCAGGGTTTTGAGTTTGGTTCAAAGGCGCCTAGCAAGTATTTGCCCGCGTCTTCTTTGTAATACGCGCACTCATCAGGTACGCGCAACACGGGCATTTGGGTTAGGCCCTTGATCGGCTCGGTGACAATGTAGAAGTGTTCGCAAGCATGAAGAGGTACGTTCACACCCGCCATTCGGCCAACTTCATGGCCCCACATACCTGCACAATTCACAACCATATCGGCCGCAATATGGCCTTGCTCACCATTTTCATCTCGCCAATTAACGCCTGTTGCACGGCGACCCTCGCGGGTAATGTCAGTTACTTTCACCCGCTCTTTAATCAGTGCGCCGCGTTGCTTCGCACCCTTAGCCAAAGCGAGCGCTATATTAGCAGGGTCGCCTTGCCCATCCGTTGGCAGGTAGACACCGGATTTCACACCATCAATATTCAAATGTTCATAACGCTCTTTTACTTCCTTCGGAGAGATTTCCTCAACCTGAACACCAAAAGCCCGCGCCATAGCAGCCTGACGAAACAGCTCTTCTTGGCGCTCTTCTGTTAACGCAACAGAGATAGAGCCGACTTGGCGCAGCCCTGTAGCCACACCTGTTTCCGCTTCCAGACCTTGATATAACTCTGCCGAATAGCGCGCCAGTTTTGTCATATTAGACGACGCACGTAATTGCCCAATCAGCCCTGCTGCATGCCACGTGGTGCCAGATGTCAGTTGCTTGCGCTCCAGCAACACCACATCTTTCCAACCAAGTTTGGCTAGATGGTAGGCGACAGAGCAACCTATGATGCCGCCGCCAATAATTAAAACGCGTGCGTGTTTTGGTAAGTTTGTCATGGGGTTGATACCTTTCAGAAGAAGAATGCGATCAGCAGGGCCGCAGCGTATATCCAATCAACAACAACACAGCCTGAGATATACCAGAAGAAAAATGGCGTTCCCGCTCCACGGTGTTTGGCTAAATCCCAGCATCCATGCAAAAATATGGCCGTGATAACGAAAATTGGTGATGCGTATAAAGACACCAATGACAGCGCAATAAATCCTGATGAAAGAGCCACTTCCAAAGTCATAAAACGCCCTTGTTTATAGGCGGCCCATGGGTAGGTGAAATTCATTGCAATCGAAAATATTATAGCGATGAGCCAGATAGAGGTTGTAGGAAAACTTAGATGTGCAACGGGAATTGCTATGGTATAAAGTGCCGCTAGTATTTTAAGCCCTATAAGCCGATTAGAAGACACATGATCATGGGTCAGGTCAGTCATTGGGTCGCTCCGAAAACCTTTGAGCGAGCAGCGCGATGTGTGCAGGCCCAACTTCACAACAGCCCCCGATAATAGTAGCGCCCGCATCTACCCACTTTTGGGCGAAATCGGCATAGGCTTCAGGCCCCAAATCTTTGCGGGCTTCTAGCATATCTACTGTCGCACCTACTTGGTCAAACGCGTCTGCGATATTGACAAAGCCGTTGGCATAAGCCCCCACAGGAATGCCCTTGTTTGTTAGTAAAGGCACCGCGGTTGTAACCGCTTCAGGAACAGAACAATTTACCAGAACTGCGGCGGGTTTATATTCTGAAAATAACGGTAACACATCTGTCAGGTCTTCGCCTGAACGCAGTTTGGTTCCGTCCTTGTCATCCACCGATAAGGACAGCCATACAGGTCTGCCAAACCCTGCCGACCCCATCAAGGCACCACGTGCCTGATTCACCGAAGACATCGTTTCAAACAGGTAATTATCAACATATTCTTTCTGGATTTTGCAGATATTATAATAGGTTTCTGCGGCTTCATCCGCAGGCGGGCATTTATCTGGCTGATAGGAAAACCCTTGTGGCCCTAATGATCCTGCCACCAAGCCCGATCCGTGTGCATCGCGTGCATCAACTGCCTGCTGGCAGGCAAGTTGCAGTAATTCTGCCAACTTTTCAGCCAATCCATGATGCAACAAACGATCAGGCAGAACTGAATACGTGTTAGTGGTGGCTATCTGGGCCCCTGCCGCAAAATATTCATCATGAACTTGGCGCACAATTTCAGGGCTGTCCAACAATGCTTGTACCGACCAAAGCGAGGTGGCACGGCCTGCCCGCGCAATCAATTCTTGGCCCATACCGCCGTCTAAAATAGTAATGCTCATGACCGCAACCGCACGTTTTCAGGATCCCAAAGTGGTTGGTCTTCTTGCACAACTGCATGGCAGCGTTTGCCATAAATCTCGACCTCTAACTGTGTACCTAACACTGCAAGATCAGCCCGCACCATACCAAGTGCAATGCTCGCATTCACACGGTAGCCCCATGCGCCAGAGGTGGTTTCGCCGACAATTTTACCATCATGCCAGATCGTTGACATATAGGGTGCATCGCAATCATCCGCATCCACCAGCAAGGTGATAAACGCTTTTTTGCGGCCCTGTTGCTTTTCGTTTTGGATAGCCGCTTTGCCAGTGAAATCTTGCGGTTTATCCAATTTTACGAAACGTTCCAAACCGCCTTCTAGCATGCTGTAATCGGTTGACAGATCACCTTTCCATGCACGGTAACCTTTTTCAAGACGCAATGAATTCAGCGCGTACATACCAAACGGTTTTGCACCTGCCGCAACAATCGCATCATAAATCGCGGGCATGTTTTCGTTGGTAGTATGTACTTCCCAACCCAACTCACCAGCAAAGGATACGCGGATAAGGTAGGCGTCTTGCCCTGCCACAGTTGCCGCCTGATGGGTCAACCAACCGCTTTGCAAATCGGCATCGGTCAGGCCTGCCAGCACATCACGCGATGTAGGGCCAGTTACGATCAGTGTATCGCTAGCGGTCGTAATATCCTTGACAGAAATGCCTTCAGGTGCCGCGTTCATCAACAGTTCACCGTCATGCCATTGCGCGGTTGCTGCCGTGATCAGCATGAAATCATCATCGCCTTTGCGCACACATGACAATTCAGATAAAATACGCCCGCGACTGTCGGACACATAGATCAGGTTCATGCGGCCCACTTTGGGCAAGCCGCCTGTACAAAAGCCGCGCAAGAATTCTGCGGCACCTGCACCTGACACCATAAAGCGCGAAAATCCCGGCAAATCCAGCACACCGCAACTATCGCGTACTACTTCGCATTCTTCTTGAATACGTGCAGACCAAGGCCCTGAGCGGCCCCAAGTATGGGTGGCTTCAAGGGATATGTCGTCGCCGTCTTTGGCAAACCAGTTGGCTCGTTCCCAGCCACCATAAACCCCCATTACACCGCCCATATCTTTTATGCGGTCATGAACAGGTGACAGTTTTTTATCACGTCCAGCAGGCCATTCGTGTTGCGGGAAATGCATGGCGTATTCGTTGCCGTATACTTCCATACCTTTTTGATTGCAGTAATCCTGATCGGTGTAATCGGTGTAGCGGCGTGGGTCGATTGCCCACATATCCCATTCTGTTTGGCCTTCGGTAATCCATTCGGCCAACACTTTGCCAGCACCGCCGCCTTGGGCGATACCAAAGGTAAAGACGCATGCTTCAAACGCGTTTGGCACGCCTGGCATCGGGCCAACTAGGGGCAAACCGTCAGGCGCATACGGGATCGGGCCGTTTATCACGCGGCTGATACCCGCACTTCCTAGTAACGGCACACGTGCCATGGCATCTTCGATATGCCATTCAATACGATCCAGATCATCGGGGTAAAGTTGAAAGCTGAAATCATCAGGCATAGGGTCGGATGGGTCTACCCAATGGGCTTTGCAATTTCCTTCATAGGGGCCAAGGTTGAAACCATTCTTTTCTTGGCGCAGATAATACGAGCTATCCACATCACGCAGCAGCGGTAATTTGCCGTGTTCCTTGGTATGTGCCGCCAATTCAGGCACTTCTTCGGAAAGCAAATACTGATGGCTCATCACCATCATCGGCACAATGCGCCCACCATAAGGTTTGAACCATTCGCCAACACGCTGGGCATAATAGCCTGCCGCATTGACCACAAACTCACAGCGAATATCGCCCTTATCAGTATGTACTATCCATTCGTCACCATCGCGGGTTACACCCGTTGCAGGCGTAAAACGTAGGATTTTTTGCCCCATGTCACGCGCACCTTTGGCCAAGGCTTGGGTTAATTGCGCAGGATCAATATCACCGTCATGTGGATCATAAAGCGATCCTGTCATGTCATGGGTTTCAAGGAACGGATACCGTTGTTGGGTCTCTTCATTCGACAGAATTTCAATATCCATACCCTGATAGCGGCCCATGCCAGCAGCGCGTTCAAATTCCTGCATCCGCTCTTTGGAATGCGCCAGACGGATAGACCCCGTGACGTGGTAATTCATCGGATAGTCAACCTCTTCGCCCAAGCGGCTATACAATTCGGTTGAATAACGTTGCATGTTCATAATCGACCAGCTGGTCGAAAATGTCGGCACATTGCCGGCCGCGTGCCATGTGGAGCCCGCAGTCAGTTCGTTCTTTTCTAGCAGAACGCAATCCGTCCATCCAGCTTTGGCCAGATGGTAAAGCGCAGAGGCCCCAATGACCCCGCCACCAATAATAACTACACGCGCGGTAGTAGGGAAATCAGACATTTATTCTCTCCTTAATCAAGTGCGATTTTTGCGGCCAAACCGCCAAAAACAATCGCAGAAATTTTATTCATAATGCCACCAGAGCGACGCAACCTATCAGCCATGACACCTGCAAAAACGCCATAAGCCCCATCTGTAAAAATACCGCCCAACGCTAAAAACAAACCCAGCCAGATGATCTGGTGCCACACGGGCCCAATCGCGGGGTCGGTAAATTGGGGCAGGAATGCCAAGACAAAAAGGGCGACTTTGGGGTTCAGGATATTGGTTAAAAAACCACGCCTAAACGCGCGCCACATGCCTGCACTGCCGCCAGTACCACCTACAGTGCTCCCTGCGCGCCAGCTTTGAATTGCCAACCACATCAGATAGGCAGCACCGATATAGCGAATGGCATCATAGGCAGCAGGATAAGCCAATAACAAAACCGCCAAACCCGCTGCTGCCAGCGCCACATGCACCAAAACCCCCGCCGAAATACCAACAGCTGCTGCCAAGCTTGCCTTCGGGCCGCCTGTAATACCCGTTGCTAACGTGAACATCATATCCGCACCCGGGGTCAGATACAAAAGTATTGCAGCCCCCATGAAAGTCACGACTGTGACTGTATCCATTGCTAATAGTGTTTCAAACATTTCTAATTCCTTTGTTCAGGGCCATGTTCAATTTCATAATAATCCCCTTTATCCCCCACATAGATGTGTTTGGAGGTTTTAATCCCCGTATTCCCGTCTAATGTACCTGTGCCCACAGACGTGGCGCCTTCGCCATCATGTTGCCAGAACAGGCTGGCCCCGCAATCTTTGCAAAACCCGCGCCGTGCTACATCCGATGAGCGAAACCACTTCAAGCCTTCGCTTTTCGTAAATCGAAACTGATCGTTGGGTACTTGGGTTGCCGACCAATAATGCCCGCTGGCTTTGCGGCATTGGGTGCAATGGCACGCAACCGATGGGCGCAATGGGCCATCCAGTTCATATGTAACCGCCCCACATTCGCATGATCCTTTGTGCATTGAACTTTCCCTTAATAAACGGGTGGTGCGATCACCCAGATCACAACCGCTTTTTCTGAATTTGGATTTGCCCATTTGTGCGGCTCTTCGCGAATGCGAAAGCTATCGCCTGTATTCAAGTCAAACTTTTGATCGCCAATCCAAAGCGTCATACGGCCCGAAATCAAATACCCAACTTCTTGTGTAGACCGCACAATAAACTCTTTTAATTCTGTACCTGGTAAAAATACGGAATGAATAACCTCAAAATCATCGGTTAAATCTGGCGACAGCAGCTCTTCGATCAATCCAACTGATCGGCTGCCGATTTGACGGCGCGTATCTTTGCGCACGACCCGCCCCACTTCGGATGCTTCAGCCTTTGCTTGGCCAAAAAAGATCGACAAAGGAACCCCCAGAATACTTGATATTGAACGCAACTCATCAATCGATGGTTCGGAAATATCCCGCTCAACCTGACTCATCCATCCGACAGAACGGTCAAGCTTTTCAGCTATATCTACCAATTTGATGCCACGGGATTTGCGGATACTACGAATATCTGCCCCAAGAGATTCTGGATTTTGCATACTGTCGATCATGGCTTTCGTGAAATTTATTGACAAAATTTCATACTGTACACCCTTAATCGCGCTTAATTACGACCTGTTACTGTCGCACCTATGTAATTTTGCTTTGGATTTGCAAAAAATAGTGATCTATGTCACTAATGTATCGAAACAACGAATCTGTGCCGCTATGCTTCGAAATGAACACACATTCCCGCCAAACTCTTTTCTTGGAAGTCTTAACCAAGAAAGCTGGGAAGCATTATCTAAAATCTGGTCGACACATCTTTATAAATCTGGTCAATTTTTAATCACCGCCGATGATGACAACAATGATATATTTTTTGTACTCAGGGGCGCTGCGCGGGCAACTATTTATACGCCTGCCGGGCGCGAGGTTTCTTTTATCTCAATTATAGCAGGTGACAGTTTTGGTGAATTTTCAGCAATAGATGACGCACCTCGTTCCAGCGGTGTCGTTGCATCAGGCGAATGCCTTGCCGCCATTTTGCCGTCAGAAAAATTTCGCAATTTACTAAAAACCAACCCAGATGTTTCATTTGAATTGTTAAAGATCATGGTATCACATTTACGCAAACTTTCTAAACGCGTAATTGACTTTAATGCAAAATCGGCCGACCTGCGGTTGCAAGAAACCTTATTGGAACTGGCCGAGCGACACGCGCACGGAAACGACACGGTTTTAATTGAACGCCCCCCAACCCAAAGTGAGTTGGCCGCATACATTTTTTCTTCGCGAGAAGGTGTTGCCCGTGAAATGGGCCGCTTAAGAAAAGCTGGCGTTATTTCGCGACAAAAACGCAGTCTTTTCATCCCTTCGATAGAGATTTTAGCGAAAGTCGTAGCTGACAATCAATAAATATTTCATTGGTTGCACAGGGGCATTGCATTCAGTAGCGTTCTGGAAAATGCCCCACTGCAAAGGTACATTCAATCAATGTTACACAAAAGTTTAAACCATCCTGTAAAAGTGGTTTTGAACGGTTTTGGCCGCATAGGTCGGCCTATATTACGTCTGTTATCACAAGAAAATACTGGTTTTGAACTGGTGGCGATTAACGATATCGCGCCTTTAGAAACCTGCGCATATCTTTTTGAATATGACAGTGTTTTCGGGCCTTTTCAGGGAAGTGTCGAAATCGGCGATAAGGCGTTAATTGTGAATGGCCGCTCCATTCCATTTTACCAATCGCATGATATTGGCGCACTGGATTTAGCAGGCGTCGATGTTCTGTTGGAATGTACTGGCCAAGTGAATAACCGCGCAATCGCAGAGCGAGGCTTGCAGGCGGGCGCAAAGGCAGTGTTAGTTTCTGGCCCATCTGATGCGGCTGATATAACGCTGGTTCTGGGTGCAAATGAGACCAAGATGACCGACCAAAAAATCATCTCTAACGCATCTTGCACCACCAATGCGTTGGCCCCGTTATTGCATGTTCTGGATGAAAATTTCGGGTTGGAAAGCGGCCATATGACAACCGTGCATTGCTATACTGGCAGTCAGCCCACCGTGGATAAACCGCGTGGCAATTTAGCCCGATCACGTGCGGCAAGCCTGTCGATGGTGCCAACAACAACCAGTGCACAGCGATTAACGGATATGGTTTTACCGCACCTTAAAGGGCGGATTGAAGCCCGTGCAATTCGGGTACCAAGTGCCAGTGTTTCTGCGATTGATTTAACTGTTCAAACTAAAAAGCATGTTACCATTGAAAGTGTTAATGCTGTGTTAAAACACGCAGCCGAAACCAGCCCTGTATTTGGGTGGATAACACAGCCTTTGGTATCATGCGATTTGCGCGCACGACCTGAATCGTTGATTATCAGTGAACGTGAAACATCCGTCTCCGTTGGTGGATTACTGCGGGTCTTTGGCTGGTATGACAACGAATGGGGCTTTTCCAACCGTATGCTGGATATGGCGCGGCTAATGGCAAGGCGCCCCTAGGCCGCTTTGCGCGTAAACACCCAGTCATTTTCGTCTGATAGTTTTGGCTGGAATTTATAACCTTCCAGATCAAAATCCTTCAGCCCTTCGGGGTCTTCAATGCGGTTTAACACCATGAAGCGGGCCATCATACCACGGGCTTTTTTGGCAAAGAAACCAATCATTTTCAGCTCATCATCGCGTTCTTCTTTAAAAGAGGGCGTGATAATGCGTGATGTCATGTTTTTGCCAGTGGCCTTGAAATATTCATTTGAAGCGCAATTCACCACCACCCCGTCTGATGCCTGATCCAATGCCGCACCAACGCGGTCACCCCAATAGGCGTATAGGTTGGTGCCCGCTTTATTTTGCAAACGGCTGCCCATTTCCAAACGATACGGCTGAATGCGGTCAAGGGGTTTCAGAACACCGTAAAGACCTGAAAGAATGCGAATATGATCTTGGGCATAAACCACATCATCTGTTTCCAGGTTTTCTGCCTGAAGCCCAGTATATGTATCGCCTGCAAAAGCAAAAGCTGCTTGTTTGGAGTTGCGCGCATCGGATGTGGGGGCGAAAGCTGCAAAGCGGGTTTTGTTAAGGCTTGCTAAATCTTCGCTGATTTTCATCAGGCCACGCAAATCTGATACTGACAGTTTACGAGCGATTTTCGCCAATGTATTAGCGTCTTTTTGAAACGCAGGCAGGCTTTCATCAAAGCCATCGGCTAAAGGATCAAAGTTTAGTTTTTTAGCAGGTGACAGTACGGCAAGCATGGTATTTTCCAATCAGTTGTTCGCACAATACCAATGTTATGCTTCGCGCCAAGCTTATTCGGTTGCAAGCACCCCTAAAAACGCACTGCCAAACCGTTCAGTCTTTTTAGCACCCATACCTTGGATCATTTCCAACTCGGACAGGGTTCTGGGGCGTTGTTGGGCGATTTTCGACAAGGTCGCACTGGTGCAATTCAGGTAGGTATCAAAACCGCTTTCACCTTTGGCCAAACTTACTTGCACTTCTTGTAATTGGTCAAATAATGCACCCGCACCGCGCCCTGCCAATTTACGGCGGTTGGGATGAACATCCGCTTGCGCCCCAGCAATCACTTCTAGAAATGCTTTACCGTAACGTTCCAATTTCACCGCGCCCACACCTGCAAGCTTTGAAAACGCATCCAGATCAGCGGGCTTTTGTGTTGCCATTGCAATAAGCGTATTATCAGGAAACACCACATAGGCAGGTGCCTGAATGGCATCGGCCAAATGGCGGCGTTTGGCTTTTAGCGCAGACAACAATGCTTCGTCTTCCTCTGCAACCAATGCTTTAACGCGCGGCGTGCTGCGGGATTGTTTTACGATGGTATCACGGCGCAACTCAATCGTTTGCTCATCGCGCAATATCGGTCGTGCTGCATCGGTCATGCGCAAAGCCCCATAGCGTTCCATGTCGGGGCGGATCAAATCATAGCCCATCATTTGCCTGAAAATCGCCTGCCACTGGGCGCGGTCATAATCCTTGCCCACCCCGAATGTCGGCAGGGTTTCGTGACCTTTGGCGCGCACTTTGGCGTTTGCATTGCCCAACAATATGTCGATCAAGTGTACTGATCCAAACCATTCACCAGTGCGCAAAATCGCTGACAAGGCCATGCGCACGGCGGTGGTGCCGTCGAACAGTTCAGGTGGCTTGTCGCAAAGATCACAGTTGCCGCAACTTTCCATTTCATCACCGAAATAGCGTAACAAAACGCGGCGGCGGCAACGACGGGCTTCGGCCAAACCCAGCAAAGCGTTTAACCGCCCGTGATCCGCCTGTTTGCGTTCATTAGGAGCCAAGCCTTCGTCGATTTGGCTGCGCCGCAAGCGCACATCATCGGCCCCATACAAGGTAAGCGTATCGGCGGGGGCACCATCACGGCCAGCACGACCGATTTCCTGATAATATGACTCCATTGATTTGGGCAGGTCAGCGTGGGCGACCCAACGAATGTCAGGTTTATCAATGCCCATACCAAACGCCACTGTAGCGCAAACAATCAGCCCGTCTTCGCGTTGAAAGCGGGTTTCGGCTAAACGCCTATCATCGGGTTGCATCCCTGCATGGTAATGCAATGCCACATGGCCCTGTGTGCGAAGGGCTTGTGCCAGCGTTTCGGTTTTTGCCCGTGAACCGCAGTAGATAATTCCTGCCTGATCCTTGCGCGCAGCCACAAAATCCAACAGTTGTTGGCGTGGTTTATTTTTAGGCGCAAAGGCCAGATGGATATTGGGGCGATCAAAACCTTTCAGAAATATCTGACAGTCGCGGCCCGCAAACAACCGTTCAACAATTTCATCGCGGGTTTCTTGATCCGCCGTAGCGGTAAATGCGGCCAAGGGCACATCAAGCGCATCGCGCAATGCTCCAATACGCAGGTAATCAGGGCGAAAATCATGGCCCCACTGGCTAACGCAATGGGCTTCATCCACCGCGATCATCGACACATTAGCGCGGCGCAGCAACAGGGTCGTTCCAGGGTTCGCCAAGCGTTCGGGGGCGATATAAAGCAGCTTCAACCGCCCGTCATCAATCGCTTCAAAGACTTCTTCGGTTTCTTCTTCGGTATTGCCAGAGCTTAGCGTTCCCGCTTCAACCCCAATAGCCCGAAGTGCGTTCACCTGATCGCGCATCAACGCAATGAGCGGCGATATTACCACTGTCAGCCCATCACGGCAAAGTGCTGGCAACTGAAAACACAACGATTTTCCACCACCCGTGGGCATGATCGCCAGCACATCAGCACCTGCCGTCACGGCCGCGACAATCTCTTCTTGCCCCTTGCGGTAACCGTCAAAGCCAAAGACATCTTTTAAAAAAGAAGTGTGCGCGTTCATGCTGTATTTTCTGCCTGCCTGCTCGTTAATATATGACTCGCATATGTAGAATTGGTGAACAAGAGATAACTAGGGTTCTGTTGTAAACCCAGCGTTATAAAGCTCAACCCGTGTAGGTTTCCACAGGGTTTTTGCGTCTGTTCCAAAGGCACGTTTCAAAAATGCCGCATTGATCCCGCGATTCACTAGATAGACCTGATCTTTTTCCTGCTCTTCAATCGGATCAACGGTCTGATAGCGGTACGGAATATCATAACGATAGCCATGAAAGCCGATTTCGGCCCCCTCTTTCAAAACCCGCCTTTTGCCTGCCGCAAAAACAAGCGTGCAAACCGAATAGCAATAATCTTCCACCTGTGTTTCAAGTGCTTTTTCTTCGATCAGTTTCCCGATGGTGCGCCCTGCAAAAACAATACCGCCATGGCTTTCAAGTGAAATGGTTTTAACTTCCTTATGTTCACTTAGAATAATCAGCAGGGCATGGTACATCAGGTAGTTCACTTCGCCACCCAAATAAATCGTATCGCCCTTTAGGTTTGCGCTGAAATCATCATCGCCGAAAATGGTTTTGAAACGAGGTTCGATGAAATAACGTTTTGCCACGACATCTAGAATTTGGAAACCCACCAACCCCGTCGCCATAATCAGGGCTAGATAAACGCCCCAAACATCACCGCGCTCTTTTTGCAAGTTGGAAGCACATCGCAACGCGCCGACAATTTGCCAGATCAGTAGAATGCAAAGCACCCCAACACCCAGATTAGCCGCCCAGAATGACCACTCTTCTATTGTCAGAGATGCTGCAATAAAACTGATGCACAATAAATTGACAAACACCGTCAATCCAAATCCGTGCTGCCCTGTCCAATGATCTTTAAAGTAGCTGCGCATAATAGGCGGTTATAGCATGAATTTTACAAAAGTCGCAAAATATGCACCCATGTGTCACCGTATTTACGCGCGTCCAGTGTATCAAACCCGTCAGGCGTCACTTGTTCACTGCCTTCTTCCCAGACGATCAGCGCGTCTTCCGCAAGCCAACCGCCATCGCGTGCAGCGATCAGGGCTTTCTCACCCAAGCCTTTGCCATAAGGGGGGTCAAGGAACACTAAATCATATGGCTCACCTACAACGGGGCCAAGTTTGGTAGCGTTCCGGCGAAACAGCTTTGTGGCGCCTATTGCGTGTAATATATCTATATTTTGACGGATCAGTGCACGGGCTTTGGTACCTTCATCTATGAACAAAACATATGCCGCCCCGCGCGATAAAGCTTCAAAGCCCAACGCACCTGTGCCTGCGAACAAGTCCAGTACTCGCACATCTGTAATAGGGTCATCGTAACCGCCGTTGACCAGCAAGTTAAAGATACTTTCGCGCACGCGATCAGTTGTGGGGCGCAAGTGAGCAGCGCTATCACCTTTACCGACAGAGGCAAGCCCAGTGCCCTTAAATTTTCCGCTGATAATCCGCATTACATAAACGGCTTCAAATCAGTCTCAGCATTGCCTGCGGCTTCCTTTGGCAGGGTTTTACCCGCCTCTATTATCCGCTTACCAATCATATACCCGCGTGGGTCGTTCATGGCATCTACCGCCAATAATTGATCGCCTTTAAAGTACCAGAAAGAGGCCATACCGTCTTTGTCACCTATGCGTGAGATCACATCATCATAACCCGTGTTCAGCCCTGCGATTTGCAACTTTACGTCAAACTGATCTGACCAGAACCACGGTTTGGCGCTGTAATCTTTACACGCACCCATGATGTTTGCCGCGATCACTTCAGCCTGTTCAATGGCGTTTGGGACACTTTCCAAACGAATGCGCCCACCCTGATATGGGAACGATGCGCAATCACCTGCTGCCCAGATATTAGCAATCGACGTGTGGCCTTGTGCGTCTGTCTTGATACCGTTTTCAATCTTTAACCCTGCCGCTTCTGCCAAGGCAATGTCAGGCATGATGCCTACACCAACGATGGCAAAATCTATATCCAGTTCCGTGCCATCGGCCAGTTTCGCCCCAGAAACTTTTCCTTCGCCCACCAGATGGTCAAGCCCTACACCTTCGATAATCTTAACACCTTTAGATGTGTGTAATGCACGAAAATAATCCGAGGTTTGCGCACAGGCCACGCGCTGTAAAATACGGTCGGCCATTTCAACCAGCGTTACTTTCAAACCTTTGGATGCCGCAACGGCCGCCGCTTCCAACCCGATATAACCGCCACCGATAATCAGTACATGTTTGCCCAAACCGAACTCTGGTGCCATTGCATCTACATCTGCCAAACTCCGCACAACATAAACGCCATTCAAAGTACCGCCGATTGCGGCGGGCAGATAACGCGGGGTGGAACCCGTGGTCAACACTAAGTGGTCATAAGCTAAAGCTTCATCGCCAATGGCAACGGTGCCATCTTCAATCCCCGTTACCGTTTCACCTTTGCGTAAAGTGATCCCGTTCTCTGCATAAAAAGCTTCGGGTTTCAAATACAAGCGTTCCAAATCCATTTCACCCAGCAGATATTTCTTGGATAATGGCGGACGTTGATAGGGTGGTGCGTTTTCGGCCCCGATCAAGGTGATCTTACCTTCAAACCCCAGATTGCGCAGTTTCACTACCAGCGAACTACCCGCTTGCCCTGCACCTACAACAACCACGTGTGGCATGATAATAATCCCTGATGAATTTGCTGGTTAATTGTCTTATACAATCTATATATTAGATAAATACAAACTCAACTTAGAAAGCGACTTATCATGACAATATCCGTCGGTGACAAACTACCTGCAGCATCCCTTGGCCGCCTTGGGGCGGATGGGCCAGAACAGGTTGATCTAAACGCTATGGTCGCAGGCAAAAAGGTTGTTATTTTTGCGGTACCCGGTGCCTATACGCCTACATGTTCATCAGCCCATATGCCCAGTTTTGTGAAAAATGCAGATAAATTACGCGCCAAAGGTGTAGATGAAATTATCTGTGTGTCTGTGAATGACGTGTTTGTAATGAAATCATGGGGGGATGATATGGGTGCCACGGCTGCGGGCATTCACAACCTTGCAGATGGTGACAGCAGTTTTACCAAAGCGATTGGCATGGATTTTTCCGCCCCGCCTGTTGGCTTGATTGACCGTTCAAAACGCTATGCGATGATTGTAGAAGATGGCACCGTTACCGCCCTAAACGCCGAAGAAGCACCTGGAGTATGTGACGTATCAGGTGGCGAAAATATTCTTGACCTGCTTTAGGCCAATTTATCCATCATTCTGGCCAGTTTGATATCCAGTTCTGACAGCCCGTCCACGCTATGGGTTGTCAGAACAACATCTACACGGTTGTAGACATTTGACCATTCTGGATGGTGATTCCATTTTTCCGCATACATCGCAACCCGTGTCATCCAGCCAAACGCCTGATTGAACGTCTTGAACTTAAATTCACGTTCAATCGCATCACGCCCCTCAACCAATGCCCAGCCTTCATCTAGCAACGTCGCAAGGTCACTATCACGCGCTTCTTTTGTCAATTTTTCAGCCATCATTTTTCCTAAATAGATTTTAATTCATCTTGTTCGGTTGGGGTTGGTGTATGATTGAAACTATATCCTGTGGCACAAGTCTCTTCTCCGCCCAGTTCTGCAATGCGCCGCTTTTGATCTGCAAAACAAAGGGCATTTACTTTTTCGGGGTCGCATATTGCCCGCAATCGTTTTTCACTTTCTTGCCATGCAGCCTGTACGGCAAGATCATTTACGCCTTCAACGGCAAGGTTTATTAACTCATGCGGATCAGCTACCAGATCAAACAGCTGCGGCGCGTGGTCTACATAATAAACGAATTTCCAGTGACCCCAGCGCACCATGAATGTGCCCGTGGTTGATCCGCCATCATGGTATTCACTGAATATGGTTCTGTCCGTATCATCCAGCTGATTGGCAATATCCAGCAAAGAAACCCCCGGCAAGGCAGTGCTTTGTGCGTCAGGCGTTACCCCCGTTACATCAACAGCCGTTGCCGCAATATCAAGCAAAGTCGTACCGGTTTTCACCCGACGGCCTGCCGGAATTCCAGGGCCAGCGGCAATCATCGGAACCCCAACAGAGGCTTCATACATTACCTGTTTTGTCCAATACCCCTGATCCCCCATCATATCGCCATGATCCGAGACATAGATAACCACCGTATCATCCGCTTGACCGCTCGCATCCAATGCCGCCAAAACACGGCCCACACAATCATCCATGAAACTGGTCAGCCCATAATAGGCAACCTTGGCTTCACGCATTTTTTGTTCATCAAAATAGCGGTCGTAATCGAAGAATTTTTTGATGTTCTTTAGCTCTGAATGATCGGGGCTCATATGTTCGCCGTAACCCACAGGCAGATCAACATTGGCCGGAGCATACATATCGTAAAATTCCTGCGGTGCTGTAAGCGGATAATGCGGGCTGACCAATGACACAAATGCCGCCCATGGTTTTTCCGATCCCTTTTGCGCCTCCAACCAATTTTCAGCAGCAGCAGTGATTGCCAGATCGTAATCGGTATAGCTGCTGTCGCCTGCGCCAACATCCCCTGCCAGTTCAGCCGCAGAGGTATAGTCAGGCGGGTTTTCACGCAGCAAACCCACAGTCCATCCAACACCGCCAACAACATGCATCGGTATTATCTCTTCGGTAAAACCATTGTCGTCTTCATCTGACCGAAAATGCAGCTTGCCGATTGACGTTACTTTTACATCCTGATCGCGCAACTGTCGCATCCAGCTACGAACCTTGCCGTCATAAGGTGTGGCACTATCCCAGTGACCAATGTTGTGAACATGGTCACCACAAGCAAGGCTGGCGCGCGTTGGTACACACATAGGCGACGCTGTATAAGCGTTTTCAAAAACAGCCCCACGTGCCGCCAATGCATCCAGATTAGGTGTTTTTACAACCCCATGCCCGACACATCCCATCGCATCTTTGCGGTGTTCATCCGAGATTATAATCAACAGGTTTTTTTGCGATTTAGTATTGGCCATGTTCAACCTGTGCACCCCCGCTTTTTCAATATCAAGCTACGCACAGCAATGTTTCGTTATCAAGCCCGATATTGTAGTAGCTCTTACGATTGCGCCCGAATGACCAACGCATCAAAAAGCCGTTGTTGGGTTTCATCGTGCGCAGCAGTTGTTTCAGGATGCCATTGAACGCCCAAACACCAAGGGTGTGTTTGCAACTCAACGCCTTCAACAACTTCATCAACTGAACTTGCCGTAACGGTTAAAGATGGTGCAATTCTGCCCAGTGCCTGATGATGTCCCGACATAGTGTGAACCAGCTTAGCCCCCATCGCATCCGCCAATTTTGAACCTCCAACAACATGCACATCATGGGTCGTCCAAAGACCTTCATCGTCACGGTGAATGTCGTCGTCAATATGGTCAGGCAAGTGTTCAAGCAAACTGCCGCCCAAAGCGACATTCAACAGTTGCGCCCCACGGCAAATCCCCAAAATGGGCAGCTCTTGCATAGTAATCGCATGCTTGATTAACTCCAATTCAACCTGATCGCGCAATCTGTCATGCGGCAGCAGGTTTGGATCGTTCGCGTTGCCTGCATAATATTCAGGATGAATATCGGCCCCACCAGAAAAAATAATCCCGTCCAACCGTGCAAGCAAACTTTGCGCCCCTTTCGCGATGGGTGGAATAACCATAGGAATGCCACCCGCCCGCAACACCGCTTGCGCATAATCGGCAGGCGACGAAAGATACGCATCATAATGTTCATCCTTGATCAGCATCTCTGAAGCACCATATCCGGTGATCCCTATGATCGGCCTGTTGGCTTTGTCATCCATTTCACTCATCATCTTTCTTCTGACCTTTTTTGAACGGCCCGTAGTCAGTCAACACTTCTATCTCGTCATCCACCGCTTCACGTTCCGCGTCCAGATATGTAGCGACCGCATCCCGAAACCCAGGGTCTGCTATCCAATGCAGAGAATAGGTTGGTTTGGGTAAATACCCCCGCGCCAATTTATGTGCGCCCTGCGCCCCCGCTTCAATCCGTTTTAACCCATGTTCGATCGCGTAATCAATCGCGCGGTAATAACACACTTCAAAATGCAAACAGGCATGATCTTCGGCACAGCCCCAATAGCGGCCATAAAGGCAATCAGCCCCAATGAAATTTAATGCCCCCGCAATCCAGCGGCCTTCGCGTTCACACATCACCAACAAAACATCATCGCGCATCTGCTCTTGCACAATGTCAAAGAATTCGCGTGTCAGATAAGGTATACCCCATTTGCGCGCACCAGTGTCTTGATAGAATTGCCAAAACGCATCCCAGTGTTCTGGCAGAATATCCGCACCTGTCAGGGCAACGATTGTTCCGCCATAAGCTTGCGCGACTTTACGTTCCTTGCGAATATTCTTGCGTTTGCGCGATGAAAGTGCTGCCAAAAAATCATCAAAACCCTGATAGCCCTCATTCAACCAATGAAACTGTTGACCCGTGCGTTGCAACAACCCGATGTCAGCCCCGACTTCAAATTCCTCTTCAGCACAAAAGGTTATATGCAGCGACGACAGTTGATTGCTTGTGGCCATTTGCACAGCCCCTTGCACCAAGGCAGAACGCCCCGCATCTTCAAAACCTTCGCGGCACAAAAACCGACGACCCGTAGCAGGTGTAAACGGCACCGCCGCTTGCAGTTTGGGGTAATACCGACCACCCGATCGTTCATATGCATGCGCCCAGTTGTGATCGAACATATATTCGCCTTGGGAATGGTATTTTGCATAAAGCGGCATAACAGCAATCACATCATCACCTTGGCGCGCCATTAAATGATGCGGTTCCCACCCAGTTCCGTGCCCGACAGAACCACTGGTTTCTAGCGCGTGTAGAAAACGGTATGTGGTAAACGGGTCGCCAGAATTGCCTGCACAAATATCCCAGTCGGCCTGACCTATAGAAGACAGGCTTTTCACAGCAGTTACGGTAATTTCTGTATCAACTGACATTGGGTGGCACTTTAAGCCAAGTACCCTTCAAATGTAACATTATCAGCAACCGCTCTGGCTGTATCTTCAATCAGTGCCGTGCGCACAGTCCAGCATAAGACCGACGCGCCTTGCTTTTTTCGCTCGCTCACAACAGGTGCCTGCAAGAAATTTACATTATGCGAAATAAAACTTGCACCGACACGGTCATAATCAGTAATGCCCGCCAACTCATTTCGGCGCTCTTCTGATACAAAGACCCAATCCTTTGCCAAAAATGCACCTGTCACCAAACCACGTGGGATATGTGGCGCGTATTTAGCGCATTTTGCCATGGTATGAGGGTTAAATGACATCAAAGCGACAGGCCCATCATATTGCTTTAACACTTCACAGGTTGTTTTTGCTAAGGCACCAACATTCGGGCCTAAAGCCCCATCTTGATCTTTTATTTCAACCAACAATGGTACACGCCCATCTACAAACTCCAAGAAGTCTTTCAACGTTGGAATACCTTCATTGCCGTGAGTTAATTGAATATCCCCAAGTTCTGCCGCAGTACGCTGCGCAATCGTACCTGTTTCAGCGGTTAAACGTTCTAGTGAATAGTCATGAAATACCATCGGAATACCATCTTTTGATATTTGCACGTCAATCTCTATCCCATAACCACGTTCAATAGCGGCAGCCGCACCAGCCAAAGAGTTTTCCGGCCGGCCAGCTGTCACATCATGCAATGTGCGGTGTGTGATTGGTTGTTTTAAAAATATATCAGGGATCATCATTATAAAATCTGAAAAATGCCTTCGACTTCCACTGCAACACCTAGTGGAAGAGACGAACAACCAACTGCGGCACGTGCATGTGCGCCCAGCTTTCCAAACACTTCGACCATCAAATCTGATGCGCCGTTAATCACCACAGGATGGTTGGTGAAATCTGCGGTTGCGTTCACAAACCCGCCTAGTTTTACCACCTGAACTACACGGTCAAGGTCACCACCGCACGCTTCGCGCAGTTGGGCTATTAAGTTTAACCCGCAAACCCGTGCGGCCGCAGCACCCTGTTCTACAGTTGTATCACCACCCAACTTGCCACAAATTAATCCATCTACATCTTTTGAAATTTGGCCAGATATATAAACCATATTGCCGACGACCACATATGGTACGTAATTTGCCGCTGGTGCTGGCGCTTCTGGCAACTGAATTCCCAGTTCAGCCAAACGTGCTTCGATATTTCCAGCCATTAGGCTCTCCTTCACAAATGTTTGTTAAGTGCATTGTTGCAACATAATTTAACCTGCGTCACCTATAATTACAGCAATATCAAATCACAACATGGACAGATTCACTTAAAACGCTATGATTAGGTTTGATTAAAGTAATAAGAGTAGAAATCGTGTTTTTAAAAAGCAGTTCATATACAAGCATTTACCGTACCATCAGCGTACTAATCACAACACTCGTTGTGCTTAGTGCCTGCGCGGCACCTGTTAGTAAATCAGAGTTTAATGATCCATACGAATCACAAAACCGAAAAATGCACGAATTTAACAAAGGGTTGGACCGTGCTTTGGTTGGCCCGACAGCAAAAGGTTACGGATTTATTACACCGCCCTTGATAATTCATATCGTTGGCAATGTTGCAGGATTTCTTGGTTTACCAGGACAAGCTGTTAACAACGTTCTACAAGGCGATATCAAAGGTTTGCGTCAAACCGTTTCACGCTTTGCAGTTAATTCTTTAACCTTTGGCCTTGGGGATTTGGCAACCGATGCTGGCATTCCTGATAACAACGCCGATTTTGGTCAAACTCTGCATGTCTGGAAGTTTCGCCAAGGTGTGTACCACGAATTACCGCTACTTGGCCCTAGTACAGAGCGCGACACAATCGGGTTTATTATTGACACTGCCCTTAACCCAACAAATTTCATATTGCCCTCTGGCACCGATGGTATGGGGCTAACATTCGGTATTCTTGACCGCTTGGGCGATCGCAACCAATACTCTGATGTAATCGAAGATACATTATACAATTCTGAAGATAGTTACGCCACGGCGCGGTCTTTGTACTTGCAGAACCGTAATTTCAAACTAAATGGTGGTGTAACAGAAGATAGTTTGGAGGATCCCTTTGCAGATTTCTAAAAAATTAAACCGCCGCGTTTTTCTTGCTGGCATCAGTGCTGCGGTCGCGGCAACGGCAATGCCATCCGCCGGCTTTGCTTTAACCAAAGCTGCTGCTGAAAAGTTGATAAACAATCTATCTAGCGACATTTTCAAGATCATTAACTCTGGTAAATCCGAAACTGCAATGTATCGGGATTTTGACCGTGTTTTTGCCAAATATGCAGCCGTTGATGCAATAGCACGTACTTGCCTTGGCCCGCCTTGGCGCAGTGCAAACGCAAGTCAGAAAAAAGCATATACAGCCGCATTTCGCGCCTATATTTCACGCAAATACGGCAAACGATTTCGCGAATTTATTGGATCAAAAATTACGGTTACTAGTGCTAAAGCTGTAAAATCAGGCGTTTTGGTTAAGAGCGTTGTTAAATTCAAAGGCTCTGCACCCTTCACAGTCGATTGGCAGGTTTTTGAACGTAATGGCAAACGGCAAATGTTCGACCTTTATATCGAAGGTATCAGCATGATTAAAACCGAGCGTGAAGAAATTGGGTCTATGTTAGACCGCAGCGGCGGTAAAATTGATAAGTTGGTCGCACGCCTGAATAAAGCGGGTTAAAGCCTAGTTATTTTTCCCGAAAATTCCCAATAGCTTATTCATGATCGTTTCGGCGTCATCTTCAATTCTGCGCAATTCACGATCGATTTTACGTGATAATTTAGACGGATCTCGCTTACCCTCATTCGCATTTTGGTCCGCCTCTATTGCCATGCGCACAGGGTCAATCATCGCCAAGGGGCGCGCAGGAAGGCCTTCATGAACCCGTTCCATAGTTTCGCGCCAAATATCAGCAGGTAAACCACCACCAGTAACACCCGTCAGTTTGGAATTATCATCATACCCCATCCAAACGCCTGTTACATAGTCAGCGGTAAAACCGATAAACCATGCATCACGCGCACCTTGGGTGGTGCCAGTTTTTCCAGCCGCTTCACGCCCGTCCAGCTTTGCACGACGACCAGTTCCTACTTCGATTACCTGGTTCATCATATAAACCAGCTCTGCCGCCGCATTATCGTTAATCACCCGTTTACCGCCGGCATCTGATTTACCCATCAAAGGTGACGCTTCCCCCTGAATGGTTAATTCCATAACACCATATGGTTTGGCACTAACACCAGAATTTAAAATACCCGCATAAGCCCCCGTCATTTCCAAAAGCGTCGATTCTGATGCGCCTAATGCAAGTGCAGGGCCAGATGCGATGGTATTATCAATTCCAAAATCTTGCGCCAAAACCCGCACTTTTTCACGCCCGACATTTTCTGAAATCCGAACAGCGGCGGTATTTACAGACCCCGCCAATGCTTCGGTAAATGTAATCGGGCCTTTATATTTGCGCGAATAGTTTTTTGGGCTCCATTCGCCCGATCCTGGAATATTAAGCGTTAAAGGCTCATCAATAACGATTGAATCGTAATGAAACCCATTTTCTAATGCAGCCGCATATACAAAAGGCTTGAACGAAGATCCAGTTTGGCGCAGGGCCTGTGTTGCACGGTTAAAACCGCCCGAAACTTCCAAACTACGCCCGCCAACTATGGCGCGTACGGCCCCTTCGCGTGACATCACAACAATGGCCGCTTGTGCTTTTGAGCCAGCCTTTACTTTATTTTCAAAGATAAAATCCAAGCCACTTTCAGCCGCTTGTTGAACCCGTTCATCAAAGGTTGTTTTTATCACAATATCCTCGGTGGTATCTTTAAGGATAAAGTCAGGGCCACTTTCCATTATCCAATCCGCAAAATAACCGCCGGCCTTTTTTTGTGCTGTTTTAGAAAGTATCGCCGGATTGTTTCGGGCCTCAACCGCTTCGCCCTTAGAAACGTAGCCCTGATCTTCCATCAATCCGATAATCAAATTTGCGCGGCCCTGCGCACGCCCGATATTGCGGGTTGGCGCAAAACGGCTGGGGGCCTTTAACAAACCTGCCAGCATTGCTGCTTGTGCGATATTAACGTCACGTGCTGATTTCGCAAAATACCGCTGGCTTGCCGCCTCTACCCCATACGAGCCAGCCCCTAAATAAGCCCGATTTAGGTAAATCGCCAAAATCTCATCTTTGGTATATTTCAGCTCCATTGCAAATGCCATTGGCACTTCTTTGATCTTGCGCTCTATTGATTTCAAATCCGAAAAGAATACCCGCTTGGCAACTTGCTGGGTAATAGTAGAACCGCCATTGCCAGATAAAGGCGAACGCCCTGCGGCGATATTAATGCGTATCGCCCCCAATATACCACGTGGCGAAATGCCGAAGTGGCGGTAAAAACGCTTATCCTCTGTCGCTATTACTGCGTTTTTTAAATGTACAGAAACCGTTTCGGCTGAAACCAATCCGCCAAACTGATCGCCACGCCACGCAAATGTAGCACCATTATGGTCAAGCATTGTTACCGACCCGCGCACACGGTCATCCATCAATGCGACGGCTGTGGGTAAATCTTTATAGAAAAGCGCTGTTGCAACACCAATAACAAGTGTCAGCAATACTGCGGCATATATCCCTATTCGTAAAAAAAATCGCAAAACTCCGATACCAAGTGACACAAAAAATCCACTGATACCGCGACGGGTTTTTTTCACACTTCTCTTTTTCGGCACGGAAAATTTCTTGACCGGTGCCACCAAGGGGGGCCGCGTTTTGCCTTGCTTAGCCATTACTGCTCTTTTTTGCTTATTTGCACCGAATCTATTCTTTTTGATACGCTTTGTGGAGTGCTTTCATGCTTTCGCTCACCTTCATAGTGCTTATTTTTTGTTCAATTTACCACTATTGATTAAATTTTAATCATTTTTATAGATATTTTCATAAAATCCACCCCAAACAATTGAACACTTAGCACAGGGTCTGCTTTCTGGCTTTGCAAATACGCATCAAAACACTGCGTGAACAAAGAGGGTAAAATGAAACTCATCATAGCAACAATTAAACCATTTAAACTGGAAGAGGTGCGCGAAGCACTTACATCCGCAGGGGCCACAGGTATGATGGTCACTGAAATCAAAGGGTACGGCGCACAATCTGGCCATACTGAAATATATCGCGGCGCAGAGTATGCGGTAAACTTCGTCCCAAAAGTACGCATCGAACTTGTCGTAGCCGATGATCTGGTTGAAACCATCACATCCACAATCGAGGCAACTGCAAAAACCGGTAAAATCGGTGACGGCAAAATTTTCATCATGAACGTCGAAGAAGCTGTGCGTGTGCGCACAGGTGAAACTGGCGCAGATGCCATCTAAACCAAGGAAAAAATCATGAACATTTCATTCAAAACACTTAGCCTTGGATTGGCCGCATCAGTATTGCCTGTTGCCGCATTTGCCCAAGACGCATCCGCAGCTGTACCCGCCGAGGTCAGCTATATCTTAACTACCATCCTGTTCTTAATCGGCGGGTTTCTGGTTTTCTTCATGGCCTGCGGTTTCGCCATGCTGGAAGCGGGGCTTGTACGGTCAAAAAACGTCACAATGCAGTTAACAAAAAACATGGGGCTGTTCGGGTTGGCCTGTATTTTCTACTACCTTATAGGCTTCAACCTGATGTACCCAGGTGATGCATGGGTTATCCCAAACATACTGGGTGGCTTTAGCCCAACAGTGCTCGAGGCCGTTGGCCTATCTGCCGCAGATGCTGATCTTTCATACGCCACCGTTGGATCTGACTTTTTCTTTCAGTTAATGTTCTGCGCAGCTACCGCATCTATCGTATCGGGTACCGTTGCTGAACGCATCAAATTATGGCCGTTCCTAGTCTTTACGGTTATTCTTACATCCTTAATCTACCCAATTCAGGCATCCTGGAAATGGGGCGGCGGCTTTCTTGACCAAAACGGCTTTCTTGATTTCGCAGGATCTACAGTTGTGCATTCAGTCGGCGGTTGGGCTGCCCTTACGGGTGCTTTGGTCTTAGGTGCGCGTATTGGCAAATACAAAGATGGCAAAGTCATTCCAATGGTTGCCTCAAACCTACCGATGGCAACATTGGGTACGTTCATTCTATGGCTAGGTTGGTTCGGCTTTAATGGTGGGTCACAACTGGCAATGGGCTCTGTTGGTGATGTTGCAGACATTAGCCGTATTTTCGTGAACACCAATGCCGCTGCAGCTGCAGGTGCCGTGGCTGCCTTAATCTTGACCCAGCTGATTTACAAAAAACCTGATCTGACAATGATCTTGAACGGTGCATTGGCTGGCCTAGTGTCAATTACTGCCGAACCTTTGACACCTGGCATTGGTGCTGCATCCATTATTGGTGCAATAGGCGGTGCGATCGTGGTCTTTGGTGTACCATTCCTGGATAAGCTGAAAATTGACGATGTTGTTGGTGCTATCCCCGTACACTTATTCTGCGGTATCTGGGGTACCATCGCCGTTGTATTCACCAACAGTGATGCAGAAATAACCAAACAGTTATACGGCATTATGGTTGTTGGTATCTTCACAGTCGTAACCTCTGGTATCGCTTGGTACATACTAAAAGTTGCAATGGGCATCAGGGTTACTGAAGAAGAAGAAATCACAGGGTTGGATAAAACCGAGCTTGGTATGGAAGCCTACCATATAGTAGCTTAACTCCTTAAATATCTATGAAACTGAAACCGACCTGCAAAGGTCGGTTTTTTTGTTAGACGAAGCCCGAATAATAACGTTCTCTACTTATAGGAGGAATCATCAATGCCACAAACCGTCACTCATCTACCCAACCTGCCCTATAAACTGGAACGCACAGATATGGCGGCTGCCTTTCGTTGGACTGCGCGTCTGAACATGCATGAAAGCGTTGCCAACCATTTCAGCCTGGCTGTCAACGACGACGGCACACAGTTTTTGATGAACCCAAACCAAATGCATTTCGCACGCATCAAAGCCAGCGATATGTTATACATCGACGCCAACGATCCTGAAACATTAAATGGCCCGAATGCCCCTGACCCAACTGCATGGGGCCTGCACGGTGCCATCCATCGCCTTTGCCCGCAGGCGCGTTGTGCCATGCATGTACATTCAATTCATGCAACGGTTCTTGCCAGTCTTGCCGACAGTCGCTTGCTGCCCATTGACCAAAACAGCGCGATGTTTTTCAACCGCTACGTCATAGACGAACAGTATGGCGGCCTTGCATTTGAAGAAGAGGGCGAGCGTTGTGCCCAACTTTTTGCAAACCCGAAACACAAGGTTATGATTATGGGCAACCACGGGGTTTTGGTAATTGGTGACAGTGTGGCAGATACATTCAACCGTATGTACTATTTTGAGCGTGCCGCCGAAACCTATATTCGCGCCCTGCAAACCGGCCAACCGCTGCGTGTTCTATCTGATGAGATTGCCGAAAAAGCTGCCAGTGAGATGGATGAATATCCTGAACAATCCGAAAAGCACCTGTCAGAACTTAAGGCTATCCTTGATGATGAAGGATCGGATTATGCCGGCTAATGAGGGGTCTGCGCAAAATAAAGAGTGGAATTACCACCCCGACCTGCCGCTGCAAGACCCTTCACCATTTACACATCTGAACCAACCGCGATTTCTGATCGGTTGGCTGCACCGCAACTGGCTTAGCCTGTCCGAGCGCGTTTTACTGGCAATTATGGCGGTGGCATTGTGGTATTTTGCCTATCCATCGCTTGAAAAAGCCCAAACACTTGCCTTTGGCTGGGTAGTTCAAATATGGGCAGTAAACATGGGCGCAATGCTGGCCATTGCGGGTGGGTTGCATTGGTATTTTTATATACGCAAAACTCAAGGCAAGACCTTAAAATTCGATCACCGCGATCAAACCCGCAATAACCGCAACTTTCTGTTTTCTGATCAGGTCAAAGACAATGTGTTTTGGTCGCTGACCAGTGGCGTGACCCAACTGACCGCATTTCAGGTCATTACTATGTGGCTGATGGCCAACGGTTATGCCCCCACGATCACACTGGCGTCAAATCCCGTGTGGTTTGTTCTGTGGCTAATGTTGCTGCCCGTCTGGTCGGCATTTCATTTTTATTGGGTGCATCGCTTGCTGCATATCCCATTTTTCTACACCCGTTATCATTCACTGCATCACCGCAACATTAACATCGGCCCGTGGTCGGGCCTGTCTATGCACCCTGTTGAACATTTCATATATCTAACATCGCTTTGCGTTCACTGGGTCATTGCCTCTCATCCCATCCACCTGATTTTCCACATAGTTTATCAAGGCCCAGGGGCTGCGATGACCCATACAGGATACGAAGATTTGCTGATTAAAGATAAACGTAAGCTGGCACTTGGCACCTTTTACCATCAGCTGCATCATCGGTATTTTGAATGCAACTACGGCAATCAGGAAATGCCATGGGATCGCTGGTTTGGCACCTTCCATGATGGGTCACAAGATGCAACACAGGAAACCCGTAAACGTAAAAAACAGATGTATTCCTGACAAGTACAACTCGCCTCTCGCCAAACAACATTTCTGCAGCTACCACTGTCTAAACAAACCAAAGTAATCCCATGCGCATTTTGAAATCAGACAATATGATCGGGGCCGCCTTTATGTGTGGCTCTATGGCCGGCTTCGCCTTGAATGACGCGGCCATCAAAATTGTGGCATCCGACATGAATATCTATCAGGCAATCTTTATTCGTGGTCTGTTTACCATCTTGTTCATCGGTAGCATGGCATTACTCAACGGTACGTTTAAAACCATACCAAACCGCAAAGATCAAAAACTTATCGCATGGCGCTCCGTGGCCGAGGTAGGCGCGACAATGATGTTTTTAACCGCTCTTATCCACATGCCTATCGCCAACATCACCGCCATATTACAAGCCTTACCGTTAACCGTATCAATCGCAGCCGCCATTTTCATGCGTGAATATTTTGGCTGGCGACGCGCAGCTGCCATCCTTATCGGATTCATCGGCATCTTAATCATCGTGCGCCCGGGTGCAGATGGCTTTAATTCTTATGCTCTGTTTGGCTTGGGTGCGGTTGCATTTGTTACATGGCGCGATCTGACAGTACGGCGGTTTTCGGCAAATGTATCGTCGCTGTTTGTTTCATTTGTCACGGCAGTTGTCATTACCACCGCTGGCGGCATTGCAACTATCGTGGTAGGTGAATGGGCGCCAGTTTCCAACTATGAACTTGCGCTTCTGGCACTAGCAGCCCTATTCCTATTCGGCGGCTACTATGCATCCGTTGCCGCGATGCGCGTCGGCGAAATCGCATCCGTTGCACCCTTTCGCTACACAATCATGATCTGGGCCATCCTGTTAGGTTGGTTGATTTGGGGCGACATTCCAGACGGTTGGACACTGATCGGTATGGCCATCGTAATTGGTATGGGCGCCTATACGCTGTGGCGTGAACGTATACGCTAGCTATTTTCCAAAGGGTTTAAATATCCGCGCCGCAGGCATGATACCGTTGCGAGCCTCCAGATTTCAAAGAAACTTTTCACCTATGGCAAAGTGCCATACGCCTGCCATACCGTTTCCATACGCATTCCAGACCCTGTAAACGGGCCGCAGAAAATGCCTTAATGGCCAGTACGCGCCATTAACAACCCAACTTAAAAATCCAGATTTTCCACAGACAACGCATTTTTCTGTATAAACTCGCGGCGCGGCTCAACCACGTCGCCCATCAGTTTGGTAAACAGATCATCTGCATCCGCCAAATCACCCACTTTTACCTGTAACAATACCCGTGCTTCAGGGTCAAGCGTGGTTTCCCACAGCTGGCCAGGATTCATTTCACCCAATCCTTTGTAACGCTGCAATGACAGCCCTTTTTCACCTTCCGCCAGCACCAGACTAAGCAATGCAATAGGCCCGTGGACAACTGTTGTTTTATCTTTGCGTGTGAACCTTGCGGATTTACCGTAAACCTCTTGTAGCGCGTCAGTCATGCTGCTTAATTTGCGGGCTTCACCCGAATGCAGACAACGGCCATCCAGTGTGTGACTTTCTTCAACACCACGCACAATCCGGCTAAACCGCAACCCATGGTCTTGTGTTTGGCGACCCGCCCAACCGCGTTCATACTCAAGGCTGACCTGATCCAAACGCCCGCTAACCAAATTGGCCGTACCTTGGGGATCATTGTCCACCACGCCCGGTATCAATGCACCCGCAATCGCGGATTGTTCCAAAATGTGACGGTCGTAATGTGTAGGGAATCCATCCAGAACCATTCGTGCATGACGCGCTTCTTCCACCACCCGTGCTAGGTCGGCACCTGAAACTACATTGCCGCCGCCCAAATCCAGTGATGCACCGTCGATACCTTGCTCAATAAGGTAATCATCCAGTGCTGACTGGTCTTTTAGGTACACTTCCGATTTACCGCGCGCCACTTTAAACAGTGGTGGTTGCGCAATATACAAGTAACCGCCGTCAATCAGTTCAGGCATTTGACGGAAGAAAAACGTTAACAGCAATGTACGAATATGCGCCCCGTCAACATCTGCATCGGTCATTATAACTACTTTATGATAGCGCAGTTTTTCAATATTGAACTCATCGCGCCCGATGCCTGTGCCAAGGGCTGTAATCAGGTTTGTGATTTGCTCAGAAGTCAGCATTTTGTCAAAGCGCGCACGTTCCACATTCAGGATTTTACCGCGCAATGGAAGAACCGCTTGATTTTCGCGAGAACGGCCCTGTTTGGCAGAGCCCCCAGCGCTGTCCCCTTCAACAATAAATATTTCGGATTTAGACGGATCACGTTCCTGACAATCCGCCAATTTACCAGGTAGCGAAGTACCACCAAACGCGGTTTTGCGCCGTGTCAATTCACGCGCTTTACGCGCCGCTTCACGGGCCAGTGCCGCTTCTACAATCTTTGTGACAATTCCTTTGGCGTGTACTGGGTTTTCTTCAAACCATTCCGACAGCTTTTCGTTCATCAGGCTTTCAACAACAGGCCGGACTTCGGATGAAACCAACTTGTCTTTGGTTTGCGAGCTGAACTTCGGGTCAGGTACTTTTACGGACAGAACACAGGTTAACCCTTCACGCGCATCATCGCCCGTAAAAGAGATTTTTTCCTTCTTGGCAATCCCACTGGACGCCGCATAATTATTGATAGTCCGCGTCAAAGCCCCCCGAAAGCCTGCCATATGGGTGCCGCCATCACGTTGCGGAATGTTGTTGGTAAAGGGCAATACATTTTCGTGGTAACTGTCGTTCCACCACATCGCGACTTCAATCGTGATGTCATCTTTTTCGCCAACAATATAAATCGGGTCTTCGATGACAGCGGTTTTGGATCGATCCAGATAACGCACAAACTCTTTCACGCCACCATCGTAGAACAATACAGATTCCAGCGCTTCAGTAGGGCGCTCATCGCGTAGGATAATCTTCACGCCAGAATTCAGAAACGCCAGTTCGCGCAAGCGGTTTTCCAGCGTTTTGAATACATAGTTGCGGTTGGAAAATGTATCTAGAGACGCCATAAAACGGACTTCGGTGCCTGTTTCACCTTCCGCGTCGCCAATTACTTCAAGATGTTTCACCGTATCGCCATGCTCAAACCGCGCGATATGTACTTTGTCGTCACGCCAAATTTTCAGCTCCAGCCAATCAGACAGGGCGTTCACTACAGACACACCAACACCGTGTAGGCCGCCTGACACTTTGTAGGAATTACTGTCAAACTTACCGCCTGCGTGCAGTTGGGTCATAATCACTTCGGCAGCAGAAACACCTTCTTCTTCGTGGATACCAACGGGAATACCGCGTCCGTTATCGCGCACAGAAACGCTTTCATCTTCATGGATCGTAACCGATACAAAATCCGCATGTTTAGCCAAAGCCTCATCAATGCCGTTATCAACCACTTCATAAACCATATGGTGCAAACCTGAACCATCATCAGTATCACCGATATACATACCCGGCCGCTTGCGAACTGCCTCTAAGCCCCTGAGAACTTTAATGGAATCGGCGCCGTATTCTTCTGGTTGTTGTTGATCGTCAGACATTCGTATACCCTGCTATATTTAACACTAAATATACGGGTTTTCACGGGGAATGTCACGCCTGAACCACAAGATTTTGTGTCTGGGTGATTATGCGTTGCCAATAATTTGGCCAGCATCATCCAACGTCCAAAATGGGTTATGCGCCACTTCCCACAAATGCCCGTCAGGGTCGGCAAAATTTCCCGAATAGCCGCCCCAAAAAACCTCTTTTGGTTTGGTGATTACAATCGCCCCCGCTTTAATCGCATTGGCAAACGCATGATCCACATCCTTGGGGGAATTGTAATTTGTGGCCATCGTAATAGTACCTGTCGAACGTTCATGGATCGGCATACCAAGGTCTGCGATTAACGCATCTTTAGAATAGAGAGCAAAAAACTGGCCCGCTATTTTGTAAAAGGCAATCGCATCATTGCCCCCTTCGGCTTCTTCCCAACCAAGTTTTGCATAGAATTTGCGTGATCGCTCCAGATCGGCAACCGCAAGTGTAATCATGGTTATACGTTGAGGGGTCATAGCAGGCCTTTCTAAATTATGTTTCGCACCAAGATTGCACTTCTGCAGTCTTTGCCTTTAGCATCAGCAAATCAAAACCAGCTACAAGCCTGTATCCTTTGGCGAACAATGCATCTGCTTGTTGTTTTGTCATTGCAACACCACCCAATGGAATATTGGCGGCAAGTGCTGCGTTTTCAATCTTGGCTACGGCATTTTGAAATATTGGATTATCAAATTGCCCGTTAATCCCCAATGATGTGCTTAGGTCAAATTGGGCAGGAATTATTAAGTCAATTCCTGGAACCGCGCAAATTTCATCTATATTTTCGACGACTTCAGTTGTTTCTGCCAATATGCAACACGCGCGTGTGCCATCTATTTTTGCAGCATAATCTAACAGGCTTACATTTTCATGGGAATGCGCAATAAACGGGCCAAATCCGCGTGTTCCATTTGGTGGATAGCGCAACGATGAGACCGCTTTTTGAACATCTATAGCTGTATTAATAAGTGGAAACACAATTCCCTCTGCCCCAATATCCAATGCACGCTTCACATGCCAATCATCGGCCTTAGCAACACGCACCAACGGCGCACAATCATAACCCTTGGTTGCAGCTATCATGGAATGAGCCGCGCCATAATCAATCGCACCATGTTCCAAATCTATCATTAGACTATCAGCGCCCGCCGCAGCCATAGCTTGGGTCACCGTTGCAGAGGGAATGGTCACAATATGACTGCTTAAGCGATCTTTTGTCTTGCGTAATTTATCTTTGAAATACATTTATCTATCCCCATATTAAATTCTTCTTAGCGCACTTTAACAACCGATATATTGTCTACATCTGAAACTTCCAGATACATTGCCCTATCCCCGAAATCATCAAACAATTCAGGGCCGGTTCCCGTCATCCACGCCTGTGCGCCCAATGCATATATTTCATCATACAGGGCGGCACGACGGTCTGCATCCAAGTGGGCAGCTACTTCATCCAGTAAATAAATCGGCGGCGCCCCAAAATCTTGCGCCAATGCGCGGCCATTGGCAAGAACAAGCGACACCAGAAGGGCTTTTTGTTCACCAGTAGAACATTGCTTAGCGAGCGTCCCTTTGGCCGTATAAACCGCGTTCAGGTCATCACGGTGCGGGCCAACCAAAGTGCGCCCCGCCGCCATGTCACGGGGGCGGCTGTCTTCGAATGCTGTCAGCAAATCATCCCTGTCGGTGATTATCGCTCCCGCATCAGCCCCAACAAGTGAAAGTTCTGCCGCAGGAAAGGCCGTATCGGCCCCCTTTTGCGCTTCTTGCAGGCGTGCGACAGTCATCACACGATTGTTTTCAATGATCGCGCCCGCTTCGGCCATTTGCTTTTCTACGGCTGTGTACCATGACGGATCACGCACCCCGTCTTTTAGCATTCGATTGCGTTCACGCATGGTCTTTTCATAAATCACAGATTGTTCTGCATGGCGCGGCTCCATGCTCATGGTTAAACGATCCAAAAACCGTCTACGCCCTTCGGCGCCTTCAACCCAAAGCCTGTCCATAACTGGCACCAGCCAAACGATACGGGCCAGCCTGCCAAGGGCCAGTTGCGGAGCGGTTTTACCGTCGATTAGTACACTGCGCGACCCTTCGCCCTTATAGCTGGTTTCAACCTCATGCACCTGCCCTAGGCTTTCCAGAACACTCGATACTTTCCACCCAAGGTTTTCAGGTGATCGGCCCATTTCATCCACCTTTGCGCGGCGCATACCGCGCCCTGGTGACAAAAGAGAGATTGCTTCTAGAATATTGGTTTTGCCCGCGCCATTCGCACCATAAATAGCAATAGGCCGCCCGTCGGTTTCAATGGAAACGCGTTTGTGTGACCTGAAATGTGAAAGCGTTAAACTTTGAAGTGCAAGACCCGCCAAACGGTTACACCCGCATTGGCATCACGACATAAACAGCACTATCGTCATTGCCTTCACGCATCAAAGTGGGGTCACCAGATGAGTTGAATAGGAACACCGCATTTTCACGATCAACCTGCCCTGCAATTTCCAGTAAGTATTTGGCGTTAAACCCAATTTCTAAAGGCTCATCACCGTATGCCACAGCTAATTCTTCTTCCGCGGCACCACTATCAGGCGCGTTTACAGTCAAGATCAGGCGGTCTTCATCCAGTGACAATTTCACGGCACGTGAGCGTTCCGATGATACGGTTGAAACCCGATCAACCGCTTGGGCAAACTCTGCTGCATCCACCTCTAAACGGCGTGTATTACCTTGTGGAATAACGCGTGTGTAATCAGGGAATGACCCATCAATAACCTTAGAGGTCAAAGTGATTTCTGGTGTTGCAAAACGGATTTTTGTTTCGGAAACTGACACAGCGATTTGCATTTCATCATCTTCCAACAACTTGCGCAATTCATTCACGGTTTTACGTGGCACAATTACGCCTGGTAATTCCTCTGCGCCTTCGGGCAAAGTTGCATCAATACGCGCTAGACGGTGCCCGTCTGTGGCAACACAGCGCAGAACCTTGCCGTCTGCACCATCGGACGCATGCATATAAACACCGTTAAGATAGTAACGCGTTTCTTCCGTAGAAATTGCAAACTTTGACTTGTCAAACAAGCGGCGCAAAGCAGCTGCATTCGCAGAAAAGTTACACGCATATTCAGATGATGCCATCACTGGGAAATCTTCTTTGGGAAGTGTTGCCAGTGAAAAACTTGAACGCCCAGCTTTTATTTCCAAACGGCCCGATGTTCCATCATCAGACAGTTCTACCATCGCACCGTCAGGTAATTTACGTACAATCTCGTGCAATGTATGCGCGCCAACCGTAGTTGCACCCGCACGTTCAACCATCGCAGGTGCTTTATCAATAACTTCAATGTCCAGATCAGTTGCCCGAAAACTAATTGAATCGCCTTCGGATTCAATCAACACGTTAGCTAAAATTGGAATGGTATTACGCCGCTCAACAACGGATTGTGCCTGAGACATTGCTTTTAGCAATGCGCTACGTTCGATACTGACTTTCATTTTCCCGCTCCCTGATCGTGTGGGATCACGACCTTACCCGATATATCGGTTTATTCAATATTAATATTACAATTTACGGGATTGCGCACAAGGTCAAGAGTACACTGGGCCCACGCCCAATGTGATCGCGTTTTTTAGCTTATGCTTCCAACATACGGCGCAAAAGCTCCACATCTTCAGCGATTTGATTATCAATCGCGCGTAGTTCTTCAATTTTCTTCACAGCATGAATGACAGTGGTATGGTCACGCCCCCCAAATCTGCGCCCAATTTCAGGTAAAGATTTAGATGTCAGTCTTTTAGCCAAGAACATTGCCACTTGCCGTGGGCGTGCCACAGAACGTGCGCGGCGTGGGCTTAAAATATCCGTTAAGCGCAGGTTATAATGATCGGCCACTTTGCGGATAATCTCATCAATCGTGACTTTGCGATCAGAGGCACGCAGCATATCTGCCAGACATTCCTGAACGACATCCAATGTCACTTCACGACCTACTAGAGATGCAAATGCAAACAGACGGGTCAATGCACCTTCCAATACACGTACATTATTGGAAATACGGTGTGCGATAAATTCAAGTATACCTTCTGCCAAAATCACTTCAGGATAATGCACTCGTTGTGTTTCTGCTTTGGATTGTAAAATCCCCAGACGTAATTCGTAATCAGTTGGATGCAGATCAACAACAAGACCCCACTGAAGCCGTGATTTAATCCGCTCTTCCAACCCTGCAATTTCGCCAGGCGCACGGTCAGCCGAAATTATGATCTGTTTGTTTTGGTCAATCAACGCATTAAACGTGTGAAAAAATTCATCTTGCGTGCTGTCTTTGCCGGCAATGAATTGAACATCATCAACCATAAGCACATCAACAGAACGAAAAAGCTCTTTAAAGCTCATTGTATCTTTGAACCTTAAAGCTTGCACAAACCGATACATGAACTGTTCAGCCGAAAGATATAATACTTTGGCCTTAGGGTCGCGCGCTTGAATTTCCCATGCAATCGCGTGCATCAAATGGGTTTTACCCAAACCCACACCGCCATATAGAAATAACGGATTAAATGTAACGGGTCCACCATTCGCTACTCTGCGTGCTGCTGCATGTGCCAACTCATTAGGTTTACCCACAACAAAACGATCAAAGGTATATCGTTTATCAAGCGGCGCACCCGGCAAATCTTTTGATCCTGTTGGAACTGACACAATAGGCGCCATCATCTTTTGCTTTACGTCATCTTTTGATTCCGCTTGCACCAAAACATCCGCTTGAAACATCAATCGATCAACTGCAACACCTTCACGTGTCATCATCATCACAATTTTGTCGCCATAATTGCGATCCACCCATGTTCCAACAAAGCTTGTTGGCGCAGAGAAAGATGCAATACCGTCAGTAACCTTCAACAGGCTTAGCGGTTCAATCCAGTTTTGAAATGCGTCTTTACCAATTACATTTAATAATTGATCGCGAACGCGGCCCCAGCAGTCAAATTCCATTTATTTTATCTCATACAGTTGTTAAGTTTGGCCCCACGCCAACCCCCGAGATTTCCACCCGTTTGTTAATCCTCTATGCCGATCCGCGTTCAAGTCACCCTCGAATCCTTCAAGCACATTTATATATTGTGCGGACATACCTTTTGCAGAAAAAGCTTGATCCACCATATTTGCTGCTTGCAAAGACCTTACGCCGGAACGACATAAAAAATAAATTTTAGAAGGTGCAGACCCTCCTACTTGTTCCAGTAAATCTTCAACAAACCTATCATTCACAGACATATCGGGATACTGACGCCATTCCAGTAAGATGACCTGCTTGCCCAAGGCACTCAGATCAGGAATACCGGTAAAAGACCATTCAGCCTTTGTTCTGACATCCACTAGAACAGCATCGGTTATATTTGTCAGACCACTCCATGCATCCAGAGGACTTTCCTCTATAACATTTTGACTTAGTGACGCGGTCATCTCATCCCCCAATGTGTGATTCACCTACAGACGATACCAAGCACTGCTAAGAGGTTTCAATGAATCTTCTCTATTGACTCAAAATTAGTTTATTCGAATCTCTTAAATGTGCTTAACTTGCTGTTTTATATAGATTATATGAAGAAACGGCTTTACCCTGCGTTAAGAATAAAGCAGGGCGCAAAACTGGTACATTTTGAAGTGTCAAAGTAAGAGAATCCCTTTGACCAGAGGCTATGACATTAATATGCCTTAATTTGTCAAACAAGGTGTCCAAAAATAGAACATTCATTTTGACATAAAAAAACAGGGCCAAAAAACCCTGTTCTAATTAATTCTCAGTAAGAAAGCTTATGCACCTAGGGATTTAACCCGGGCAGACAAGCGCGATACTTTACGGCTTGCTGTGTTTTTGTGCATAATGCCTTTGGTCACGCCACGCATGATTTCTGGCTGTGCTTCTTTTAATGCAGCTGCTGCAACAGTTTTGTCGCCACCTGCAATCGCTTCTTCTACTTTACGTAGAAAGGTACGAATGCGCGAACGGCGGTTTGTGTTTACTTCAGTGCGACGCTCGGCTTGACGAGCACGTTTTTTTGCTTGCGGCGAATTGGCCATGATAAAATCCTGTTATCGTGTCTGACGATGAAGCGGCCTTCTAGAACTCATATGGATCAGAGTCAATGTGTTAGACGCTTATTTATCATTAAATTGTGCCGATCTTTTTTCAACAAAGGCGGCCATACCTTCAGATTGATCCTCTGTGGCAAAAAGAGCGTGGAAAAGTCTGCGTTCATATAGCAACCCTTCGGATTGAGACGTTTCATATGCGCGGTTAACTGATTCTTTAACGGCCATAACCGCTATGCTTGATTTTGCAGCAATTTGCCCCGCAGTTTTCAGTGCTTCGGCCACCAAATTCTCTGCGGGAATGATGCGGCTAACCAGCCCTGAGCGCTCTGCCTCTTCAGCATCCATAAGGCGGCCTGTCAGGTTCATTTCCATCGCTTTGGACTTACCAACAATACGGGTCAGGCGTTGTGTCCCCCCTAAACCAGCCATAACGCCTATGTTAATCTCTGGCTGGCCGAACTTGGCAGTTTCTGAACACAAAATAAAATCACACATCATTGCCAATTCACAACCACCGCCCAGCGCGTAACCCGATACGGCGGCAATGATAGGTTTTCGACACTTCAGGAAACGATCCATATCATCAGTTAAAAAATCTTTCGTAAACATATCAACGAATGAATTGTCTTGCATTTCCTTAATATCAGCCCCTGCTGCAAACGCCTTATCATTGCCTGTCAACACTATGGCACGCACTTTAGGGTTGGCACCTAGGTCGGTCATCACCTGTCCCAGTTCACCCAGAAGCTCTGCGTTTAGTGCGTTCATCACTTCGGGGCGGTTAAATTGCACCAGTGCCACGTTATTATTAATCTCAACGATCAGTGTGCTATAGGTCATTTGCATTCCTTAACTCTAAGTCTGACATTTCGGGCAATAAAAGCTTGAACGGCCTGATTGTACAACCCGCTTAATATGGCCCTTACAATCGGATGTTTTACACGGCTCATCTTCGCGACCATAAGTGGCAAAGCTATGCTGGAAATACCCCAACTCACCATCCGCCTGCCGATAATCCTTTAAAGAAGAACCGCCCGCGGTAATCGCATCATTCAAAACCGCCCGAATCGCTGGCACAAGTGATGCCGTACGGGATTTTGATAACTTCCCTGCTTTATTTAACGGGGAAATACCTGTGCGCCACAAAGCTTCACACACATATATATTACCCAGACCCGATACAATGCGTTGATCTAGTAAGGCCGATTTGATCGGGGTGCTCTTGCCTTTCAGGGCAGCCACAAAATAAGCCTCATCAAAACTATTACCTAGCGGTTCAGGCCCCAATGATGCCAACAACTTGTGTTGTTCAGCAGTTTTCGTATTCATTAAATCCATCGCCCCGAAACGACGCGCATCGTTAAAAGTAATCCGCGCACCATTATCCATATCAATCACTACATGATCGTGTTTTTCCAATGCAGGGTGCAAATGATGGAAATCCTCGACCATATCCTTGGTCTGATCAGGTGCTGAAATTGTCATCCGCCCCGACATGCCCAAATGAATCAACAAGGTTTCGCCGCTATCCAGATCACACAGGATATACTTTGACCGCCTGCGCAACCGATCTACACGTTTGCCAACCAACCGAGCAGCCATGTTTTCAGGAAACGGCCAGCGTAGATCAGGGCGGCGAATATCGGCTTGCATGATCACATGCCCCGTCAGATACGGTTCTAGCCCTTTGCGGACGGTTTCAACTTCGGGCAGTTCAGGCAAAGCATGCTCCTTTTGACGCATTTAATATCGGTGACAACACGCTATATATGACGTAATTGCACATTGAATAAAGCTGGAAGTCACCGATGTCAGACAATCGCACAACACATTTTGGTTTCAAAACCGTTGATGAGGCCGAAAAGGCGGGAATGGTGCACGGCGTATTTTCCAATGTAGCATCTAAATACGATGTAATGAATGATGCCATGTCGATGGGCATTCACCGTATCTGGAAAGAGGCGATGATGGATTGGCTGGCACCGCGTGACGGCCAAAAACTACTGGATGTGGCAGGTGGTACGGGTGACATATCATTCAGGTTCCTGAAACGCGCACCAAATGCACACGCCACGGTTTTCGACATGACCCAAGGTATGCTTGACGCAGGCCGCACACGGGCAGAAGCCTCTGATCTGGCTGACCGTCTAAACTGGATTTGCGGCGATGCGATGGCCTTACCATTCGCAGATAACACATTCGACGTTTACACGATATCCTTCGGAATCCGAAACGTGACCCGCCCACAAGAGGCCCTGTATGAAGCGTACCGCGTATTAAAACCGGGCGGGCGTTTGGTGGTGCTGGAGTTCAGCCAAATCCCCAATCCCGCGATGCAGTGGGCATATGACAAATACTCTTTCAACATCATCCCGCCCTTGGGCAAACTGATCGCCAATGATGCGGATAGCTACCAATATCTGGTCGAAAGCATCCGCAAATTCCCCGATCAGGATACATTCCTGCAAATGGTCAAAGATGCAGGGTTTGAAAACGCCAAATACCGTAACTTGACGATGGGCATTGCCTGTCTGCACTCTGGCTGGAAGATTTAAAATGCGCGGCCCACATAATATATGGCGATTAATCCGCACGGGTGCCACGTTTGAACGTACGGGTGCGATGAAGGTCGTATTGGAAATGCTTGACCTACCCCCAAGCGTCCGCATCACCGCGCGTATTCTGGGTTGGCCGTTTAAGTGGCTGGGCCTAAAAGGGGATGTCACGCAACCACCCATGTTGCGCGCCATCACCGCCCTTGGCCCCGCATACATCAAATTCGGGCAGTTGATGTCAACACGCCCTGATGTCGTTGGCACAGAAATGGCAATGGAGCTAAAAGTGCTACAAGACAGCCTGCCAGCGTTTTCTATGGAACTGGCAAAGGCAGAGATTCTAAAAGAGTTGGGCCAAACTACGGATGAATTATTTTCTGAATTCAGCGCACCTGTGGCGGCCGCTTCTATCGCGCAGGTTCATCACGCGCGGCTTCGCGAAACAGGTCAGGAAGTGGCTGTCAAAGTTTTGCGGCCCAATATTGAACGGGCATTTCGTAAGGACGTAGATGCATTTTATTTTGCGGCTCAAACTATCGAGTTTCTTTCCCCTGCCTCACGCCGCCTGCGCCCAACTGCGGTGATAGATCATTTTGACAGCATCGTAAAAGGCGAACTTGATTTGCGAACCGAGGCCTCTGCCGCTTCCGAGTTTCAGGCCAATACAGAAAAAGATGAAGGCTTTCACGTTCCTAAAATCCTGTGGGATCAATCAGCCCGCAGTGTAATGGTATTAGAATGGGCTGAGGGCATTCCCTTAGGTGATATTGAAAAGCTTCAGGCCACTGGATATGATTTAAGCGCCCTTGGTACTCGTATCATTCACATGTTTTTACGCCACGCTTTGCGCGATGGATTCTTTCATGCGGATATGCACCAAGGAAACCTGAAACTTGCCCCAAACGGCGATCTGATTGCTTTGGATTTTGGCATCATGGGCCGCATTGATGAATACACGCGGCGTGCATACGCCGAAATTCTAATGGGGTTTATCCGCAAAGATTACCGTCGTGTCGCCGAAGTGCATTTTGAAGCTGGCTATGTACCTGCCGATCAGGATGTTGACGAATTTGCGCAAGCCTTGCGTGCAGTAGGTGAACCGATATTCGGCCACGGTGCCAGTCAGGTTTCGATGGCGCGCCTGTTAGCACATCTGTTTGACGTGACCGAACGCTTTGGTATGGAAACACGTACCGAATTAATTTTACTACAACGCACAATGGTTGTGGTTGAAGGGGTAGCGCGCACGTTTGACCCTGACTTAAACATGTGGTCAGCGGCCAAACCCGAAGTTGAAAACTACATAAAAAACAACCTTGGGCCGCGCGCAATGATGCGCGACCTTACCAAAACCGCTATGGTTTTGTCGCGCTTCGGGCCTAGGTTACCAGATATTATCGAAAACCTATTAACCCAAAATACAAAAGATCACGCGCCCAAGCCAGTATTGAAACGCATTCAACTTTTGAAATTCCTAACAGGTGCCACATTGTTTACTGCTTTTGGATATTTATTATCACACCTGTGATGGCTCTTTAAATTTTGGTTACCCAAAAGATTACTTGCCAAATTACAAAACTTATGGCTTTCAATACCTGTGGCTCTGTGGCTCAACTGGATAGAGCAGCCCCCTCCTAATTTAGACGTCTAAGCCAAATATCAATCACTTAACATAAAATATGGTTATATTTCATAATATTACAACCTAGCATTATCAATGTGTTAGAAAATTACTTGGCAAACATTTGACAAACACCTAATATGCATCTGTATAAGGAGTTGATTTATGCGTGAGCGCGGTAAGCCAGAAGTAGTTTCAATTTGGGAAGGGAATATAGTTCTTTATACCCGACTTGTGAGAGGCAAGCTTAACCCTATTTGGCAGGCCAAGATAACAACAGCTAGTGGAAAGGGGCGAATTCGCATTTCAACAAAATCTAAGAGTTTTAACGAAGCTAAACGAATTGCAATAGATCACTACAAAGCTGCCGACCATCGGGTGCATAGTGGCTTACCTCTTAACAGTGTTAGGTGGGAAACGGCTGCTTCTAGATATATCGCTTGGCTACAGCAAAGAGTGGATATGGATATATGTAGTCAAGCTAGTTACGATTATCACAAAACAATTATTGAGCAGTGTTTAAATCCAGTATTCGTTGGTAAGTTTTTACACCAAATAAAAACGTCAGATATTGAATCATATCACAGTAGTAGACGGAATATGGGTGTGAAGCGTGATAAAAACGTCAAGGTATCTGCAAATACTATTAATCGAGATTTTGCAGTTATTAGAGGCATATTCAAACATGCTAAACGTGAAAATCTCATAGAAAATATGCCCATAATTGACAGGGCCAAAAATGTTAACAACCACAGGCCATCTTTCACAACAGAGGAAGCTGAAAAACTCACTGCAGCTTTAGATGAGTGGGTTGATAGTGTGCATGATGCCGATGGTGGCCATGTTAGAGACTATAGGTTGCTATTTAGACTATATTGTTTGACGATTTATTATTCAGGCATAAGACCAGGTAAGGAGATGACTAGTTTACGTTGGGCAGGAATTGAATACGTTAGAGATGAATACGTTCTACTATCAGTCGAAACATCCAAACAAAAAAATGGTGAGTACAAGCAACGTAATGCTGTTGCCCTTCCACATCTAAAAAACCATTTAGAGGTAGTTAAAAGTGTTAAACATCTACACAAAAATGATGGTTATATTTTTATTCATCCAAGTACTACGCAGTTAGATAAGTCATTTGTTGGAAAACCTATAGTTAGTTTTAAATCACAATGGGATAATTTCATTAGATGGGCTGATCTAGAGTTTGAACAAACGGGCAAGCAAAAGAGAAGGACGCTATATTCTCTTAGGCACTTGTACTTTGAACAACGCCTAATCAACTCGGATGCATCCCTGTACGAGTTAGCCAGAAATGGTGGAACATCTATTCAGGTTATCCAAGAATGGTATGCACACGTAACTCCTGATAAATTTGCCACCAAATTAAGCCAAGTCATCGACAGGAGTAACTCAAAATAGGCGTATAGACAAAACAAGATGCAGAAAACTTATTGAGTTAATTAATAAGAAAAGGGCGCATTTAAGCGCCCTATCGCGGAACGAAGTTCCGAAGCTCATCGCGTTAAAACGGGAGCATATTGTGAGTATTATGCGGCTTTAGGAATTTGCTCCACACTTGCAATAAGTTTAGTTTTAGTTTTACGACGAGACACTTTACCTTTTTCCGCACGTAGTCGATAACTTACAAGCTTGATTTCTAGAACATCGTCCATTTTGCCTTGTTCAAAAAAGGATATAGTCCCCTCTAGGAAAGCAATAGCCTCGTTTCTCTTTTCAAGAAAGAAAAACCGCGTAACCTTGTCTTTGCCATTTTGATCCTTGCCAAAGGTAATCAAGGTTTCATTTTTAGCGCCATACCCAATTTTGATGGATAACCCATTGCGAACTTTACGAACCATAGGATTTTTTGAAGTTGCTTCTTCCTTGGACTTGATAATTTGCAAGGCAGCTTGCGCCCGTTCAATTACATTTAAGCGCATTACCTCAACTGTTTGCTTAACATATTCAGGTTTGCCCCGAACCAGTTTTTCAGTTGTTCCAAATTGGTTGGCGAATTCATTAAAAGTGTTGTTCATTTTTATCTCCATATTGTTTTGTTGTCAGCTTGATTGCCGATAAATTCAACATACCTATCTATTGCGTCACCAGTTGACGTATAAGATATCTATTTATCGAAACAACTAAACAGGAAGAACAAATGTCACGAAGCAAGTTACAGGAAATGTTGGAGCTGGCTACTGAACTACAAGCTTCTTCCATTGGCCTAACGATTCAAGAACTGATGGTACGGACAGAACGATCTCGCCGAACTGTCGAAAGAATGATGGAAAACTTGAAAGACATGGGTTTCGAGATCGAACGGAATTTCGTTGATCTAGATCCCCACCACCTTACAAAGCGGTGGAAGCTATCAGGAACGCTACCAGCGCCCCTACTCGAATTGGATGCAATTGAGCGCTCCACGTTGGAGACCATGATAGAAACGCTCCCTAGCCGCACTGTGCGTCTAGCATTATCCAAGCTTCTAGCCGCCCAGCGCCCAGCAGCAACAAGAATAGCAGTTGATCAAGAAAACCTAATCGAAAGGACTGCTCATTTGGGGCGTGTTGGACCCAGAAGTGCTGTTTCCGAAACCCTGATGCGTAATTTGGAAAAGGCCATTCTGGGTTTTGAAGAGTTAAATATTGCATACCAGTCAAACAGAAAGAAGAAAGCATCCCTAAGGCGGGTGCAGCCATTAGGAATATTATTTGGTCGGTTTGGTTACTTGATAGCAAAAACGGGTGATAGAGGCATTCTTACTTACCGTTTAAACCTGATAGAAGAGGCGAAATTAACTGGTGTTATGTTTGAGTATCCAAACGACTTCAACTTGAAGGGCTGGTCAGCGAGAAGCTTTGGGATTTATCACGGCGATGAGCTTTTAGAAGTGAAACTTCGTTTCTCTGCGTCGGTGGCAGATAGAGCCGAAAGCGTTAGGTTCCACGGTTCTCAAACTTCAGAACGGTTGAAAGATGGAAGTTTACAGGTAATACTTATGTGTAGAGGTCATCAGGAACTCTTTTGGGAACTGTGCCACCCTGATTGGGCTGGAAATGTTCGGATTGAAGGACCTGATGAATTGATTGAAGAATATAAACTATATGTCACGAAACTGAATGCACAAACGTCTGCTTAGAGCCCACTTTACCAGTTTCTGTGTGACAGCGAATGACGGGTTCACGACACCAACTTACTGTAGTGCAGCTAAGGCCCGCTTATTCTCTACAGCGTGGACATTACTCTTACCCCATGAGACCTTTGACCAGACCATTTCGTGAACGAAATATGAAGCAAAACCAGCCAGTGCTCCAACAAAGGCGATGCCGCTACTTGCTGTAACAGATCCCGTGAAGAGAAACCCAATAAGTGTCATGGTGAAGAACCCAGCAATTTGCCATGTCATCGCCTTGGTTAAAAGCCTGGTTGTGCTATCCATTGGGGTTTCTCCTCGCAGTGGTTTGAGTTTCTATGTTCTTATCTCCGATATGTGCATATGGACATTATGCAAATTTGCTGCAATAAATCTATTTTGTAGCATTTTACCAACAAGGTAGATTATAATGGACAAGAGAAATCGTGCAGATATTTTCCGAAGCCGCTTAGAGGAAGTCATGCTTCGTAAAGGTGTAACTAAAAGTGCATTGTCCAGAGAAACGAAAGTGGATCGTTCAACTATCGGCCAGCTTCTTAAGGGAGACCATCCACGTTTGCCAAACGCACAGTTGGCTGCGGATGTTGCAGATGCTTTGGGCGTCAGCACCGACTGGCTACTCGGTCTAACAAATAGACCAGAAATTCCCGGCGACATTGTGGCCGCTGCGCTATCTCTTAGCCCCGCCGAACGCACCTCGGCAGATGAGCAGCTACTTGAATGGCATCAAGAGGCGGCCGGATATAAAATACGTCACGTCCCCGCAACTTTACCGGATATTCTTAAGACAAAACGCATGTTGGAATGGGAATACGCTTCCGTGCAAGAACGCCGCTTGCCGCAGGCATATAGTGCAATGCAGGATCAACTTGAATGGTTGTCTTCGGGTGTTTCTGACTATGAAATTGCCCTACCTATTCACGAAATTGAGGCCTGTGCCGCAGGAACAGCGTATTACAAAGGTGCTGATGAAAGTACCCGATATGAGCAATTGGATTTCATTGCCGATCAGTGCGATCAGATGTTCCCAAGGCTGCGGATATTCATTTTCGACGCGCATAGGGTATTCAGCTCACCCGTCACTGTTTTTGGCCCAAATTTAGCCGTCATCTATGTTGGGCAATGTTATCTCGCATTTCGTGAAATTGAGCGCGTAAAGTCTCTTTCAAGTCACTTCGATTGGCTTGTGCGCGAAGCTGTCGTAGACGCCCGCAATGTTCCAGCCTACATACGTTCAGTCATGAAATAGTATCATAATTATAACCCTTGGCCAAAAAGCAGCCATTGGCACAATCTCATTGAAAGTCAGCTTTGTCCGCATCTCAGGGCATTAGACATATGGCAGATTAATAGGCCCTGACCCTAAAATATTTTTACTGACAAACCATGTGTCCCATTTTGCCAAAGCAGGTGTCCCGCTACAACGGTGGCTTTGAGCCCAAAGTGGACATTCCCAGCCCAGTATCATTTGATGAGTTATCTTTGAGTAGTTGATTGGATATAATAGCCTCCATTTACCTAAGGTCATCAAGTTTAAGTATTTTTGTGGTATTGTTCTTCGAATTGAAATGTTTCATGGATGGTTGTTAGCATTAACTCTAAGAGAATATCAAAATGAAATTAAAACCAAATTTTCTGTCCGTTAAAGAAGTTCCTTCTCTCTCTTGGAGCTCGCCGAAGGCGCTTACATTCACTCCCCCTTTTTTATCTGTAATTTTTCTTGTGATTGGCCTTACTCTTTTCGGCCTAGGAGAAGCTTTGCTCATTGCTGCGGGTGTTGGGGTAAGCCCATGGACGGTTTTTGCCCAAGGCATCACTCATGTTACTGGATGGAGTATTGGGTTTGCTACCTTTGTGATCAGTTTATTTGTTTTGTTTTGTTGGATTCCACTCAGACAAACTCCAGGTATTGGAACCGTTCTCAATGCCGTTATCATTGCTTTGGTCCTTGATTTCTTGCTGCCGTATTTGCCCACCTTTGATAACATTATCTTAAAAATTGTAGGAGCCATTATTGGGGTGCTCGTCACCGGATTTGGTGGTGGGTTATATCTAATTGCAAATTTGGGCCCTGGCCCAAGAGATGGATTAATGACGGGACTACAAAGGATGACAAACCTGCCAATTGCCTGGGTGCGCAGTGGTCTTGAACTGGCTGTGATAGCTGTCGGGTGGACTTTAGGAGGAAGCGTTGGCTTCGGAACTGTTCTATTCGCTTTGGGAATTGGTCCATCTATTGCGGCGAGCATGTACGGCTTAAAAAGTGCTTTTAGTAAACCTGAAAGGGTTGGTTAAGGTACCAGATGAAAGTCTGCTTTGTCCGCATAGCTGCCAGTCAGGGCCCTCTTGATATCGTCATCCTGCTTATAATTTGTTTGTTATATGTTGGTTTAATATTCTTCCCATTCGACTGTCAGGAAACATATTAAATTTATCTTTATAAACGGCCAAATATTCTGCTCTGTTTCGTATAACATGCCTACCTTCACTTGAACGCCTTTCAGCTTGCGCTTGAGCCCGTGTATATGCCCCGTATGCAGCTGTTAAACGGTTAGGTAAGACTTACCTCCAGCTACCTTTTGAGAGAATGCAGAAGGACTGCCACCCATTGTAGCAGATATTGCATCATTAAATTCTGTTTTACTAATAAATGCAGATTGGGTTGCTGAAGACTTAACGGTGTCCACATATAGAACATACCTGCCTTCACTTGTTTAATTAGTGCAGCCAAATCACTACTATATTGCTTCAATTCATCTGTTTTAATTACTGTTGTAATCATTATGGATTGCGTCATGAATTCTTACCACTCGAAAGGGTGTTCGTTTCCATGTCAAATGAAGTTGGCAAGATGGGAAGACCCAGCGCTTCCAATTGTTGTCTATTTATAAGGTTTTTAGCGCCTCTACGTGCAAAATACTCCAAGAATGTCTTTAAATCACGCATTGATAAGCTATTTTTACCCAAAATTTTATCCAGATATAGGCTCTCTAAAGGGGTAGGTTTGAATGATTGAACGAAGTTCAACACATCGTATCTTGCGGTGTTTTTATAAGTGTTTCTTTTGGTGGTTTTCATCTAAATCCTTTCGTAAAGATTATTATTTTCAATAAGTTATAATAGCATATATTCAGTTTACCGACCAATGGGATTATAAATTGTATTGAGCTTTTGGTCTATTCTATCTGCATCCCTTTGAACGGAGTTCAATCCGCCTTTAGCAATAGCTTTGTTTCTTATTGCTACGTCTGAAGACAGTTTAATATTCTTGAGCGCTTGAATCTGTTTCGCAGATAACATTCCATCATATTCAAACTGTGATTTGATAGACTTAAGAAAATCAACTTGCGTTGGTTTTAACAGGTCAATTCTTATATTTTTAAAGCAGATAGACACGAACGTTAGTTCGTTAGGGGTTAGTTTTTTTCTAGGTGTTGTCATATATTTCTTTCTTGCATGGTTAAAAATAGCCTTGGCAGGGAAGCCAAAACTTTAGGTTCGGAAGAAGGCAGAACGTCCACTTTAAACTCTTCCATAGATAATTTCCGGTTGGTACTTACGCGTTGAACCAAGGCAGTATTTCAGCAAGCTTAAATTATAATCTAATACCCAGCACTTACGGTCAGATAGTTGAAAATACCCGGTTCTATCTTTCTTTATTAGGTCTGAAGGCAGCTGGTCTAAATATTGCTCTAGTTTCTCATCAGGGACGGAAACAAATAAATGAATATGAGGCGCTAATCTCCCGCCTTTTCGCTCTGTGTTGTGTGAATGGTAAATTCCAGTTGTTGGAAACCCGCGCGATAGCTGCTTGCTAATTTGGCGAAGAAGTCTTCGTCTGTTGTTCTCTCTGAAATGTGGAATAAATTTAGGCTTAACTTCTATTACTATTGAAATTTTTATCATAAATAATTTTACGATATAATTATAGAATTTGGCAAAATTGAAATTGCTTTATTTGGTAGTAATGCTCCACAAAAGTTTCAAAATAATTCAGGTCTAGCGCGTGGGTAACCGCCCGTGTGATTAGATTGATATCAAGTCATACAAACCGCCCTATAATACCAAAAAAAATATCAAAATACTGGTTTTTAGTCAAATTCAATAATACACATTTAAAATAAGAGTATCCCAATTCTCGCAATATCCATCCGCACACAAAGCGATCAAAACTGGAATTCATTTTGATCTTGTGGCGTGTTTAATCATCTTTCCGTCATCGAAAAGATGACCTGAGGTCATCACGTATGGGGCGATAACATTGACAAACTGGGCGTTAACATTGATAAAAATAGTAACATTAACCTATTTTTAATTATTTACTTGAAAGTAATCATGCGCACTTTATTAGACCTGTCCAGAATGTTTAATTTAATTATATTGTTGGTGCTTCTTTGTTCAAATTCAGTTTTTGCTGGCGGCAAACCCAATAAGAATGAAATCGCCGCGTATTTGAATTTGATTTCTCCAAAAAACTTCTCAGTTGTTAGTTTCGAGTATAAAAATTTTAAAGGCCAAGTTGCCGGCTCTGGCAGAACTAGTGTGGCAGGTACAATGCGATTGCAGTTTGATTTATATCAAGATAGCAGATTTAAATGGGTCGGCCACGAGCTAGTAAACAAGGGAGTACCACAAAATCAGATCCGCTCATTAATTCGCACAGCACATTCTACTAAAGAGTATGATATTGTGTCACGCAAAGGATTACAAATAAGTTTCAAAGCGGAATTACGATACACAGAAACTGTTACGGGGTTTAATTTTAAGGGACGTGCTAAGCATCCACGAATAACAGGTAGATCAAAAATGGAAATTCCCGCTAATGAATTTGTCGCGGGTTCACCAAATGGTGATAACTTTCTTAAAACTATTCTCGTTATATATAGAAAAAAAGTAGAGAGGGAGGCAGAGCTTAAAAGGTTTGTAACACAACTTAGTGCATTCTTTTCAGGCTCAACTTTGACGGTGACTAGAGAGAGTAAAAAGGGAAGCCCAAAAACTCGCGGACTCGCATATTTGATTGAGTGTCCATCCCAAAATTTACTCGATACTTCTGATAGCAACCCAAGTAACCCAAAGGTATGGATAGAGTGCACTGCAGTCTTCACTATAGATGGACGGATCGGAAACTCACATTTTTCATCAGGTGAGAAGACAAAACTCGCTTTGGAAATATATGTCAAAGACAAAAATAACGCAACGATGTTACAGTATGTACCAGATCCAAATACTGGAAAGTTTCACACCACGGGAATGATAAGTGGTCTGATTTGGGATGGTAAAAAATATTACCAAAGAAACGGAAGCCTGTGGATTGAAGGAGAAATATTATCTAGCAAACCACGCGCGCCCGAAGCGTTAATTGCACATAGCGGCGAAAAATATACAAAAGAATATGATGACGGCAGCATTTATATAGGGCAGTTTTTAAACGGTAAACAACATGGCAATGGCACCTACAAACTCCCAAATGGGTACATATATTCTGGAGAATGGATAGGTGGTGTAATTGAGGGAATGGGTAGAGCAACCTACCCTAATGGGAGTGTCTATGAAGGTATATTCATAAATGGTAGACCAGAAGGTAAAGGCAAGATGTATTACACAAATGGCACCACATTCGAGGGCGATTGGCTTTATGGCAGACCAGCTAATAATGGTGTAGTGATTTATAAAAACGGCAGTCGTTACGAGGGCCAATTTGCCAACCAGTTTCGTAGTGGATTTGGTGTTATGGTTTTCGAAAATGGCACCCGTTACGAAGGAAATTGGGACAACGACGTTGGCCAAGGGAATGCTAAAATTACCTATTCTAATAACGCAGTTTACGAGGGCTCAATCCGAAATGGTGTACCTCACGGTATTGGGACTATGATTTACGAAAATGGCACTCGGTATGAAGGTGATTGGAACAACAACATTGGACAAGGGAATGCTAAAATTACCTATTCTAATAACGCAGTTTACGAGGGCTCAATCAACAATGGCGTACCTCACGGTATTGGGATTATGATTTACGGAAATGGCACTCGGCATGAAGGTGGTTGGAACAATGGTAATCCAATAATCAACGGGGCATCCGTAGGAACTGCAAATTAAGCCCTAGATATTTAGCCTAAGCTTTAAGTGCACGATACACCGACTGGCGTGAAATATTCATTTCAGAAGCAATCTGTACAACGGCAACGCCTTCAAGCTTCATAGCTCTAATCTGTTTGTCGTCTATTTGTTTCTTCCTGCCAGTATAGATGCCCCGCTCCTTAGCCTTAGCAATCCCTTCAAGTTGACGCTTCTTAATTAAGCTCCGTTCAAATTCTGCGAATGCACCAAGCATTTGTAATTGAAGTTTTGCAAATGGGTCTTCGTCATTTCCTGAGAATTTTAAGTTTTCTGATACAAACTTGATTGATACCCCCTTGTCATTCAGTTCTGATATTATTTGTTGAAGGTCTCCAAGATTTCTAGCCAGTCGATCAATAGAGAAAACTTCCACTTCGTCACCAGAACGCACAAATGAGATCATCTCTTGTAAAGCAGTTCTATCTTTACTCGCACCGCTTTCCTTTTCTTCAAATACTTTCTCACAGCCTGATAGTTCCTGCCTATCTAAATTCTGTTCGATTGTGCTTACTCTGCGATATCCAACTTTCATACCCACGTATCCTTTTGTAACATTAGCTTCTAGACTATTATGGATATATGTAACATTTTATCAATATCAACCCTAATGTTGCATTAATATGGTGCTATCTCGTTGTTACTTATGGGTGTAGGCTAATGTTGCAAACAATATGATATAAAATGTTTGCAATCCAGATATGGATATTCTGGACCCAGTCGCGCACGTTTTGAACCCAGATACTGATTATCATGCCTGTTCAATTAAAATCATCAATTGTTATCGTAACGGCAAATGGCAGCTGTGCGGACAAAATGGTCATTCATTTTTGGATCGCTCGCATATGTAATGTTACACTTTTGCCGATATATCTACCCAAATGTAAAATCCCACTCATGCCTAAAGTTTTCCAATTATAAGCTCTATCTTTTGATAGGTATGTGTATATAAATAATTGATAAATAAATGATAAATGAAATTGGGGATAATACATTGAAGAAAATATTAACTATTGCAACATGCTTCATTTTTACGGCTTGTGTGGAATATAAAACAGCCAAACCTGTGGATGTTACGTTTAGCTATAAACAACAATCAGGACTTAAAGGGTACCATCCAATGCCAGTCAGAGCCTTTAAGGCTAGGATGTCGCAAAAGACAGAGATAACTGGGGTACCATGCGACGTAATTGGATCTGGCTTCAAGGCACGAATAAGAACACCAGCAGCAGTTAACGTACCAGTGTATGGGCTTAGAAGTAAGGCTATATATGTAAAGTGCTCGTATGATGGTGAAGAACTAGACAAAAGTTATGCTGCAAAAAATATTACAGAGAATAAAGCAATGGCTAACGGTGCGAATGGAGGGATCCTAGGCGCGATTATCGTAAGTGCTGTCGTCGCAGCTCGCAAAAATAAAGAAGCAGACGAATATGGTTATAGTAACATTGATATGATTTTCAAAAAAGGTCAGGCGGTAAATTAAGATTCAATAATATGAGGTGGGCATTCCACCTCATAGCTTTTGCATTGTATTATGAAGTTTCAAAATTAGAAACTAAACGCCAATTTAGACTTCAATCCGTTCAAATAATACTTTATGCATAGGGTTAATAGGATATGGCAAACATTTGACAAACAAAAAAGTTGGTTACTTATTGTCATTGTAAGCCTTTGTTTTATAAGTGGCTCTGTGGCTCAACTGGATAGAGCAGCCCCCTCCTAAGGGGCAGGTTGCAG
>CAJXSR010000015.1 GCA_913061275.1 uncultured Paracoccaceae bacterium | reverse complement strand
ACAGAGTAGATCGTCGGCAGCGTCAGATGTGTATAAGAGACAGGTCCAGTTGTGGGACTTCGTTGAAGCGCGCCAAGACGTCGCCGTGTCGTCAGAATTGTGCTTTCAACTTGGGCGAGCAGCCGCAGCGATTCACACCTCGAACGTCGTGGGAAGGGAACGTCGATCAGTCATTGGTTTGCGTCACACCATGAGTTTGAACAGTGTCGACGAAGAATTCTTTCGCAAATATCTACCTGACTCCGAAATGCTATCGTTAAAGAAAGTGCTAGAGTGTCGAAGATTTGAGAATGGAGGCGGGCAAAGAACGCGTAGTTACCTTTTACACGGCGATTACCACATTGGGAACATTGGGGTTACAGAGGTAAATGGGATTGCAATATTCGATTGGGAACACGTCGCACTTGGGGATAGGGAGGTTGATGTCGCGGCATTTCTAATGTCTGTAATCGATCTTTGCGATTGGCGGGTGCTTTTGGAGAATTTTTTAAGTGGTTACTACACGTCGTCAACCGCTCCCTCTAAGCTAAATGCCAACGCACTTCAAAGGCTGTACTCTGAGCGGGCTCTATTCAACATGCATTACTTTCATTCAAGTACCAACAAATTTATTTCCCCAACAAAGTCTGCGAAAATCTGGATTGATATGCTGGCAGCCCTTTCAGCGTTCTCATTCCATCAGGAGACTATATTTGAATTGCTTTGAGTGATTGACTATATTTTCTGTGCGGTGCGTCGTGCAGTATTGGGAAGACGATAGCACGCTAAAAACATGCTCGCACTTGACAAGACAATTAGATAGATGGTTCGATTTTGTTGAACGTTTCCCACTGATTTATTTGAGGCTTGAGAGCTAGGTATCCGATTACCCTGTCCGGATACTGGTAGCTGGCCAGCTGCCTCCGCATTGCAAACATTGGAGTTGAACGCACGAAAGACCGCTTTTGGTCCTTCAAGTTTTTGGGTCGAAATTATGAAACGGTCGTTTTGCTCCCCAAAGCAGACATTAAAATTTAATACATAAATAATATTTTGCTGCGTTTTAGTGCTGAATTTAAGATAAAACTGAAGCTTTAGTACGGGCCCACGCGGATTATGATTCCGCTGCTCTAACCACCTGAGCTACCCCGCCAAAGGTAGGGCGTGATTATGCGAGATGAAGATAGGCGTCAAGTGGGATTTATAGCATTTCTAAAAGGAATTTTTCTTCAAAAGGATTCACCTGTGAAGTTTTGCAATGAAAGTTCAGCATTGGTTTATCGGTGAATGTTTTGACCGCCTAAACTTCGTGTTCACCTTCAACCCGTAATAGTTAAAGCGAACCAGAAGCCTTCCGTTAATTAAATCCACAAATTTACCCAATAGACGCTGATCTGAGACAGTTTATTGAACAGGGGTGGAGCGCAAAGAAAATCCCGTCAATTCTTGACCATTCTACCATCACAATTACGATGGATTTGTAAGGGTATTTGTTCGTAAACTCAGACAATGATGTTGAGATGTTTGCTAAGGATCAGTTAGGCTGGTTATCTAACGGGCCTCTAGTTGTTCCCTTAGGAAGTCAACAAATACTCGGACTTTTGGTGCTAGATGCCTGTTATGGGCAAAAACGGCGTTGATTGGCGTGCTCGGTGGGTCTAGCGGGTAATCCTTAAGGATAGCAATCAAATGCCCGTTTTTAAGCTCTTTTTGAATCATCCAGAACGGTATCATCGCAATGCCCAGACCATTGATAGCAGCATCACACAAAAAGATAAGGCTATTTGCATTAACCCGTCCAGAGATCGGGACATTCAGTTCACGGTCAAGCTCTTTAAACCCCCAGTAGGTTTGACCTGACTGTACCCGAAAAGAAATGCATTCATGTTGGGTAAGTTCATGCGGATGCATAGGGCAACCGCGAGATTTTATATAATCTGGGCTTGCACATACTACTGACCGGCTTGTAAATAGCTTGCGTGCAATAAGACTGGAATCGGCGAGATGCCCAATGCGTATGGCCAGATCTATGCCGCCATGAACAAGGCCTATTACATCCGTCGTCATAGAAAGCCGAACCTGTACGTCGGGATAGCGTTTCAAGAAGTCAGGCAGAATGGGCGAAAGGTAAGTGATTGCGAAATCGGTCTCTACCGTGACATGCAAACTTCCAGAGGGCGTGTCCGTTAGCCTGCGTACGGCCAGTTGTGCTTCCTCAATGTCCGAGACGATGCGGTGGGTGTGCCGAAAAAAGATTTCCCCTGCCTCTGTTAGGCTTTGTGTGCGGGTCGTCCTGTTGAAAAGCCGTGCGCCCAAGTCGGATTCCAGAGCCGAGATTTGGCGAGAAACCGAAGATGGCGTGACGCCCAGAATGCGCGCCGCCGCAGAGAAGCTACCCTCCTCTACGACGTGCGTAAATAAATGTAGGTGTGTTGGGTCTTTCATTCATGTTAATTTCGCACAAATCTTATGAAAAACAAGCTATTTTATTAAAAACTGCATTAGCGCATAAGTTTTTTTGTGAATATCAAAAGCTGCATCTGAGTGGAGCTTTCCAATCCAAACTTTACAAGGAGACTACAATGAAACTGACAACAATAAGCACAATCGCTACTCTTTCCATGGCCGCAATCGGGCTGGCATCAGCAAGCACAGCGTTTGCGGGTAACCAAGCAAGCCCGTCAATCGAGAATCTTGACTGGGAAAATGGCGGCCCCGGACTGGACTTTGCCCTGCTCTGGGGGGATTGGACACAAGATGAATACGGAATGATAGTTCGGATCAAGGCTGGGCATGCAGCACCCGACCACAGCCACACACACGACTATCACGGCGTTACAATTCAGGGGAACTGGGTTCACACATATAACGGTACGGAAGATCATGTTCTGTCGAAGACTGGCTATGGGCATCAGACAGGAAAAGAAGTTCATGGTGATCGATGTGAAGGGACAGAAGATTGCCTGATCCTAATCCACCAGCATGGCCCGCGTGACTTCATCTTGCCAAAGAACTAACCAACATTATCCCCCACTAAAGGGAATCATCACTTTTGCGATGTGCGATGGATGGTAACAAGCCACCCACCGCCGTCGCGCAGTACCTTATTATCTGGAGAATACGGCGCAAGCGATTGACTCTGCGATCGGTTATCTTCTTATATTAGATTTATACAAATCCTCAGTTGCAAAAATCATGGAAAAATAATGCGTCACTTCATATCACTACTTGCTATCAGCCTACTGCTAATAGCCTGCAAAGACGATGTAGCCGAAAATGCGAATGAAGAGGCGCCCGTCAGAGGTTTGAAGACAGTTTTAATTAAAAATACAGAACGCACAACAGTCCGACGCTTCCCATCGGTTTTGCAACCTTCATCCGTTTCCGCCCTTTCTTTTGAAGTGGCCGGGAAGCTAAAAGAAGTGGCTTTAAAAGTTGGGCAGCAGGTCAAGAAGGGTGAGATGATTGCTGAAATTGATCCGACATCCCTTGAATTAAAGCTAGACAACTCTAAGGCCGCAGTGGATTTAGCGCGTGCCACATCCAAAAATGCTTCAGACAATCTTGCCAGACAAGAAAAATTGCTGGCCAAAGGTTCTGTTACAGCCGTGTCAGTTGACAATGCCCGTACTGACGCGGCAACAACTGCGGCGCAACTCGTACAAGCAGAAAAGAACCTGGCATCTGCCGCAGAGGATTTAACCAAAGCCGTTTTGGTAGCGCCCTATGATGGGATCATCAACACCCTGGACGTAGACTCATTTGCAACCATCGCTTCGGGAACACCTATTGCCACAATTTATGCGGCAAATGCGTTTGAGGTTTCATTCTCGGTCAATTTTGAAATCGTCAGTTTGCTGACTGTTGGTAAACGCGCCAAAGTTAAATTGGCTGATAATCCAACAGTGATTTTAGACGCCGTTGTCAGTGAGCTTGGATCCCGTGCAGATACTGTTTCATCCTTTCCTGTCGTTGTGGCACTTGCAAATAGCGACCCTTCTATCAAAGCAGGTATGGCCGTTGAGGTTTCATTGGAATTTCAATTACCTAATGGTATAGGGTTCACTTTGCCACTGAGTGCTGCCATTAAAGAAGGTCAAATCAAACCAAAAGACAAGCTAACCGACCCTGCCCCTATGGGGGTGTATGTTTATGACCCTGAAACCAGCACGGTTATCAAGCGGCAGGTCCAAGTGGCAGGTGTACGGGAAAATTCGTTACTTATTGTAGAGGGGTTAATTGCGGGTGAACGTGTTGCTTCCGCTGGTGTTTCTTTTTTGCGTGACGGGCTGAAGGTTAAACTTCTTCCAGACAGCGAATAGGTGACATAATGGAATTCCTAACGCGTTTTGGACTAACCAAAAGTCGCCTTACTGTTTTGGTCATGATCGGATTAATCCTACAAGGATTGATAACCTATAGCGGCTTACCCAAACGTGAGAACCCCGCAATTACGATGCGTTCAGCCATTGTAACCGCCCGCTTCCCTGGAATGTCGCCAGAGCGGATGGAAGAATTGATTGTTATTCCTATTGAACGTGCTGCGCGTGAAATTGGGGAAGTTGAGGACATCGACACACTGATTACAACGGGTTTCACAAAGATTAACCTAACCGTTTATGATGCCGTTCCCAAAGAAGAGATCGATCAGGTGTTCCAAGATATTCGCAACAAGATGGCGGATATTGCAGGTGACCTTCCCGAAGGTACCAAAGGCCCGGATGTAAATACCAACTTCGGGGATGTATCTATTGCAACTGTTGCCGTCACTGGAGACGGGTTTTCTTATCGAGAATTGAAAGAGTCTGCTGATGATTTGCGTGAAGATTTATACAAGCTGAATGGGATATCGAAGGTCTCTATTTTTGGGGAGCAAGAAGAACGCATTTGGCTGGAAATAGACTCGCGTAAACTTGCCTCAATCGGCGTTCAAATCAATCAGGTTTTAAGCGATTTGCAAGCTCAAAACGTTATCCTGCCTGCAGGCGAACTGAATTCAGAAGGCACAACACTTATTCTGGAAGCCAACGGTGATTTAGACAGTGTTGAAGCCATCGGTGATGTTTTGACAAAGGTTCAGGGCTTGTCAGGGTTTGTTCGATTGCGCGACTTGATGAACGTGCGCCGCGGTTATCAAGACCCCGATAACAAGCCGGTATTTTTCAATGGGGAACCCGCCGTTGTATTGGCGGTTGAAATGACCGAAAGCCAAGATATTCAACAAATTGGCATCGTGCTAAAAGATCGCATTGAAGCTTATGAACAAACCCAACCTATCGGTATTTCCTATAGTTTATCTACTTTTCAAGAAACTGCCGTAACCGCATCCATTAATGCAGCCCTTATGAATGTGTTACAAACCTTCGCAGTTGTTGTGCTGGTTATGATGATTTTTTTGGGGTTGCGTGTTGCCTTTATCATCGCCTGTATTGTTCCCTTTACCTTGATGTTTGCCTTGATGGGCATGTCCTATATGGGAATTGATTTGCATCAAATTTCCATCGCAGCTGTGATTATTTCACTAGGGTTATTGGTAGATAACGGTCTTGTTGTGGTCGAAGATATTCAAGGGCGCGTGTCAAAAGGTGTGCCCGTAAAAGACGCCGCAATCGGCGCTGGCGGGCAGTTCTTTGTACCTTTGGCAATCGCTTCAATTACAACCATTGCAGCCTTCACACCGATGTTCATTCTTGAAGGTGTTTCAGGGGAGTTCGCATTCTCACTTGGGGCGGTTGTAGCCCTTATGTTGTTCGGCTCTTGGCTGACCGCACATTACATTTTACCATATTTATGCGTGTTAATGTTAAAAACAAAAACGTATGATACGCCTAAGGGAGATAGTAAATTAGTGATCCTATATCGCGACGCGATCACACGTATCCTACCTTTTGGCATTCCGATCATCTTGTTGGCCTATTTTACCGTTTATTTATCGTCAAGTGTCTTTGGATTGTTGAAATCTGAAATGTTTCCTTTAAGTGAGCGCGCTGAGTATATGATCTATCTTGATATGCCCAAAGGGACGGCTATATCGCAAACCAAAACAGAGGCGTTAGCAGTTGAACAATGGTTATTGAATAAGGATATCAACACCGAAGTTGTGAATACTACAGTTTATGTGGGTGATGGCGGCCCTAGATTTTATTTGGCTCTTAGCCCTGCGGATACCAGCCCTTCATCAGCGTTTATACTTGTAAACACAGTTGATGCAGCAGGCGCTATTAAAGCGGGCGAGCGTGCAAAGCGATACTTGCTTGAAAACCATCCAGCTGCACGTTTCAAAATCAAACGCCTGTCTATGGGTGGATCAGAATCTGGCATTGTTGAGATTAAACTGAATGGGCCAGATTTAGATCACTTACTGTCGCTTGCAAAAGAGGTCGAGGCCGCTTTTGATACCGTTCCTGGAATTGGGCAAAACGAAAATAACTGGGGAAACAAATCCCTGAAAATGGTCATTGATATTGCGCAAAATAAAGCGCGCGAATTTGGCGTCACTTCCAAAGAAATATCGGACGTTATGGATACCTATTTTTCTGGCACATCTTATTCGACCTACCGCGAAGGGTCAGACTCTATTCCCATCGTATTGCGTGCCAGTGAAAGCTTCCGTGATAGTCTTGAAGACTTGGCCAATTTGTCGATCCCTGCGGGTGGCAGCTTGATTGCTTTGGATCAGGTGGCGACTTTTCGACCACAGTTGGAATACTCTCAATTCCGCAGGCAAAACCAAGAACGCCAAATCATTATTTCTGGCAAAAGTGAAACCTTAGGCGCGGATGCCGTGGGAAGTATTCTGAAACCAACTTTAGATGGTTTAGATTTATCTGGCGGCCATTCTATGATCGTTGGCGGCGAAACTGAAGAAAGTGCCGAGACAAACGCAAATCTGGCTGCAGGCCTGCCTTTGGGGCTGACCATTATGCTTTTGGCATTGATGTTTCAATTCAACTCGGCACGCCGCGTGATACTGACATTTATGACCATTCCATTGATTGTAACAGGCGCGCCTTTGGCGTTGTATCTTTCTGGGAAACCGATGTCGTTCTTTGCAATCCTGGGATTGATTTCCTTGATGGGGATTATCATCAACAACGCGATCGTTTTGATAGACCAGATTGATATTGATCGCAGTAAATTAGAACTACGAGAGGCCATCATCTCGGCGGCTGGAAAAAGAGTAACCCCAATTATCTTAACTTCGCTCACGACAATTCTTGGGCTGTTACCGATGGCGATAGCTGGCGGTGCGCTCTTTGAGCCTATGGCCACACTGATGATTGGCGGATTGCTGCTTTCGTCAACAATGTCACTATTTTTCGTTCCAAGTGCATATTATCTGTTTTTTCGCTTTGACCGTTCTGCCCGATGAACTCAGCCTAGCAAGGACGAACTGAAACTACGAACCTATCTCGCATCTATAGCGTTGCATTAAATCTCGTGATGCCCAGTTCTAACCTAACCCAAAAGCCACAAACCTTTTGTACCTGCTTTTGTTTTCGATAGGTGAGCTATGTCACTTATCTTATACAACCATCTATGACAGACTAATTGGTATATTGGAGGATTGGGGAACAAAATGGACTTTACACCAATGAATGCAGCCAGCCTAATTGAAGAGGCTTATACACGTAAGCGGCACCACAATGAGGCCGATAGCGACTATGAAACACGTAAGATGAAAGCTTTTACCTTACCGGATAATACAGAGGTAAAAGTCATAGAAACTTATGACATAAATGAAGCCGAAGCGTTTGCTTTGGAGGGTGGCATATTGGTTATTCCAGGTTCAGACTCTATCGAGGATTACACCCGTTACAATTTAAATTATGGGGTATTAGCGTTAGTCGATAAGTTGAAACGTTTATTTAAGCCAAAAGGAATTGTATATCATAAAGGTTTCTTGGCACACTCAAAGGAAATAGAGGCTTTTGCTAAGCTGTATAAAATCAAAAAGGTTACGGGCCATTCATTAGGGGCTGCCAGCAGTCAACTGCTTGCCTCTAGGTTAAAGCTAGAGGCAATTAATTTTGCAGCACCTAAAGTGGTTAGAAAAGGCTGGCCTGTACGGGTAAAAAAGAATTCGATTAAAAACTTCAACCGTAAGGATGATAGCGTTACCAGATTTCCTGGTTGGCGTTGGAAACATGTAGGTGACGTGGTCGTTTTGGATACGGAAGAAGCACATATTGGGCCAGATCATAAGATCAAGCATTATATAACGGCAATGGGAATGGATCATGTTCAAGAAAAATCCGATACCATGTTTACCTAATATAGCTGGCGACTTGTTCTAATATTGTATACCCAACTTTGGCATCGCTTTTTATGACAGATAAAAACTCTTCTTTGCCCACCCTTAGCGCTTTCATGTCTGTATGCGCTCGCATATGCAGTTTTCTTGGTTGATCTAGAATAAGAGAAATTTCACCAACTAGGCTTCCTTTTTGAACGGTTAAAACCAAATTGTCTTCGCCGCCTTCAACAGGCTCATATAATCCAGCTTCGCCTTCTAAGATCAAATATGCACCATCATAAGAGTCATCCCCTTTATGGAAAATATAGTCCCCTGCATTCGCAGAATACCAGTGCGTTCCAAAAGCAAGTATGCGTAATTGTTTTCGATCCAAACCAGAAAACACGCCTGCCGTCTCAAAAGCACGCACTTTATTATTCATGTTAGCAAGTATCAGATCATCACCCACATCCATATCTTCCACTTCGTTTTTCTGAATGCGTCCTTTTTGTAATTCAATATGAACGTTAAAATTTTGCGGGTTTAAAAATGCTTCTTCAAGGTAAATGATCGTTGTATCTGGCATCGCATGACGTAGTTTTATAGATGCAGCCAGTCGTGTTTCTGGGTCATAACTTGCTAGAACCTGATCTAAAATCAAAATATCTGGCATTTTTATAGCAGCACGTGCAAACGCCAGATGTTCAGCATCAAAGCTAGATAGGTTCGCCCCACCCAATCCTGTTTGAATGTCGTAGGACAATTCCGCGATCAGCCGCTTCAAATCTGCATCAAGAAGAACTTCTGCGACAAGTGAAATTAACTTATCGCAGTTTGCCTTGTTGGAAGTAGACAACTTACCAAATATAACATTTTCTAAAACAGAAAAGCCGGAACAAAAAATCGTATCATCAAGTGGCGAAAATAGATTGGTTAGGCGTTTTTGTAATAGATCAAAATTAGCAACACGTAAGTCTAATATCCTTTGCCGCATTGCAGCAGAAAAGTTAGAGCCAATTTTTTCTGCGGAAATACTTAACGGTACTGTCATAAACAACGCCAGTTCGTGGTCTTTAAGAACTTTGGCGTCAACATTCTGGCTTTTTAGCATCAAATCTAAGGTTTCAATATAGGCTTTCGGATCAAGACCAAGCTTCACAAAAAGCGGATGCTCTATGCCATCTTTTCCAAAAGTCTGACGCAGCATCTCTATCAACCTAAATGATAGTTTTAATATTTCTTTATCAAGTTTCAATTCTTGTAAAAGCTTTAAAAAGTCATCATCTGACGCCAATGCGATTTGTGTAACTTGGGTGCGAGGAGATGCGTAAAGCAGGTTTTCAACAACTGTAAGTTCGGGATTGAACTGATCCTTTTCAAAGCCATGCAGTAGGTTTTCCAATCCCGCCTGTTTTATTTTCTGCGCAACTATTGGCCTAAGTTCGACAAGTTTTTTGGCCAGTTCCGGGCGTTTATTCTGTTCAAAACTTTGCAAAATGCCGCGCTGAAACAGATCATCTGCAATTCCCATTCCTTCAGCCATTGTCAGCCACCAATCGCGAATGCTCGCATCGGTTTCTAATCCGGTTAGCTTAATATCATACCAATTCGCAGCCAATAGATCAGTGCTGTTGCCTGAAAGCTTTGCTTCTTCTTGTTTCTTCTTTTGCCTATCACTTATGGGTATATCGCTTGTTTCACTCGCAGGCTTCATCTTTAACGGCATACTGATGTTCTCACCAACAGTTCCATCAAAAATGTAGGGGCGTGAATTTGCAAATCCAATTCGGGTAGCAACCACGCTTTGCTGCAAGGTGTTAAACTCATGCCCGGCAACTGTGATGCTACCTTGTGTTGGCAAAATCTCACGCGCTAATAGTTCAGCCATTGCCTGCCGGTCTGCTTCACTAGAGCTGGCCACGGCTATTGTACCCGCTGTTGGAAAAGTAACACTTAAATCTTCAAGAACAGTTGCGCCATCACTGTCGCATACTGTTACATTGTTAAGAACAATTTCGCCTTTTAATGATGTTGGCGCTTCATGGTGATCCTTAAACAAATCTTCGTTTATCATCCCTTTAGGTGCAAAACGTTCTGTTATGACACCCCAGCGCAAAGACATGTCTTGTACTTGGTTATAGTATGTCAGCAGTTCTTTCCAAGGCGATGACAGATCTTTATACGCAGCTAGTGCCGCGACCAACGCGCCCAAAGAAACACTTCCTATAATAACCAAATAACCCCCTAATGAGAAAAAGAAAAACGGGGTGAGCTGTGTGATAAAGTTATTTACAAACTTCATGAAAAACTTTTTTTGAAAAATCTCAAGGCGAAGATTATATAGCCTTCCCAACCGATCTGAGATTAAGGCCAACCTATAATTCCAGCCACCATTTGCACGCAAGGTACTGGCACCCGCCGCACTTTCCCCTATCTCTGTAGACAGTTTGCGAAGCTCAATAATCCGTCTTTTATTCAGTATGTTTACCCTTCTTTGTAGCTTCGGAATAATCCAAGCTTGAACGGGAATTAGCGCAACAGCGGCCAAACCAAACCAGATACTTTGCAAAAATAGAAACGTAAGGATCGTCAGCATTTGCCCTGCTTGCAGAACAGGCGTTGCGATTGCGTCCCCCATCAACCCCCCCAAAGGTTCAGACTCTGACGTTATCATAGATACGACTTCTGCCTGTGATGTTCGCCTAAAATAGGGCTGTGGGAACCGCAAAACACGATTGATAAGTTGATAGCGAAAACGGCGCAACAACCTTTCAGACAATGAACCCTTCATTGTATTAATACGCATCTTCAAAAGGCCATGCGCTAAAACGGACGCTAAAAACAACGTGCACAGAATGGCAAGAAAAGTTACTTGCCCTATATCAATATTAAAGAATATGACCTGTGTTTTCGACGCGCCTATAGCGTCATTGATAATGCGTTTAGGTAACTCAAGAGTAAGATATAACAACGGAAATAGGGCAATCGTTGTGACTAATAAAACCACTTGCTCGCGTTTGGAATATTCCCATATAAATTTAAATAGGTTCTTATGAATAAATAACTCCAATCGTTACTGGACTTGCCCACATCTAATTGCGAACACATTATATAATGTTATGCTGCTTTTTTATCGAAAGCCAGCGATGACTAATATAATAAGAAATAACCCAAAAGGCGACTAACTGATATGCTGGCATTGATACAACGGGTGACCGAGGCGCAAGTCGAGGTAGATGGTGATATTATCGGCAAAGTGGGTGAAGGCCTGCTTATACTGATCTGTGCCATGCAAGGTGATACAGAAGCTGTCGGTGCAAAACTTGCCCTTAAAATTTCAAAACTGCGGATTTTTCGCGACAATCAAGGGCACATGAACCGATCAATTCAAGATACCGGTGGCTCTGCGTTAATCGTCAGTCAATTTACGTTAGGCGCGGATACTTCACGCGGCAATCGTCCTGGGTTTTCTAAGGCGGCAAACCCTGATGATGGTCAACGACTTTACGATGCATTCGTTACCGACTTCAAAGCTCTTGGCATTCCCGTTGAAACAGGTCAATTTGGCGCGGATATGAAAGTCTTATTACTTAATGACGGGCCAGTAACAATCTGGATAGATACGGAAAGCTAAATACAATGGCACTAGAAGACGCGGCAAAGCAAATTGATACCGCCCTGACCCGTAAAGGGTTTAAGGGGCAATCTCATGAAGCAACCTTTGGCGGGGCTACAAGTTTTTTGCGCCGCACATATACCAAAGACCTAACAGATGTTGATGTAGCCGTTACAGGAATACCGTTTGACAGTGCCACAACAAACCGTACTGGCACACGGTTAGGCCCACGCGCAATACGCGAAGCATCCTGTTTGCAAGCCCCCGATGCCCCATATGGCTGGGATATAGACCCGATGGTTGATATGTGCGTTGCAGATTACGGCGATGTTGCTTACGATTACGCAAAAATCGCAGATTTTCCTGCTGTTTTACAGGCGCATATCACAGGGATATTAAAAACAGATACGGCAGCCCTTTGTTTGGGCGGCGACCATTATATCACTTACCCCATATTGAAAGCGCACGTTGAAAAATACGGGCCTTTGTCACTGATACAGTTTGATGCGCATACAGATACATGGCCAGACGATGATCCTGATCGCATTGACCACGGCACGATGTTTTACAAAGCCATCAAAGAAGGTTTGGTTGTACCTGAACGATCTGTTCAAGTTGGAATACGTACAACCAATGTAGATACAATGGGTGTAAATATTATTGATGCGCGCACAGTTCATACCCAAGGACCCGTTGAAACCGCCCGCCAGATTAAAGCCATTGTCGGGGATAACGCCACATATCTAACGTTTGATATTGATGCCCTTGATCCAGCATATGCTCCAGGAACAGGAACGCCCGTATGGGGTGGCTTAACAAGCGCACAATCTGCAATTATGTTGCGGGATTTGGCAGGTATAAACCTTGTAGGGATGGATGTGGTGGAAGTATCACCCCCTTATGACACCACAGGGATAACCGCGATTGCAGGCGCACATGTTGCTGTGGAATTGCTATGCTTATGGGGCGTGGGGCGTCGCATTCATAAATAAACAACCAGCAAGTCCTAAAACGTTACTTGCAAGATGAATAACAAGCTGCATAATAAATTTTGGGGGGGCATATTAGGACTTTGAGTACTTCAAAGGGTCAACTGTCTCGGTAATTTGGGCGACAGGCAACTTATGACACCATTGTTAGAAGTCAAAGACCTTAGAATTGGATTTAAAACAGCTGAAGATACGGTTGAAAATGTTAATTTCTCTTTAAACAAAGGGCAAACACTTGCCATTGTAGGTGAGTCTGGCTCTGGTAAAACCTTATGTTGCCGATCGGTTTTAGGGGTTTTGCCAAAAACCGCACAAATACGATCTGGGCAGATTTTATTTACGACAGGTAATACAAATACTGACCTATTAAAGTTGAACGAACGCCAACTTAGGGAAATTCGCGGGGATCGTATTTCAATGATCTTTCAAGAACCTATGCGATCATTGTCACCCCTGCATAAAATCGGCCACCAAGTATCTGAAGTATTGGAATTGCACCGAAATTGTTCAAAACGCAAAGTCAAACAAGACGTATTGGAAAAATTTGCGCGCGTTGGTTTCGTTGACCCTGAACGCGCATATAACGCCTACCCTTTTGAGATGTCAGGCGGGATGTTGCAACGCGCAATGATTGCTATGGCGATGATTGCAAAACCTGATCTGCTGATTGCAGATGAGCCTACAACTGCGCTTGATGTTACCACCCAAGCGCAAGTTTTGGGGCTTATAAAAGACTTACAAGTTGAAACTGGCATGGCGGTTATTTTGGTTACGCATGATTTAGGTGTCGTTGCCAATATGGCCGATCAGGTTGTTGTTATGAACAAAGGCAAGATAATGGAAAGTGGCGAAAGTCGTCTGGTTTTATCTAGCCCTGCTCACCCCTATACAAAAAAACTGTTTGCAACGGCCCCCATTATTCCTGAAACCCCTGAAATGACCCCACCTGTGGCGCATGATGACCTGATATTGGACATGCACAATATTTCAAAAACGTTTCAGGCACGCAGCACATCTGCATGGAAGGCGCCTGTATTAATAAAAGCTTTGCGCGGTGTTGATTTACAACTGCAACGCGGGAAAACCCTAGCGGTTGTGGGCGAGTCTGGATCAGGAAAGTCCACCTGCGCCCGCATTGCACTGGGGACGGAAAAGCCCGATCATGGAGGCAGTGTTAAGTTTATAGCTGAACAAAATGCAGAACCTGTAGAAGTACAATCATTGGATTTTGCCAGTAAGTGCGCATTCCAAAAGCAAGCGCAGATGGTGTTTCAAGACCCCTATTCATCGCTAAGCCCGCGCATGCAAATCAGAGATACGCTAACTGAACCACTGGACATACATGCCATAGGTACAAAATCTGAACGCAGTGATCGAGCGCAAGAGGTGCTTCAGCAGGTTGGATTGGATGGCAACATGTTGCGCCGCTATCCACACGCATTTTCAGGTGGCCAAAGGCAACGGTTATCCATCGCGCGGGCTTTGATACTAAACCCAAAACTTCTGGTTTGTGATGAGCCTACTTCGGCCCTTGATGTATCAGTTCAAGATCAAATTTTAACGCTACTAGAAGAAATAAGGGATCAGCGGCAACTGTCATATCTGTTTATCTCTCACGATCTTGCGGTTGTTGCACGCATTGCAGATGAAGTCGCCGTGATGCGGCAAGGTCTTGTGGTTGAACAAGCACCACCCTGTACGTTATTTGCAAACCCAAAGCATCCATACACAAAGGCATTGATTGCAGCCCAACCAGAACCAGACATTCACCGCCCGATTGATCTTGACTTGGTAGCCCTTGGGGCTGGTGCGCCCGGTTCTTGGGCGGATGCGTATCGTTTTGACAAAACCACTATACCGCCGCTGACAGAGATTGAAACTGGGCATAAGGTGCGTTGTTATGCTTAAGTTTAAGGGCTTTTGTTATGGCATCGTACTTGTGGTTTGTCTTGCGCAGGCAGCAATGGCTACATTGGTTTATGAAAGTGCGTCGTTAAATGAGGCCGTGAAATCAGGGCTTCTGCCTAGCGTTGAAAACCGCATACCAGACGAACCCTTAATCGTTGATCTAAAGTCAAAATGGCGCAAATTTGGCAAACAAGGTGGCACGTTGCGCACTATGGTCACACGTACAAAAGACATCCGGCAAATGGTGGTTTATGGCTATGCCCGTTTGGTTATCTTTAATGAAAAATACGCCTTAACGCCCGATATTCTGGCCAACCTTGAGAATGGGAAAAATAAAAAATTCACGCTGCATTTGCGCAAAGGTCATCGCTGGTCGGATGGTAAACCCTTTACATCGGCCGATTTCGAATATTGGTGGGTACATGTTGCAAATAACAAAGAACTAACGCCTTCTGGGCCACCCGATTTTTTACGTGTCGACGGAAAACTACCAAAAGTATCTTTTCCAGACCCTCAAACTGTTATTTACGAGTGGGAAAAATCCAACCCACAATTCATACAAACATTGGCGCAAGCCCGCCCCCCTTTCATATTTCGCCCTGCACATTACTTAAAACACTATCATCAGAAATTCGCTGACCCGTATTTATTGGAACACGCAATCAAAAAGAAAAAAGTCCGCAGTTGGGCCGCTTTGCACAATAAACTTGATAACATGTATAAGTTTGACAATGGCGATCTTCCTACTTTGCAACCTTGGGTTATTGATAAAAAAGGCACGAAACGCAGACGGATATTTACGCGCAACCCATATTACCACCGAATTGATGCAAATGGGGTGCAGCTACCCTATATTGACCGCGTTGAAATGAGCGTCGTTGGCGCGGGGCTGGTTGCAGCGAAAACCAACGCAGGTGAGGCTGATCTGCAAGCGCGCGGTCTTAGTTTTAAAGATATATCCATTTTGAAAAAAGGCGAAAAAGACGGCGGTAAATATAAAACTTTATTGTGGGCAAATGGTGCCGCTTCGCAAATCACAATTTATCCAAATCTAAATTACGCCGACCCTACTTGGCGCGGCGTTTTGCGCGATATTCGATTTCGCCGCGCACTTTCCATATCTATTGACCGACGCATGATAAACCGCACACTCTATTTTGGCTTAGCTAAGGAAAGTGCCATGACAGCCCTGCCCGCCAGCCCGTTTTTTGACCCAGAAAATAGGTCTGCATGGGCGCAGTATGATACGGAGCTTGCCAATGAATTATTGGATGAGATGGGGCTTGATGAACGCCGTGCGGACGGTATTCGCCTGTTGCATGACGGGCGGCCTTTGCAGCTTGTTGTGGAAACTTCAGGTGAACGCCAAGAAGTTGAAAATGCCCTGTCTATCATTACTGATACTTGGCGCGACATTGGTGTAAAGCTTATTGTGCGCCCACTTGAACGCGACATTCTTCGCAACCGTGTAAACGCAGGCACGTCTATGGCCGCAGTCTGGTTCGGCTGGGATAATGGCATACCACAGCCCTATACATCACCTGCCTATTTAGCGCCACGCCAACAAGATTTCTTTGCATGGCCGAAATGGGGGCAATACTACCAAACTGGCGGAGAAGCAGGTGAAAAACCTGATATGTTAGAGGCCCGCAGATTGCTGTATTTAGCGGTATCTTGGGATCAGGCATTCACAGACAGACAGCGCAGTAAAATTTGGCGCAAAATGTTAAAAATACATGCTGAACAAGTTTATGGAATAAGCGTTTTAACGGAAGCCCCTCAACCTGTTGTGGTTTCTAATAAATTGCGCAACGTCCCACAAAAAGCAATCTGGTCTTGGGAACCGGGTGCGCATTTCGGCATCCACAGAATGGATGAGTTTTACTTTGATGACAGCGGGGCCGCGCAATGATAATTTTACGCTACGCGCTCTATCGGTTCATGACCATGCTAATGACCCTTTTGCTGGTCTCTGCCCTGATCTTTATGATTATCAACCTGCCACCTGGTAACTATCTGACCAATCAAATAGCCGAATTGCAGGCAACGGGCCAAGATGCTGGTGTGGCCAAGGCCGAATTTTTGCGCCGCGAATATGCGCTGGATCGCCCCCTTGTAGAACAATATTTTATATGGATTGGGTTTTGGCCAGGCCAGTATGGGTTTTCGGGGTTAATACAGGGCGATTTTGGTTGGTCGTTTGAGTTTGACCAACCGGTGTCAGAAATTGTCGGGCAAGCATTATGGCTTACGGTTCTGGTTAATTTGGCAGCAGTTCTATTTGTCTATATAGTTGCCCTGCCTTTGGGTGTTTTAGCCGCAGCACGTTCAAAAACATGGGTGGATTATACATCATCGTTTATCGGCTACCTTGGGCTGGCAACCCCGAATTTTCTGTTAGCTTTGATCCTATTTTACTACGGGCAAAAATACCTAAACCTACCGATTGGCGGGCTTATGGCACCTGAATTAGAGGGCGAGCCTATGAATTTTACCAAGGTAAAATCAATTCTGCTACACCTCATCATCCCAACATTTGTAATCGGCACATCAGGGGCTGCCGCAATGATGCAAAGGCTACGCGCCAATATGCTAGACGAATTGGATAAACCCTATGTGGAAACAGCACGGGCCAAAGGTGTGCGACCTGCCAAACTATTGGCAAAATACCCCTTACGCGTCGCCCTAAACCCCTTTGTGGCCGACATAGGCAATTTGCTACCGTCCATGATATCTGGTTCAGTTTTGGTTTCGGTCGTTTTAGGTCTGCAAACTATTGGCCCTGCACTGCTAACCGCTTTAAAATCACAAGATCAGTTCCTTGCTGGGTTTATTTTATTGTTTGTCGCACTTTTAACCTTGATTGGCACCATGATTTCGGATGTGCTTTTGATGTTGCTTGATCCACGCATACGCTACGGGGGACGCGAGTAATGGCAATTTTACCTGATGGCCGCTATATTGATGATGCCCCCTATAGTGAGAACAGTAACTTTAGTACGGCCGAGCGGCCTGAACTAGACGCACCAAACTGGGTACTGGTTTGGCGACGTTTCAAACAACATAAACTTGGGCTTATTTCAGGTATTTTTCTGCTGTTGGCATATCTGATGTTGCCAATAGCCGGTTTCATTGCACCCTACACACCCAATGAGCGCCATGTAGATCATTTATATGCCCCACCCCAAGCAGTCCATTGGTTTAACGATGGCCAGTTTATCGGGCCACATGTGTTACCTATAACCGCTACCGCTGATCTAGAGAACTTCCGCTGGGTTTATAGCGCGGATGAAACCAAACCCATGAAGCTGGAATTCTTTTGTGAAAATGAACCTTACAAATTATTTGGGCTGATAAAAGCCGAGCGCCATTTGTTTTGCGCGCCATATGGGGCAACATTGTTTATACTTGGTTCAGACAGATTGGGCCGCGATGTATTTTCGCGTATACTATACGGTGCACAACTATCCTTAACAGTTGGCCTGATCGGGATAACTGTATCTTTTATATTTGGTATTTTCTTTGGCAGTATCGCGGGTTATTTTGGGGGTCGTATTGATTGGTTGATCCAACGTGTCATAGAAATATTGCGTTCATTACCAGAACTTCCCTTATGGCTTGCCTTATCTGCGGCGGTACCATCCCACTGGGGCCCTGTTGCTGTGTTCTTTATTATATCAATCATATTGGGTATTTTAGACTGGCCTGGCCTTGCACGGGCTGTGCGATCAAAATTCCTGTCTTTGCGAGAAGAGGAATACGTTAAAGCCGCAGAAATGATGGGGGCAAAACCCGCTCGCATCATTGGGCGACATTTATTACCGAACTTTTCCAGCCACCTGATTGCCAGCGCCATGCTATCGATCCCTGCCATGATATTAGGCGAAACAGCATTGTCATTTCTTGGTTTGGGACTGCGCGCTCCCGCCGTCAGTTGGGGCGTGATGTTAAATGATGCACAAAACTTGGCAGCGATAGAAATTTATCCTTGGACGGCCAGCCCGATGCTAGTCATCATTCTGGTCGTGCTAGCTTTCAATTTCTTAGGGGACGGTTTACGAGACTCGTTAAATCCTTACGAAAGCTAAGGGCGCGCGGCCTTACTCGCTGCCGCCTTCATTTGCGTCCGTCGCATCCATATCTTCAGATGATGCAGAATGTGCGGCCCCCGCTATTGCCGCTTTTTGCGCTTCGGTTAGGTTACGCACGCTACTGTCATCAGCCAAACGCACTGTAACTTCACGGTGCGCGAATTTTATACCCTCAGCTGCAAATAAGTCTCTGATTTCCTGGAATACACGTTTGCGGATCACCCACTGATCGCCTGGCTTTGTCATAAACTTAACTCGGATTATCATCGCAGAATCCTGCATCTCAATCACGCCTTGCGATTTTAATGGTTGCAGAAAGTTATCACCAATCTCTGGATCTTCCATCAACGCAAGCCCAAGTTTTTTAATCAATTTACGAACTTTTTCCACATCGGTATCATATGTCACCCGCAACGGCAGTTTCATCATCACCCAATCGCGCGAGTAGTTTGTTAAAACTTGAATTTCACCGAATGGGATTGTGTGTAACGGCCCTAAGTGGTGGCGCAACTGGAATGAACGCACCGAGATTTTTTCAACCGTTCCTTTCACTTCACCCACATCAATATACTCACCTTTGCGAAACGCATCATCAACCAGAAAAAACGCGCCCGAAAAAATATCGCGCACCAACGTTTGCGCACCAAAACCAATCGCAAGACCTGCAACACCAGCGCCCGCAAATAACGGGCTTACGTTAATTCCAAGTTGCAACAATGCGATTAAGGCAATGGTAACAACCACGACTACAAGGATAAAGTTCCGAAACAGTGGCAGCAACGTCGCTAATCGGCTGGCCCCAGATCCGCCACCCTCATCGCCAGGGGCCACCTCTATCTCTTCACCGCCTTCATCCCTGATCTTACTGTCAATCCAGATCCGGAACATGTGATAAACAATATACCCAATAAACAGAATGACGATAATATCCAAACTGCGTTCAACCGCGCCGTCCGCGGCCGTCATTTTACTTTCCACATCCCAAATTGAGAATAAAGCCCACAATCCTGCAACAAACGCCAAAACACCTGCCACACGTCGCGCTAAATCTTCAAAATTATTTAATGGGTGTTGGGTAGGTTCAAGTTTTTCCTGCACTTCTTGCACATCCGTACTGTCAGGATCATCCGTAAGCATTGCACTATTAATTTCTTCCATCACGGCAGAGCGGTGAAAGAAACGTTCAATTAAATAGTTAATTAAACCATACACAACGATAATAGAAAGCAAGATTGCATAGGCCCCTAGAACCAAAGGCGTGGAAAGTGGAATTTCCAGCACCAAACGGTATGTCAGATCAACCCACGCAAATATAAAATAAACAATCGCAATAGGCGCCCACGCAGTAGAGACAAAACGGCTTAATCGACCCACCTGATCTATTCTGGCACCATTTCTGATTGCGCGTGATATTGGCTTACGGTTCACTAGGATTAAACCTATATTCAAGATCACAACAAACAAGGTTAATATGGCTGTAACCAACGCGAAAACATCCACAGTCAAGCCCAGCTCAAACAACCATAATCCGATGACAATAGTACAAATATCAAGCGTCGCGGTTATCCAAAGCCAGTGATATAATCGCAGGGCATCTTTATTGGAAAACTGTGAAATTCTATACTGACACGCATAAGGTGCAAGCACCATACGCCACAATAAAGTAACCATGCGGCAACTGCCATACGCAATATTTATTAGTACAACTGTGTATTGCATTGCCGAGTTTTCCAACGGCCCTAAAGTCGCCACCCCAATAATGTAGGCCACTGCCATAGAAACCAGAACACCAGAGGCGCGTAGCAAAAACCGCGAGACCAAAAAGGGAAGTTTTTCTGTATATCCAACCGGGCATTCTTTTATTGGAAGCGCGAAGTACTTAACCAAAAAGCGCTTGCCATATATCTGATGTTCAAAAAGATACCCTATCGCAAAAAACGCAGACGCCCAAAGAAGTGCTTCGAAATAAGCCCAGATTTCGCCAGTTGGGCTGTTGGCCTGTAAAATAAACTCAACTTCTTTAAAGGAACCAGGTAAAGAACGCAGGCGCTTAAACAAGATTTCACGAAATTTAACCGCTGAAATTTGCGCCTTCATAACACCTGTCATGCTATTGGATACATCTTCCCCTTCGGTTTCATTTAGGGCTTCTGTATCCGATGGATTGCTTAATACTTTTCCTTTGGTATCAACAACAATAACACTAACGCCGCTTTCAGCGGCTTTACGCATGATGCTTTCAAAATTGTCTAATGCTGGATCGGCCACCGTTTGTTCCGCCCCACCGAACCCATCTGGAACAATCGATGTTTGAGATTGAACTGGAAATGCTACGCAGAAAGCCAATGTAAGCACTGATAAAATATGTATGAAAGTGATGCGCATTATATAAACGATACCTTAAATATGGTTAATCAGGTAGGCTAAGGCATGATCTTTTACAGCACAACCTTTGTACCTACTTTACTGTTTGTTGTTTCTACCTCTCAAGTATAAAACTTGATTCTATTATTGTTCCCTAGATGATACTTGTTTTTTATTGTGATACACAATTTCTGCGTAAAATTGAATTACCAACACATATTTTACTAAATCAGTATAATTTGGCCTACTTTATCACAAGTTAGTGCACATAATTCTAAAGCAAGTAAAAAATCTGTGAGACACCAGCAAAAAAACACCTTAAAGTACCTGAAATTTCTAAACTAATGTTCTATGGAACCAACCCAAGGTATCGTTTTGTCTCAGAGAATTATCTCAACCAATTTTTTTAACATAACGCTATCTTCCTAATCTGACGTATTTGTGGAACATACAGTTTAATGACCATACCAATGACACCAGAAACACGCATACCACCCGCTGGCTTATCCCGCGTGCTTTTATACAGTCATGATACGTTTGGCCTAGGCCATATCAGGCGCTCAAGAACACTTGCAAATGCAATTACCGCGGCACATAAAAAGACAACTGCCCTTATTTTAACAGGCTCACCTGTTGCGGGCCGCTTTACATTTCCAGAACGCGTTGACCACATTCGATTGCCGGGCGTCACCAAAATGACTGACGGCACATATATGTCTGAAACTCTTGGTATGGACATTGATGCTACAACCACATTGCGCTCTGGTTTGATAAAAGCAACGGTTCAGCACTTCAGCCCCGACCTTGTAATTGTGGATAAAGAACCTACTGGGTTTCGCGGCGAATTAATGCCCAGCCTAGAATGGCTTAAAGCACATAAACCTAACACGCAAATTGTACTTGGTTTACGTGATGTCTTGGATGACCCCGATTTATTATCAAAGGAATGGGCACGCAAAGGCGCAATAGAAGCGACTGAAAAATTTTATGACGAGTTATGGATTTACGGGTTGAAATCAATCTACAACCCAACTTCTGGTCTTGCACTTTCAGATGAAGCCAAACGTAAAATGCATTGGACAGGTTATTTAAGGCGCGAAAACCTAGATGAACCAGTGCCTGCTGGCGAGCCATATGTTTTAATTACCCCAGGCGGTGGCGGCGACGGTGCAGCAATGGTCGATCAGGTTTTATCTGCATACGAACAAGACCCAAACTTAAGCCCATCTGCCCTTTTGGTTTATGGCCCTTTTCTAACTGGTGACACACGCGCCGTTTTTGAAAACAGAGTTGCCAAGCTAAATGGTAGGGTCAAAACAGTTGGGTTTGACAGCCACATGGAAACACTGATGTCAGGCGCTATTGGTGTTGTTGCAATGGGGGGATATAACACGTTTTGTGAAATCCTGTCTTTTGACAAACCTGCGGTTATCTTCCCAAGAACTGTACCCCGCCTAGAGCAATATATTCGCGCCAAACGCGCCGAAGATCTAGGTCTTATGCGTATGATACACTCTGAACGTGACGGCAGCGGCCCAGATGCCATGATAAATGCCATACGCAAGCTTCCCGATCAAAAGCCGCCTTCTTTCATCCAAATTAACGGCTTATTAGATGGGCTAGATGTTGTAACCCAACGCACCTCTTATCTTTTGGGTAAATCCAGCTTACTGGCCAACAAATGACACACAACAAATCACCGATTGCGGTAGTGGTCAAAGGTTGGCCGCGCCTGTCAGAAACATTTATCGCACAAGAACTTTTGGCCCTTCAAGAAAAAGGTCAAGAGTTTGAGATCTGGTCTTTGCGCTTTCCTACCGACAAAAAAACCCACCCTTTGCACGATAAAATAACTGCCAAGGTTAGATATTTACCTGAGTACATTCACAATGAACCCTTTCGGGTTCTACGCGGGTGGCTAAAAGCACGCAGATTATCTGGGTATAAAGCCGCGCGTCACGCATGGAACGCTGACTTTGCCCGCGACAAATCCCGCAACAGGATACGCCGTTTTGGGCAAGCATGTGTTATGGCCGCAGAATTGCCAGACAACTTCGCAGGTCTTTATGCCCATTTCATGCACACACCTGCATCTGTCACCAGATACGCCGCCATCATGCGCGGCCTTGAATGGGGCTTCTCTGCGCATGCAAAAGACATATGGACTTCACCAGACTGGGAAAAGCGTGAAAAGCTAAACCCAAATACATATGGTGCGGCCTTTGGTGTAACCTGCACATCGTATGGTGCAAAACACTTACGAAGCCTTGCAGATAGTCCGAAACGGATTGATCTGGTTTACCACGGATTGGATTTAACCCGTTTCCCACCACCGCCCAAACGACCAAAGACAAACCCTAGCGGCCCAATACAATTTCTATCTGTTGGGCGTTTGGTGGAAAAAAAGGGTTTTGACAGGTTGATAAATGCACTGGCCAAATTGCCTGCCGATCTAAACTGGCAGTGGTCGCATATAGGTGGCGGTGGCTTGAAAGAAACGCTGCTAACCCAAGCCCAAAAACTTGGGATTGCCAACCGTATAAGTTGGCACGGTGCCTGTGACCAACCCGCTGTAATAGACGCCTTGCGTGTTGCCGATATATTCATTTTGCCAAGCCGTATTGCCGATGATGGTGACCGTGACGGTCTACCAAATGTGTTAATGGAGGCCGCTTCACAAAAGCTTCCGATTATCTCAACTAATGTTTCTGCAATCCCTGAATTTATTGAAACAGGTACCCATGGCTTATTGGTAAATGACAATTCCGATGAACTTGCCGAAGCAATTACAGAACTGGCATCTAAACCCGAAATGCGCAACACAATGGCAGAAGCTGCGTATGATCGTTTAACAATAGATTTTGGTATGGATGCAGGGATCACAAAACTGACAGCCCGCTTGCAAAGCTTAGGCACAAATCGCTAAACTAACCATATGCCAACAATCGCTTTTTATGCTCCCCTCAAACCCCCGACCCACCCGACACCTTCGGGCGATAGGGAAATTGCCCGTGGTGTGTTGGAAGCTCTGAATACCATTGAGCAGGGTTATGATGCAAAACTGGTGTCTGATTTGCGCACATATGACGGTAAAGGTAACGATGATGCACAATTAGCATTAATAACGCAGGCTAAGGTTGAAGCCAAAAAGTTGATAACTTTGGGGCAAAAACAAAATTGGCGCCTTTGGTTTACGTATCACAATTACTACAAATCCCCCGATCTGATAGGCCCGATTGTGTCAAAAGCGTTGGGTATTCCCTATATTTTATTAGAAGCAACGCGGGCAAAAAAACGGCTTCACGGACCTTGGGCGTATTATGCGCAACTTGCAGAAACTGCCTGTGACAAAGCCGATGCAATTCTGTATTTCACCCAGCGCGACCGCCAATCTTTGATGGATTACAAGCCCAAGGGTCAAAAAATCATCCACCTACCACCCTTTTTGGCACAAGGCGTTTCATCTGTCCCCAAACGTACCAAACCCAAAAGCAACACGATCTTATGTGTTGGAATGTTACGAAAAGGCGCCAAAACCCAATCATATAAATTGATAGCCAAAACACTTGCCACTTTGAAAACTACCGACTGGACTTTAAAAATTGCAGGTGACGGGCCAGCAAGGCCTGAAATAGAAAACCTGTTTGCACTGTTCAAATCCCGAGTGACTTTCTTAGGACAATGCACAAGCGCGGAATTGGCAGAACAGTATCAATCCGCATCGGTTTTTTTATGGCCGGGTGTAGATGAGGCATTTGGCATGGTTTACCTTGAAGCCCAAGCCGCAGGCCTGCCCGTGATAGCACAGGATTTATCGGGTGTTTGTGATGTGATTAACTCTGAAACAATACTTATCCCGCCTAATATACCCACCGAAATGGCCCATGCGGTTGATAATTTGTTAACAAACACTGACCTCTGGCAGAAAAACAGCCGCGCTGGTATTGAATTTATCAAACAAAACCATCTTTTTGGGGCAGCCTCTAAAAACCTTTCAACAATTTTATCGCCATTCATAGGATCACGCCCATGACCACACTTGCCCTTATCCGTCACGGACACACACCTTGGAACCGTGCAGGCCGCATTCAGGGGCGTACGGATATTGATCTTGATCCTGATGCTATTACAGAATTGAAAAACTATAAACTACCAAGCCAATGGGCTGATGCAGACCTAATCTCAAGCCCGTTAAAGCGTGCAAGCCAAACAGCTGAAATCATCGCAGACCGCACCCCGCAACATGTGGATTGCTTGATTGAAATGAACTGGGGCGATTGGGAAGGTTTGCGTGGTATTGATCTAAAGGCCGATCCATCATCGGGGTTTCGGGATATAGAGCATTGGGGCTGGCATTACCGCCCACCAAATGGTGAAAGCCCGCAAGATGTATGTGACAGAATAAAACCGTGGGTTATGGCACTTACAACAGATACAATCGCAGTCTGCCATATTGGCATTATGCGGATGATTTTAGCAACAGCACATGGGTGGGACTTTGACGGCCCTGCACCTTTTCGTATTAAACGTAATCGTTTGTTCTTAATTGAAATTGATAACGGCCATCTTAACATCGTAAATGATGAACCCATCAGACTGGAAAAGCGATAAATCATGCAGGTTCTTATCCTAGTCACGCATCTGTTGGGAACGGGCCATCTAAGCCGCGCATTAAACTTGGCGCGTGCTTTTGTAGCACATGGGCATACTGTAGATGTGGTAAGCGGTGGAATGCCTGCACCCCACCTGAACACTGATGGCATCACCTTGCATCAACTACCCGCTGTGCGCTCTGATGGCACCAATTTTTCCACATTATTGACAGCACATGATACGGCAGCGGATCAGGCTTATTTAACAAAACGCCAACGCAATATAGAGGGCATTTTCAACACTCTTCAACCTGATTTTCTGATAACTGAATTATATCCCTTCGGCAGGCGCGTCTTATCGTCAGAGTTCCTTAACCTACTTTCTACAGCCAAAGCGAATACGAAAAGATGCGCAATATTTAGCTCTATTCGCGATATTCTTGCCCCTCCCTCGAAGCCGTCCAAAGCTACAAAAGCGGATCAGATTATTGCCCAGTATTATGATGGGGTGTTTGTTCATTCCGACCCCACAACCACACCATTAGATCAAAGCTGGCCAGTGTCAAAAACGTTGGCCAAGAAACTGCATTACACTGGCTATGTTGCCCCAACCATAGCAGGGCCACACCCCGATTTAGAGGGACAAAATGAAATTATCGTAAGTGCAGGCGGCGGGTCAGTGGGCAAAGCCATATTTGAATGCGCCATTGAGGCCGCATCACTAGATACCAGTCAAAACTGGCGTATTTTGGTTGGTGGGTCGAACTCTGCGAATGAAATAAAGCGGCTGAAAAAACGCGCTAGAAGCAATAATTTAACTATAGAAAGCACACGCCCCGATTTTCGCCAAATGTTGCACCATGCGGCCTGTTCGGTCAGTATGTGTGGATATAATACCGCCCTAGATCTGATGCAGACAGGAACGGCATCAGTGTTTATACCCTTTGATGAAGGCGGTGAAGTTGAACAAACCCTGCGCGCAAAAAGCCTTGCAAAACATCCAGGGTTTTCGGTTTTAACCGCTAATGTTTTAACCCCACAAAGCTTGATAGAATCCATACATGCATCACGGTCTGTGAAAGGTGCTGAAATCGCAGGTCTTGAATTTGATGGCGCAAATGAAACCGTTCGCATTGCAACAAATTGGCTAAAGCAGACATGATTAATATAAACTGGCAACCTTTACAGAATGAATTTCAGCAGTGGCGTGACGTTGATATGATCTTGCCCATTTGGTGGCGTGATGATGATGCTATTGCCCCAACCCCTGCCCTTGATATGCTAGATAATATTGCATGTGATACAAACATTCCTGTTCATTTGGCCATAATCCCAAAACTGGCAACCCCTGCCCTTGCAGATCATATTCATGCTATGCCCAATGTCATACCTGTAGTACACGGTTGGGCGCATCAAAACCATGAACCACAGGGAATAAAAAAAGCAGAATTCGGCGCGACGCGCCCAATAGAAACCTGTATTGAAGACGCCAAAGCGGGCCTAGACCTGTTAAAAAATATGTTTGGCACACGCCTAAAGCCAATGTTTGTACCACCTTGGAACCGTATCAACCCAGATATAAACGCACATCTTGCTATGATTGGGTATACAAACCTATCAACCTATTCGCCGCGTAAATCCAGACAAGCAGCCATAGGGCTTACCCAGATAAACACCCACCTAGATCCGATCGCATGGCATGATGGGCGTGGGTTGGTTGCACCAGATATACTTATTTCTGAAATCGTCAAACAAATGCAGGATCGCCGATTGGGGCGGGCAGATAACACCGAGCCATTCGGATTGCTAACGCATCACCTTGTTCACGACCAAGATATATCGTCGTTTATACAGCAATTCTTAACAATTATGCAAAACGGCCCGACCACAATATACACAATACCCTAGTCCGTTACCCGTTGTGGTTTTTCTAAAAATTTTCGCAACATCATTGGTGCAACAAACCCAAGGATCGCGGCCACCCATAATACAATCGCTATGGGTGATGACACCAGATATGCAACATCTCCATCAGATAATACCATTGCCCGCCGCAGTGCATCTTCCATATGACCGCCTAACAAAATGCCCAAAATTACAGGTACTGTTGGTATATCTAGTTTGCGCAAGACATACCCTAATGCCCCAAACCCTACCATTAGAACCAAGTCAAAATAGCTACCCGACAAAGAATAAATACCAACAAAAGAAACCATCGTCACACCTGGCAACAGTATCCACGCTGGAACTTGTAAAATACGCACAAATATTTTGACCATCGGCACGTTCATCAACAACAAAACCACATTGGCGATCAGTAATGATGCAATTAGCCCCCAAACCACCTCTGGTCTGTCGGTAAACAATGTCGGGCCCGGGGTTATATTCAAGGTCATTAGTAAGGCCAATAAAACTGCTGTCGTACCTGACCCTGGAACACCTAATGTAAGCATGGGCACTAAAGCCCCCCCTGCAGCGGCATTATTTCCAGCTTCTGGTGCCGCAACCCCTTTGGGAACACCCGTTCCAAAACCGCCTTTTTCACCCGCAATAGACTTTTCGCTCATATAGGCCAAAAAGCTACCTAAAGAGGCACCGGCACCAGGCAAAATACCTGCAATAAACCCGATACCACTGGCACGTAACATCGTCCATTTAGTTTCATAAATATCTTTCCACGGTATCGTTACTTTTTCGAGCTTAATACCAATGGATGATCCTTTTCCATGGCTTTCAATAAAAAAGAAAACCTCAGAAATTGCAAATAGCCCGACAATCGCCACCAAAAAATCAACCCCGTCCATCAGGTGCAGATTGCCCCCTGTAAGGCGTGGCAAACCAGAGCTGTTATCGACACCGATCATTGCAATACCCAGCCCGATACAAGATGCAATCGCAGCCTTTGCCTGATTATTCGACGCCATCCCGCCCAAAGTACAAAACGCCAGCATATAAAGTGCAAAATACTCAGCAGGGCCAAACAAATAAGCCACCCGCGCCAGCATTGGTGCCAGTAACATCAATCCGATAGTTGCCAAAAAAGCCCCTACAAAAGACGCAACACCCGATAATACAAGTGCATCACCCCCACGCCCCGCCTTTGCCATAGGATAGCCATCCAACGTGGTCATTAACGCAGGTTCATCACCTGGTATGTTCAACAAAATAGACGAAATGCGCCCGCCATACATCGCACCATAATAAACCGAAGTCATCAATACCAATGCAGAAGTTGCATCCAACCCTAGTGTGAAAGTCAAAGGGATTAAGATCGCCACACCGTTTGATGGGCCTAAGCCTGGTAAGGCCCCGATGATTGTCCCTAAAAAGCACCCGATTACTGCGAGCATTAATGTGTAGGGTGAAAGGGCTATGCTAAATCCTAATGCCAGATTATCAATAATTTCCATACGCCTCTACCCTGTCAGAAATCTGGGAAATGCTACCAGCCCAAGACCTAAAGCAAACTTAAACAGCCCAAACAATCCAACTGACAGGCCAAGACCCGACATCATTGCCGCATTTATCTTTGGGGATATTTGGTAACTTAATATACCAGCCGTTATTGCGGTTGGGATCAAAAAGCCAAAAGGTTTTAGCGCAAATGCGTACCCAATCAAAACCACAACAGCAACAAGCAAGGCCATAAAGCTGCGCATTGCGGGCCAATCTGGATTCGGGTCTGGGCGTAAAATAAGACTAAGACTGCCAATGACAGCCACCACACCTATCAGAATGGGAAACATTTTCGGCCCAACTGGGTCTGATAAAAAGCTTGTCTGGATTTGTGTGGCACTTGCGATGAACGCAAGCGCCGTCATAAGTGCGACCAGACCAAAGATCCGATCACTGGGCATTATTGAATAACCCCTATGTCTTTTGATAACTGGCGAATTTCTGTAACCAGCCCATCAACATATGACTGGAAATCACCACCAACTTTGGTAAACGGGGCTAAGCCGTTTGCAACCATCGCTTCTTTCCAAGCATCGCTATCAGCGACTTGTTGCAGCTTTGATGCCCACTCATTGAATGTATCATCGCTAACGCCTTTAGGTACATACAGACCACGCCAATTTACAGCTACAACATCAAACCCTTGCTCTTTTGCGGTTGGTATTTTTTCAAATCCCGGCACACGCTCATCTGTAAGAACTGCCAAAACCCGAATTTCACCAGCTTTCAAAAAGCCAACAATCTCTGACATGTCGCCCGTCATTACTTGTGTAAAACCGCCAACTGTTTGCGTGATGGCATCAGCCCCGCCGTCAAGACCGATATACTTTACTTTCGTAATATCGGTAAAACCGCCGCGCTGTAATATCATCAACGGCTTAAGATGGTCAAATCCGCCAACCGCCGAACCGCCTGCAAAAGCAACGGAACCTGGGTTTGCTTTGATCGCATCAACCATATCACCAAGGGTTTTAAAAGGGCTGTCGGCCGCCACAACAATAACGCCTGGATCAGCACCGATTGCCCCCACAAAACGTACCTGATCTGCGGTCATCCCCGCATAGGCGTTTTGCGCAAGTCTTGTGGATGTAGCCGAAGATGCTGCTACAATTAAATCAGCATCCGTGTCGCGTTCATTCACAACATGACCATAAGCAAGACCGCCACCACCGCCTGCCATATTTGTTACTTGAATAGGTTTATCAACTGCCCCTATTTCATACATGATTTTACCAATTTGGCGGCACGTGAAATCCCATCCCCCACCAGGGTTCGCAGGTGCGATACATTCCGCAGCTATTACAGATGTAGGCGCGCTAATAGTTAGTACAGCACCCATAACGAATGCTTTGAAAAAGTGATGTGTCATTTCTTTCTCCCAAGTTATATGCAGGAAATACCCAGCATAAACGACAAGTAACGCTTAACTTTCGTTAAATTGCAATACTGATCTGAGTAAGTGTCTTTGCCTTAGAGACGACAGACCCTAGAATGCTTTGAAAGTCAGGGTTGTAAGTGATCGCTCTATCCCGTCGATCGTTAGAACATTATCATTAACCCATTTGCCAACATCCACATCCTTTGGCGGATAAATCTGCGCCAACAAATCCCAATCGCCACTTGTGGAAAATAGTTGTGAAACGATCTCAAGCTCATAAAGTGCGTCAGCAACTTTGTATGCACTTCCCGGTTTGCACCTTAACTGTACAAATATAACGTTCATGACATTCTCCTGTAACTCTCATGGTCAATTATTAGTCAGCCTAAAGCCTAAGCAGTTCGGCGCAACCTATGTTTTCAACACTATCCATATATCACATAATAGATACCATATGATTATTTGAAATTAGTCAAAAGATCAGCCATTCTAAATCTACACTGAAGGGTAAACCAAAGAAATGACTGACTGGGATGACGCTTTTGATAATGTAGGCCACGTCAAGAACGCGCTGGCATATTTTGATACTTGGGCCGCACGCGCACGCGCATATCAAAATAGTGGTGTGGTGCATGATCTAGATTTGCCATATGGCCCTTCACCACGCGAATGCCTAGATGTATTTTGGCCTGATACGCCCCCTAAAGGCGTGGTTATCTTCATTCATGGCGGGTATTGGATGCGACTGGATCGGTCGTATTTTTCTGATCTTGCACATGGGCCGCTTGCACATAATTGGGCTGTTGCAATTCCTTCTTACACCCTTGCCCCAAGCGCACGTATCAGTGAAATAACAAATCAAATTTCTGAAGCCATCAAATATGTTGCCCACAAGTTTGACGGCCCCATCCGTATTATTGGTCACTCTGCAGGCGGGCATTTGGCAACAAGGATGCTTTGTAAAAACAGCCCCTTACCTGCTACTATTCAAAACCGAATTGAAAACACAGTATCTATTAGCGGTGTTCATGATCTACGCAATTTGCTGAAAACCAAGATGAACGAAACCCTACGTTTATCTGAAGATGAGGCAATCAGTGAAAGCCCGTACTTAAGTACACCGATCAATTCAGCCAGAGTAACATGTTGGGTTGGGGGGGATGAACGGCCAGAGTTCATTAATCAAAGCAAAATAATGCCGCAAGTATGGGATGGTACCGCTTTGATTATAGAGGATAAAAAACATCATTTTGATGTAATCGACGGGCTAAAAAACCCAAATTCTGCTATGGTGGCTACCCTGTTAGATTAGGGCACCCAATGGGTGCCCTATATTCGGTTAGATACAATCTATAAACAACTGTTTCGTATTTTCAGCGGTTAATTCAATCGGATTGCCGCCGCAACTTGGGTCATTCAACGCCATTTTTGTCAGCTCATCTATCTTATCGGTTCCAACCCCAAGATCGGATAATGTGCGTGGAATGCCCATGTCGTCATTAAATGTTTGAACGAAATCACAAAACCCCTTGAAGCCGCCAGAGATACCCAAGTAGGCAGAAACCATATCGAACCGCTCTTCGATGGCAGGTGCGTTAAACGCCAGAACCGCAGGCATACAAACCGCATTGGTGGTACCATGATGCGTATTGTATACCGCCCCGATTGGATGGCTAAGTGCGTGAATTGCCCCCAAACCCTTTTGAAATGCAGTCGCACCCATTGCCGCTGCCGACATCATATGGGCCCGTGCTTCTAGGTCAGTGCCGTCTGCATATGCGCGTGGCAGATTATCCTTAACCAACCGCATGCCTTCCAGTGCCATACCTTGTGACATCGGGTGATAATGTGGGCTGCTGAATGCTTCGACACAATGGGCAAAAGCATCAAGACCTGTACCAGCTGTGATGAATTTTGGCATTCCAACAGTCAGTTCAGGGTCACAAATCACCACAGCGGGCAACACTTTGGGGTGAAAGATGATTTTTTTCACATGGGTGACAGAGTTGGTGATAACGCTAGCTCGCCCCACTTCTGAGCCTGTTCCAGCCGTGGTTGGTATCGCAATAATCGGCGCAATCGCATCTGCATCTGCACGTGTCCACCAATCACCCACATCTTCGTAATCCCAAATCGGTCGGGTTTGATTGGCCATAAAGGCAACCATTTTACCCAAATCCAAGCCAGAGCCACCGCCAAATGCAATAACCCCGTCATGGCCACCAGCCTTATAGGCGGCAACACCTGCTTCAAGGTTTAGCTCATTCGGGTTCGGGTCAACTTCAGAAAACAGACCACGACCCAAACCAGCGGCATCTAGAATATCTAATGCTTCCGAAGTAATCGGTAAACTGGCCAGCCCTTTGTCAGTAACCAACAAGGGATTTTTCATTCCAGAAGCGGCGCAGGCCTCTGGCAATTCTTTAATACGGCCATTGCCGAATTTTATAGTGGTCGGATAAGACCAGTTTCCTACAAGGGTCATGATGTCACCTTTTTCAAATGATACGATTTAGGATGGGTTAAATTATGATAGCCGATAACAGATAATGCGCCGCCACGACCTGTATTTTTACAGCCAGTCCAGCATAGACCAGGGTCAAGATAATCAGCACGGTTCATAAACACAGTGCCAGTTTCAATTTGCGCACCCAAAGCTTCGGCACGTTCCACGTTTTGTGTCCAAAGGGATGCGGTCAGACCAAACTCGCTGTCATTCATCAACGCAACGGCCTCTTGATCTGAAGATACTTTCATTATGCCAACAACAGGGCCAAAGCTTTCGTCGCGCATCACACGCATATCATGGGTAACGTTTGTAAGAATTTGCGGCGTCAGATAGGCTCCGCCATCGTCTTCGGCAGCTGTTTCAATATGTGCGACAGCACCTGCGGCCAAAGCTTCATCGATTTGGGCGCGAACCTCGGAAGCAAACCGCACATTGGCCATTGGACCCATAGTAGTTTCAGCATCCAATGGGTTACCCAGTTTATATCCATTCACAATATCAACCGCCTTGGCGACAAACTGATCGTACAGGCTTTCATGAACGTAAATGCGTTCAATGCCACAACAGCATTGGCCTGCATTAAACATCGCACCATCAATAAGCGTATCAACAGCGGCATCCAGATCAGCATCTTCCATCACATAGCCTGGGTCTTTGCCACCCAGTTCAGTACCAACACCTGTAAACGTACCAGCTGCTGCAATTTCCATTGCTTTACCACCACCAACAGACCCCGTGAAATTCACAAAGCCAAACAAATTTGCTGCAATCAGATCGGATGTAGTTCCGTGATCCAGAAATGCGTTTTGAAACACATCCGCAGGTATACCCACTTCATGAAATGCTTGCGCCATACGCTCGCCAACCAGCAAGGTTTGCGTTGCATGTTTTAAAACAACAGCATTCCCTGCAATCAGAGCAGGCGCAACTGTGTTGATCGCCGTCATATATGGGTAGTTCCAAGGGGCAACGACCAGCACAACACCATGCGGCTCACGTTTAATAACCCGTTTGAAAGTATCACTTTCTTCAACCAAGATAGGTTCCAAAGTATCTTCAGCGATTTTTGCCATATGTGACGCGCGCTCATTAAAGCCGCCAAACTCGCCGCCATAACGTGTTGGGCGACCCATCATATGGGCAAGCTCAGTTACAACCTCATCCCCCATCTCACCGACACGGGCAACACCTGCCATAACCAATTCAATACGCTGTTTCAAAGGGCGTGCCGCCCATTCTTTTTGTGCGGTTTTTGCCCGCGCGACTGCATCTGTCGCTTCTTGCATGCTAAGGCATGGCCGTTCAGCGTAAACCGAACCATCAATCGGTGATATACATTTCAAAATCTTGGTCATAAGAACCTCGCGTCAACCAAAAATATGCCATTCAAAGGCAAAAAGCACTGACACTAAACCAGTGCGACTACTGTTTTGTTATCTAAACTCGTTCAAATCCACGTGCAATTTCATAATCGGTCACGACTTTTTCAAATTCTTCCAGCTCCCATTCTGCTGCACGGGTGTAGTGGTCAACCACATCATCACCCAAAGCTTCGCGTAACATTGTCGATCCTTTCAGGGCATCTTTGGCATCACGCAGGTTTTGCGGGATAAAGCCGCCTGTACCTGCATAAGCATCCCCCTCTGATGGCGGATCCAGCTTTTCTTGATCTTCAATACCCTTGATGCCTGCTGCCAGTTGCACAGCCATTGCAAGGTATGGGTTCATGTCTGACCCTGGAATGCGGCATTCCACCCGTACTGCTTTGCTACCAGCCGCACACAGGCGGAAACCTGCGGTACGGTTATCTACTGACCAGATGGTGCGTGTGGGGGCAAATGAGCCTTTGGAAAACCGTTTATAGCTGTTGATGTAAGGGGCTAAGAAATACATGTAGTCAGGCGCATATTTCAGCAAACCACCCATATATGTTCGCATCAGATCAGACATACCAAGTTCGGCGTCTTTATCATAAAAAGCAGGATTGCCGCCTTTCCATAAAGATTGATGCACATGTGAGGAAGACCCAACACGATTATGATCCCATTTCGGCAGGAACGTTACCGCATGGCCCTGTTGCCACGCGATTTCTTTGATCGCATGTTTGGCGATCGTATGGTGATCTGCCGTATCCATGGCAGTACCGTATTTGATATTCAGCTCTTCTTGACCTGCTTCAGCCTCACCTTTGGTGCCTTCAATCGGCAGGCCAGCAGCATATAGATAGTTGCGGATTGGGCGCATCACATGCTCTTCTTTAGTGGTCTGGAAGATGTGGTAATCTTCATTGTATCCGCTAATTGGCTCAAGGTCGCGGAAGCCCGATTTACGAATATCGTCAAAGCTTTTCTCAAATAAGAAAAACTCTAGTTCGGTTGCCATCATCGGGTCGAACCCCATATCGGCAAGACGTGCTATTTGCTTTTTCAACACAGCACGGGGCGAATGTGGCACCGGTTTGTGAGTGTTATGATCCAACACGTCACACAAGATCATCACAGTACCTTCCAGCCAAGGCACGGGGCGCAATGTATCCATGTCAGGCTTCATCACATAATCACCATAACCGCTTTCCCAACTTGTAGAAGCATATCCGTCAGGTGTGGCCATCTCTAAATCAGTAGCCAGCAGATAATTACAGCAATGCGTCTCTTCCCAACCGCCGTCTACAAAATGCTGGGCAACAAAGCGTTTCCCCATCAGGCGACCTTGCATGTCAATAATACAGACCAAAACGGTATCTATACTACCACTGGTAACTTGGTTTTTTAATTCATCAAAAGTCATCTGGTTTGGCATGTCAAAGTTCCTATTCTAGCTGAGAAGTGGTCTTTATGTTGACAGTTGCACTGCCCGCTACATCCACATCCGAATTGTATAAATATTTTCCTCTATTTGCAACGCTGTCAATATATTTTCACACATATATGATAAAACATTGTATGCTGGTATAAATAACCTTCAACGCATAGTATTAACTAAAACCACAACAGGATAAGCTTTTGCCTAAATCAACCCCTGTGGTCCGCGAATTAATCCGTGATCGCTACGAAACATTAACACAATCCGAGCGCAAACTTGCGAACTCTCTTCTAGAGAATTACCCAGCAGCGGGTCTGGCATCTATTACCATTGTCGCAGCAACGGCTGATGTTTCAACGCCTACCGTTGCACGTATGGTTCAAAAGCTTGGATTTAAAGGCTTTCCACAATTCCACCAAGCTTTGCGAAATGAACTAGAGGCGATAATTTCTGGCCCCACACAAAGGCGTGAAAATTGGGCAGCTGAAGCCCCTGCGTCGCACATACTAAACCGCTTGGCCGATGCGGTAATGCACAATTTACGTCAGACCTTTGCGCATGTGGATGCAGAAAGTTTCAACCTAGCGGCAAAGCAAATGTCAAGCTCGGAACAACAATTATACATCGTTGGTGGCCGAATCACCCGATCTTTAGCTGAATACGCTTTCACACATCTGCAAGCGATCCGGCCCCGCATGACGCATATGACATCTTCATCTGCCACATGGCCTCATTACGTGTTGGATATGGAAAAGAATGATGTGTTGGTCATATTTGATGTTCGCAGGTATGAAACCAACCTTTTACGTTTGGCAGAACTGGCCGCATCACGTGGTGTGATTATCATTCTGATGACAGATCAATGGGTATCACCCGTCGCCAAAGTTGCCACACATACGTTTAATTGCTGGAGCGAAATACCATCAGCATGGGATTCGAATGTCGCCACGTTAATGTTGCTGGAAGCCTTAGTTGCGGCCACACAAGAAGAAAACTGGCCCGATGCGCAAACCCGTTTTGAACGCCTTGACGCTTTATTCGACACGACACGCTTGTTTCGAAAATTCACCTAAAGCCAATTATTGATTGCAACATATCGTGTTTTATTACGCATGCCATATTGCACATTCATGATTTAAGGTTCATTCCGCTAACATCAATCTGACAACCACTTGTGGGATCACGCCAATGTTAAGCGAATTAACCGATATACACGCTTTATTTGAAGGTGCGCCTTCAACAACAGAGTTCAAAAAACTTCGCAAACGCATTGTTCGCCAAGCCCGTGAAGCCATCGAAGAATATGGCATGATCGAACGTGGTGCCAAGTGGTTGGTATGTTTGTCAGGTGGTAAAGATAGCTACACGCTTTTGGCAGTATTGCACGAATTAAAATGGCGCGGCCTTTTACCTGTCGAACTATTAGCCTGCAATTTAGATCAAGGCCAACCGAATTTCCCGGCAACTGTCCTACCAGAGTTCTTGAAAAAGATGGGTGTAGACCACCGCATTGAATTTGAAGACACCTATTCTATCGTCAAAGAAAAAGTACCCGCAGGGCGCACTTACTGTGCAATGTGCTCTCGCCTGCGTCGTGGTAATTTGTACCGTATTGCCCGAGAGGAAGGCTGCTCGGCAGTCGTATTAGGGCATCACCGCGACGATATACTTGAAACCTTTTTTATGAACCTATTTCATGGCGGGCGGCTTGCCACCATGCCGCCAAAACTGGTGAATGACGAAGGTGATTTATTGGTTTATCGCCCACTTGCCTTTGTCGCTGAGAAAGATTGTGAAAAGTTCTCAAATGCGATGAATTACCCTATTATTCCATGTGACCTTTGTGGCTCACAAGACGGGTTGCAACGCCAACAGGTCAAAGCGATTTTGAATGGTTGGGAAGCCAACAGCCCTGGACGGCGACAGGTTATGTTTCGCAGCTTAATGAATGCACGCCCAAGCCATTTATTAGATCAGGGTTTGTTTGATTTTGCAGGCCTTGTGCGCCCGAACCCACTACCAACAAAAGACCGTTTAAAACCTTGACCTTTTGGCTGGTTTTCTATTGAACCTACCAAACAGTTTCTTACCCGCTTTAGGACCCACCGATGCAAGATGATAACAATAAAAATTTGATCCTAGCGACCGCACTTAGCTTTCTTGTTATTCTGGTCTGGTTTCTTGTTTTTCCGCCTGAACAACCAGCACCCCCTCTGACTACAGAAACGGCACAAGCTATTGCAACGTCAGACGAACCTAACGCAGTACCAACAAGCGCAAGCGATGCATCAGTACCTTCTGCCGCAGATAATTCGCAAAGCCGCGAACATGCTTTAAGTGTATCACCACGCGTTAGTATTGATTCAAAACGCGTATCAGGATCAATCTCGTTACGAGGCGCATTGATCGACGATCTGTCATTAAAAAATTATAATGTGCGTCTAAATGATGAAAGTGAGAAAATTGTAATTTTCTCACCTATTCAAGAAAGCATTGGCTATTGGGCATTTCACGCATGGTGGTCACCTGACAAGTCAGTCATCGCAGAAGATATCCCTTCTTCCAAAACATTATGGCAGCTAAAATCAGGCACAACATTATCTGAAACATCACCGATTACATTGGAATGGGATAACGGTAACGGATTGATCTTCAACCGTGTCGTATCAATCGACGAAAACTACCTGATTAACATCACTCAAACCGTTAAGAACAACACCGATAAAATTATTCAACTGGCCCCCTATAGCGCGCTAACACGCAAGGGTGATCCAGACATTCGCGGGTTTTACATTCTGCACGAAGGCGTGATTGCATCCATTGATGGCGAATTAGTGGAAGAAAGCTACAAAGATGTGCGCAAGTTTGATGAAAACAGTAATGGGGTAAGCTTCAAATCCTACGCTATTAAAGAAGGCGGCTGGACTGGCTTTACCGACCACTACTGGATGACAAACCTGTTGCCACGCCCAGATCAACCTTTCACTTCCGTTATTGAATACAATCCACGGATCAATCGTTATCAGGCAGACGTGCGCCTGCCTGCAATAACAATAGCACCCAGTGGTGAATACGACATCACAACCTCACTGTTTGCCGGTGCTAAAGAATACGAGACCATCAAAGGGTATGAAAAGGGTTATGGTTTTAATCAGTATATCGACTCTATTGATTGGGGTGTGTTCTTTTTCCTGACCAAACCAATTTTCCAAGTTCTGCATTTTTTGAACAACCTAATTGGCAACATGGGCTATGCAATTATCGGCTTAACATTGCTAATTAAGGCAATTTTGTTTCCACTTGCCTATAAATCCTTTGTCTCAATGGCTAAAATGAAAGCACTTCAACCACAAATGGAGGCCATCAAGGAAAAGGCAGGCGACGACAAACAAAAAGTTCAAACCGAAATTATGAAGCTCTACCGTGATAATAAGGTTAGTCCGGTCTCTGGTTGCTTACCAATTCTGCTGCAAATTCCGATCTTTTTCTCACTTTACAAAGTTATATTTGTAACCATTGAAATGTACCACGCGCCGTTTTTTGGCTGGATTCAGGATCTGTCCGCACCTGACCCCACATCGCTGCTAAATCTGTTTGGCCTGTTGCCGTGGGACACGCCAGATCCAACATCCTTCTTGGCAATAATCTCTATCGGTGTATTCCCAGTTCTAATGGGTATCACAATGTGGATGCAGCAAAAACTTAACCCTGCACCAACCGACAAAACCCAAGCGCAAATTTTTGCTTGGATGCCGTGGGTGTTTATGTTCATGCTTGGTGGTTTTGCCAGCGGGCTGGTGGTCTACTGGGTTGCAAACAACACCATCACATTTATCCAGCAATACGTAATCATGACACAACAAGGTGTAAAACCCGACGTTTTAGGTAACATTCTTAAGCGCTTCAAAAAGGGTGAGACGGAAACATAATGCCAAATGTAACTGATCTGTGGCGACACCCAATCAAAGGTGTCGGCCGTGAGCAGCTTCAGTCCGTTGCACTAGAGGTCGGAAAAACCATGCCGTGGGATCGCCATTGGGCGATTGCCCATGTTGATGCAAAAGTTGACCCAGAAAACCCTGTATGGGCAAGATGTATGAACTTTGCACGGGCCGCGCGCGGTTATCGGCTAATGGCTGTTTCATCACATCTGGATGAGGGTGCAGGGACGATCACATTGAAGCACCCCGATTTAGAAACCATTACCGTTAATCCTGACAATGTGGCAGATGCAAAAGCGCTGGTTGAATGGGTAACTGAAATCAGCAATCCTGATCGTTCTTTACCTGCACAAGTGTTCAAGGCACCAGATCGCGGCATGACGGACAGCAGCACTGCTACCCTGTCAATTAATACCAAAGCTTCATTAGAAGCCTTATCAAAGGCCACTGGTACAGTTTTGGATCAACGCCGTTTTCGAGGCAATATTTGGGTTGACGGGTTTAATGCTTGGGAAGAGTTCAGCTGGATTGGCCATCATATTCGCATCGGTGAAGCCGAATTTGAAATCATCGATCCGATTGAGCGTTGCATGGCCACAACGGTAAATCCAGATACAGGCATTTCAGATTGTGCCACACTTGCAACGCTACAATCAAACTGGGGTCACAAGGATTTTGGCGTGTTTGGTGTAATTACCAAGGTTGGTAAAATCACATTGGGCGATACAATAGAGGTTCTGTAAATGGAAATGCGTTTTACGATTACCGAACGGCCTGATTACACCACGCGTGAAATTGGTCGTAAACTTTTCGCAGGCGGTGCTGACTTTCTAAAAGGCGTTGTTGCAATGGATGGCATGCCCCCGTCTGACCGCCTAGAAGTGTGCTTTGCAGGCCGATCTAATGTTGGAAAATCGAGCCTGATAAACGCGCTAACAGGGCGTAAGGCTTTGGCTAGAACTTCAAATACACCAGGCCGCACCCAAGAGATTAACTTCTTCACTTTGGGTGAAGAACGGTATTTGGTTGATGTACCGGGATATGGCTTTGCCAATGCGCCAAAGCCTATCGTCGAAAAATGGCAGCGGCTTTTAAAAGCATACCTTTCAGGCCGTCAATCTTTGCGTCGCGTATTTTTGCTGATTGACGCACGTCATGGCGCCAAAGAAGTCGATGCAGAGATTATGCAACTTTTGGGCCGTTCTGCGGTTACATTTCAGGTCATTATGACGAAATGCGACAAGATCAAAAAAGATGAATTGCAAAAAACAGTGGAAAAAACCATAGCTGTTTTACAAAACCATCCAGCAGCTTTTCCTGAAATTATCTTGACATCTTCGGAAAAAGGCGATGGCATTGATACATTGCGTAGCGTTATTGCCACTATGATCTAACATCAAAATCCAAATATCGGAACGTCCTATGGCACAAACAAAAGACCCGATTTTTACTCCGATTTTAATCGCTGGATCTTTGATTTTAATGACAGGTTTCGCAATTCGCGCAACGTTTGGTGTCTTTCAAATTCCAATCGCCAGCGAATTCGGTTGGTTACGGTCAGAGTTTTCATTGGCGATTGCCGTCCAAAACCTTGCTTGGGGAATAGGTCAGCCACTTTTTGGTGCGTTTGCTGAAAAATTCGGTGACCGCAAAGCTATTATTTTGGGGGCTATTTTATACGCCATAGGTCTTGTTCTATCAAGTTATGCAACCACCGCAGGCGAACATCAGTTTTATGCAATACTTGTCGGCTTCGGCATTGCGGGTACTGGTTTTGGCGTAATCTTAGCCATTGTGGGCCGGGCTGCATCAGATCAAAACCGATCTATGGCTTTGGGCGTTGCAACCGCATTTGGCTCTGCTGGGCAAATCATTGGCCCACCTGCGGCTGAATATTTACTAGGTTACATGAATTGGAGTTGGGTATTTATCATTTTCGCAATATTGATTTTAAGCTCACTTCTATTGTTGCCATTTCTGCGGTCAGCACAGGTTCTTAGTAAAGCCGAGTTAGAAGAAACATTATCCGAAATATTAGGCAAAGCATTTCGCGACCCATCTTTTACCTTGATCTTTCTGGGCTTCTTTTCCTGTGGTTTCCAGTTAGGTTTTATCACTGCGCATTTTCCCGCATTTATCACAGAGGTCTGTGGTCCGATTGCCCAAGATGGACTTTTGGCAAGCATCGGCGTCAAAACAACATCGTCATTGGGTGCACTTGCAATAGCCGTGATCGGGGCCGCCAATATTGCAGGTACTGTATTGGCAGGTAAACTGGGGCAAACCTATTCCAAGAAGTATTTATTGGCGGGTATTTACACCTTACGAACGATCATTTCCGCACTGTTTATATTGGCGCCAATGACCCCTGTAACGGTGTTGTTATTTGCAGCATCCATGGGCTTTTTATGGTTAGCATCCGTGCCTCTCACCTCTGGTTTGGTCGGGTATATATATGGATTACGCTATATGGGAACACTCTACGGAATAGTGTTTTTCAGTCACCAGTTAGGGTCATTCCTTGGTGTATGGCTAGGTGGGCGACTATACGACATATACGGCAGCTACACCGCCGTTTGGTGGGTTGGTATTGGTGTAGGTGTATTTTCTGCAATAGTACATTTACCAGTGATTGAAATGCCTTTGAAAGGGCGTAAACCTGCTTGATAGAGTTTACTGTAGCTTAACAGGTTGCCCATGTGGCGTAGTTTCATAGGCACGTGTCCAGTCTGATTTGCACTGATCCATCACGTCTTTGGAAATTCCGCAGTTCGCCTGCAACAGGGTTTCCAACGTATTCAATGCCGCTTGATAATAATTTTCCACCGTATCGCTTTTCGCGTCAACCTGAAGTTCACACAAAGCCGCCCCCAGCGCATTTGACCAGTCATCCGCCGCAATCGCCCCTGTAGCAATCAGGTTCTGTGCAATCGCCAGAACTTGCGCCTGCCAAGCCTCGTTGAATGTAGGTTCTTCGTCCAATCGCGGAAGCGGTATTATAGGCGTATCAGCTTGCATCAAGATAACTTTCCCACAAATCAAGCGACACGCTGTCGTTCGGGCTAGCGTTTGCACCCCATAATTCGGTCGCTTTGAAAGACACCGTATAAAGATGCTGTGCTGCCTCAATACCCTTCGCACAGTCATCTGGAAAAAGATGCCCACCGTGGTGACTAAGTATAACCCCCACCTTGGCGCGCGCATATTCTGGCAATCGCGTATGCCCTTCATGGCCTATTGCATTGGTTATAACGCTTTGACCAACGAAATATTTTGCGGGCGCATCGACAGGATGTTCGAACTTAGAAGCCAATGTGCCGTTGTGCTTCAAAACTGCATCATAATCCACGGTTTCGATTTGTCCCAATGGCGGGGTTTCAGAAATACCGCTTTTCAACTCTGCCAAAGTAAAAATTCCAGCGTCAATCATAGCTGCCATATCTGTTTGCGCCCAACTGTCGAAATACGAACGATTAAGATAATCCTCTGGATCAATCAGTTCACGTGTATGCCGCCACCAGTCGATTGGAATATTGGATACACGGGCTGTTCGCGCCATGCCCCATTCACGCCCCTCATAATCTGCGTGAAACGGCTCTTCAGGTTCATTCACATCAACGGGGCCATAGCCCAGCTTGCCGCCTAGATCGTGGATACCATCCATCACACACCCCCTGTTTTCAGGTCGCGATCTGTGCCTATCATGGAATTTCGTGTGACCAATTTAGCCAGTTCATCCACGGTCATACCATCTGTTCCAGCAGGCCGTTCAGGGATCACCAGATAGCGCAATTCGGCTGTGCTGTCCCAGACATGTACAGCGGTATCTTCCGACAACTCTACCCCGAATTCTGCCAAAACTGCACGTGGCTCACGCACCACACGCGAACGGTAAGCGGCAGTTTTATACCAGTTGGGGGCCATGCCCAAAATCGCAAACGGATAGCAGGAACAAAGTGTGCAAACGACAACATTGTGACTGTCAGCAGTGTTTTCAACTGCCTTCAAATGCCCCGATGCAGGGCCAGCATAACCCATTTCACCCACGGCTTTTGATCCGTCTGCCAGTAACCGCGCCTTAAACGCGGGGTCTGTCCATGCACGTGCTACCACATGCGCACCGCGCTTGGGGCCAATGTCATCGGCATAGACCTCGACCCACCGATCAATATTTTCACTGTTTACCAAACCTTTTTCAACCAAAATGGTTTCCAGCGCTTTTACACGCAGTGCAGGGTCAGATGGCAAATGGCTGTGCAAATGTTGATGGATTTTTGTGATTTTCTTTGGGTCAAAACTTGGCATGGGTTAACTCCTTAAACGTGTTGCGCCCCGTTCACTTCTATTTCGGCACCTGAAACATAACTACTTTGATCTGAACATAAGAAATAAATCGCATTGGCGACTTCACTGGGCTGTCCCAAACGGCGCATTGGCAGTTTTTCCACTATTTTATCAGTACCTTCACTTAAAATACTAGTTTCCACTTCGCCGGGCGCAATCGCGTTCACGCGCACACCCAAAGGCCCAAAATCATGCGCCATTTCACGCGTCAGTGCTGCCAATGCTGCCTTGGACGTGGCATAAGCAGCCCCAGCAAACGGATGTACCCGCACACCTGCAATAGACGTCACATTCACGATCGAGCCCTTGGCTAAAGACAGTTCATCCTTCAAACCCCGCGCCAAAACTACGGAAGCAAAAAAATTTACATGGAACACATGCCCCCAATCGCGTAAATCCGTATCAAACGTGTTCAGACGTTCGCCATTTTCACCTTTCGGTGAAATGCCCGCATTGTTCACCAACGCATCCAACCGTCCACCTTTTAGGCGCTTTTTAACCCGTTCAATCGCATCAATCGTGGCACTTGGGCTACTTAAATCAAGCTGTATATGGTTTTTTTCACCACCCCACGGGCATTCTTCGGAAAAAGCTTGGCGCGAACAGGTAATCACCCGCCACCCTTCTTTTGCAAATTTAATCACCGTAGCATGGCCTATACCCCGGCTTGCACCCGTCAAAAGCAGAGTTTTTTGTGCAGTTTCTGACGACATTTTAGTATCCTGAATATATGCTGAATTACGACTGTCATTAAGGACAGGTATTTTGCCAAGTTGCAAGGCCCTTGAGGTTAAGCTATGCAGACAAAAGACATAGAATAAGGCCGCCAATATGGAGAAGTCCAAAGCGATGGAACGCGACTCAATAGCAACCGCCCGCCTGTTAAGTGAGGCATTGCCGCTTATGCAACGTTACGACGGGGCTATCGTGGTAATAAAACTTGGCGGCAACGCGATGAGCAGTGACGCCGCGATGGATTTGTTTGCACGCGATGTCGTCATGATGCGCCAATGCGGCCTAAACCCCGTGATTGTGCATGGCGGTGGGCCGATGATCAATGCGATGTTAGAAAAGTTGGCCATTGAAACTAAATTTATAGACGGCAAACGGGTCAGCACACCTGAAACCGTTGAAGTTGTGGAAATGGTTCTGTCAGGCAAGGTCAACAAAAAGATCGTACAGGCAATTAACCGTCAGGGCGGCAAGGCTGTTGGTCTGTCTGGCAAAGATGGCAATCTAATCACCTGCGTTAAAGCAGCGGGTGATCTGGGCATGGTCGGTGAGCCGACACATATAAACGCCGATGTCATCACATCCCTAAACGACAGCCGCTTTATCCCAGTTATTGCCCCTATCGGGACGGGTGAAAATGGCGAAACTTTTAATATCAACGGCGACACTGCCGCAGGTGCGATTGCCGCAGGGTTGAATGCAGATCGGCTGTTGTTACTAACCGATGTAGAGGGCGTTAAAGATGCAGAAGGGCATGTTTTAACAAACCTGTCTGCCGCACAGGTTACGACATTAACCAAAGAGGGTGTGATTGCAGGGGGTATGATCCCAAAGACACAAACTGCCTTAGATGCAATAAATAACGGTGTTCGCGCAGTTGTGATTATGGATGGCCGCGCTCCGCATGCATGTTTACTGGAACTGTTCACAGATTATGGTGCGGGCAGCATGATCCGCGCCTGACACAGAAAGCACATTTATGGCAAATGAAACAACGATTAGGCTGGCTGTATTTTTGGGGCTTTTCGTCCTTTTGGCCCTAGCCGAAGTTTTATTACCGCGCCGCAAGCGTGATATAAAACGCAAAGCGCGTTGGTTTACCAATATAGGTTTGATTATAATCGATAGCCTTACGATTAGGCTTATGGCCTTTATCTTACCTGTCCTTGCCGTAGCTGCCGCAGCTGACGCCAACAATCACGGATGGGGGCTATTGGGCCTCGTGAATTGGCCAAATTGGCTAGAGGTGATTTTGGCAATACTAACCCTTGATTTCGTGATCTGGGCGCAGCACTTAATCACGCATAAAATACCTTTGTTGTGGCGCCTGCACCAAGTGCATCACGCCGACCGCGATATGGATGTGACCACAGCCATTCGGTTTCATCCAATTGAAATTGCCCTGTCGATGGTTCTGAAAATCGGCGTGGTCTATGCGCTTGGCCCAACTGCGTTTGCGGTCATTCTGTTTGAAATCCTGCTCAATGGTTCGGCCATGTTCAATCACGCGAATATTAGGTTGCCACACAAGCTGGATCAGATCGTGCGCCTTGTGCTGGTCACACCTGACATGCACCGCGTTCACCATTCAGACATTCGCGCAGAACATGACAGCAACTACGGGTTTTCCCTGTCAATCTGGGATCGTATGTTCGGCACCTATATAGCACAACCTGCCAAGGGCCATGATAATATGACCATTGGGCTTCGCTGGCAGGATGAACGGCCCTTGAAGTTGGTCTGGAACCTGCTTTTGCCGTTTCGCAATAAATGAGGCTGAAACAAATTCGCACCACTGCTCTTGACCACGGGCTGGACGTTTACGGGGCATTCCATCCTGAAGCGGATGATTTTGCACAAGCAGCCAGTATTGTGCTGCTAGGCCCCTCGGCGCAGTTTTGGCCTATCTTCACAGCGTCAGACATATACCAAGATGGCAGATCCGACCCGATTGACCGCTGGGCTACAAAGGTCATCCCCACCATTGCCCAAGACTTGGGCGCAAAGCCCTTTTTCCCGTTTGGCGGCCCACCCTATGCCCCGTTTCTACATTGGGCCCGCGCATCAGGTCGCGCATGGAACTCACCTGTTGGAATGTTGGTGCATGATACAACGGGGTTAATGGTATCTTATCGAGGTGCTCTGGCCTTTAAAGAGCCACTAAACTTACCTGTACAGACATTCCAAAACCCATGTGACACATGCGCAGAAAAACCCTGCCTTTCCGCCTGCCCTGTAAACGCATTAAGCGCAGGTGATTACAATGTCCCTGCATGCCACGATTATTTAGACACCAGCGAAGGTAACAACTGCCTGACTAACGGTTGCATCGTGCGCAGGGCTTGCCCTGCCAGTGCAGGTGCGCATAGACTGGTAGAACAATCAGCCCTGCATATGCGGGCTTTTCGGGGGAATAAATGAAACGTGTCATTCTTACGCGCCATGCAAAATCCAGCTGGGCCGATCTGGGGCAAGATGACCATGATCGCCCGTTGAATGACCGTGGGCAAAAGGCATCTTTGAAAATCGGGCATTGGCTGCTGGATAACGGGTACATCCCGGGGCAAGTTATTTCATCAACTGCAAAACGGTGCGTTGAAACTTGGGCTGGATTAGAGCAAGTGCTAAAGCTTGGCATTACCCCCACCTTTGACCGCCAGATTTATCACGCCCATGTTGGCATCATGCTGGAGAAACTTAAGACGGGCAATGCAGATACAATCCTAATGCTGGGCCATAATCCTGGAATTTCTGGGTTTGCCGAAGAGCTGCTTAAAACAGTCCCCAACAGTCAGAACTTTTACAATTACCCGACGGCGGCGACCACATTGATTGATTTTGATATTGATAATTGGTCAGAGCTGCAATTACGTTCTGGGAAGTTGCATTCTTTTATAGTGCCACGCGAGTTGGGTGTTGGTGTGTGAATGGTTGGTTTGAGGTTTTACTGATCAAAAATCTGAACTAGGCGCAGATCCAATTATGTCAGCGAGAAATTTTATGCGATCTTAAGTTGTATTCCATGTAATCACCCGTATGATCCAAAATATGAAAAATAAGTATTCTGGAAAATGCCTTTGTGGCGCAGTCACTTATGAAGCGGATGGACAACCAATTATTGTTGCCCAATGTCATTGTGATGAATGCCGTAGATTAAGTGGTACTGGCCATACAGTAGGGGCCATGTTCCCTTCAAAGGTTGTTACATTGAAGGGAACACTAAGAAAATTCGAATATGTATCGGGTAAAAGCACTGAAGTTTTGAAAGCCTTTTGCGCACAATGCGGAAGCCCTATTTATGGGACAAACTCGCGGACACCAAATCATCTGACACTCACTCTAGGTTCAATGGATGATGCCAAGGAGCTGGATATTCAAGTCGTTATATTCGAGCGTGACAAACAACACTGGGATCAGCTTGGCCTCGATGTCATGTCATTTGCTACCCAACCCGATTGGAAACCTGAAGATTGAGTTTGATTTGATCTCAAACGATAGCTTTACCCCACTCAAAACAACCCCACCCCCAAACAGCAAAAAGCCCCGCACATTGGCGGGGCTTCTCATAAGCTTTATGCAGTTAGAACTTAGTGGCCCAAAATCTGGCTTAAGAACAACTGTGTCCGCTCTGATTGCGGGTTGTTAAAGAATTCTTCTGGCTCGTTTTGTTCAACGATTTGGCCTGCATCCATAAAGATCACGCGGTTGGCCACTTGGCGGGCAAAGCCCATTTCGTGGGTCACACAGATCATGGTCATGCCTTCTTCGGCCAGACTAATCATTGTATCCAAAACCTCTTTAATCATCTCAGGGTCAAGCGCTGATGTTGGCTCATCAAACAGCATGATACGTGGTTGCATGCACAAAGAACGCGCAATCGCCACACGTTGCTGCTGACCGCCAGATAGTTGGCCCGGAAACTTATCAGCCTGCTCTGGGATTTTCACCTTTTCTAGGAAGTGCATCGCAGTTTCCTCGGCTTCTTTCTTAGGTATCTTACGAACCCAGATCGGTGCCAAAGTACAGTTATCCAGAATAGACAAATGCGGGAACAGGTTGAAGTGTTGGAAACACATCCCCACCTCTGATCGGATCGCATCGATGTTCTTCAGATCAGATGACAGATGGGTACCATCCACAGTGATCTTACCTTCCTGATGCTCTTCCAGTGCATTGATGCAACGGATCAGTGTAGATTTACCAGAACCCGAAGGCCCACAAACCACAATCCGTTCACCGCGATTAACGGTCAGGTTGATGTCTTTTAGAACATGGAACGATCCGTACCATTTGTTCATATTTTCGATTTGGATTGCAACTTCGTCGGAAACAACCAATTTCTTTTTAGTATTAGCCATGAGCTTAACTCCTTAGTGGCCTGTCTGAAGCTTACGCTCCAGATACATTGAGTAACGAGACATAGAGAAACAGAATATAAAGAACATGACGGCAACGAAGCCATATAGTTCCCATATAATACCGTTCCAATTTTGGTCTGCACGAATATTTGTAGACAATCCCAAAGGATCCAAAAGACCGATAATCGACACCAAAGTGGTATCTTTAAACAGTCCGATGAAACTTGATACAATGTTCGGGATTGAGATTTTCAGCGCTTGCGGCATGATAACCAACCGCGTTGCTTGCCAAAAATCAAGACCCAAACTATCGGCCCCTTCATACTGTCCTTTAGGCAGGGCAGCTAGACCGCCCCTGATCACTTCGGCCATGTAAGCCGCAGAAAACAGCGTTACCATAATGATAACCCGCAGGATAATATCAAAGTTCGTGCCAGGTGGCATAAAGTAGTTCAACAGGGTTGACGCCACAAACAACAAAGTAATCAGCGGCACACCACGAATAAACTCGATGAAGCCAACACATAGCACTTTGACGATCATCAGGTCAGATTGACGACCTAATGCCAAAACAATGCCGATTGGCAACGAAAAGGCGATGCCCGTAACGCCAATGATTATCGATAGTGATAAACCGCCAAACTGGGATGATGGAACCGACTGTATTGAAAGTGGAATAATCGATTGGGCTATATCAGCTGCCCCGCCTGCAAACAAAAGCCACCAAATGATGGGAACGAAAGCAACAGAAACCATACCTGCAAGAGAGCCAAACATTTTGCCTATTACCTTAAAGGCAACAACACCTAGTACAAACCCTGCGATTATCGAGACAGGCAACCATATTGACCCACCCCAAAGCAACCAAAAGGCCAAGAATGGATATACAGCTGTGAACCACAGCATCTTTTTGGGCAACTTGTCGAACAGTACAGGCGCAAGAGCGACCAACATACCGACAAAGGCCAAATCCAGACGCCAGCGCAATTCCTGCGGGTAGAACCCGTAGATCAGCTGCGGGAAACGTTCATTAACAACCGCCCAGCAAGCGCCTGTGGCACCTTCGCCGTATTCAGCAACGATGTTAGCCCGACATTCCGTCAAGGATGAAGCGTTCCATGATGACTGAAAAACCCATGGCAAGATGTGGCTTAAAACGGCATAAATTGCCCATATCGCCAAAATAGACAGGATCGAATTCGGGATTGATGAAAACATGTTTTCCCGAAACCATTTTATCAGACCTTGTTGACCGACAGGTGGTGCTTTTTCTGGCAACATTTCTGTGCGGACATATGATACATCACTCATATCAACGCTCCCTCAGCTTAACACGTTCATTGTATTGGTTCATGATCGTGGAGATGGTTAATGAAATGGCTAGATAAATTGCCATCAAGATAATCAGACTTTCCATTTCACGGCCCGTCTGGTTCAGCGTAATGCCACCCAGCGTACCTGTGATATCCATATATCCAACCGCAATCGCCAACGACGAGTTTTTGGTTAGGTTTAGATATTGCGAAATCATCGGTGGAATAATTACTCGCAAGGCTTGTGGTAAAACCACCAGACTTGTGATCCGCCCAGGTCGTAAACCAAGGGCACCCGCCGCTTCTGTTTGACCTTTGGAAACTGCTTGTATGCCTGAACGTACCGTTTCAGCAATAAATGCTGCAGTATATAGAGACAAAGCAAACCAAAGCGCAATCAACGAATTACGCATCAAGACACCGTCGGTAAAGTTGAAACCAGAAAGGTAAGGTTTTTCCAATTCAATAGGTCGACCAGAATATAAAGAAATACCTTCTGAAACGAAAAGCCCTTCAGGAAGCGCTGTCCCAGACGGCACGGTAGCAATATCACAACCAGTTCTTGTATTGCCACTACTCATACGAGTAAGCGAGTCGGCTAGATCATATGACGGTACAGACTTAAATTTAATGCCATTCGCCCGCATCAGGTTTTTCGCATTTACGTTACCAGCACCGCCCGTGTCACAAAAGCGTATACCACTGTCAGCCGAAATCGAATTATCAGCGTTCAAAGTTAGCGTTTTCGCACCAAATACTACGTGCTCTTTGTTTAGGTTGATCATCGTAGCTGCAAAGAAGACCACCAATGTTGGAACAAAGAAAATACCCGTTGAAATAAGTCCTGATGGTAATATTTTCCCAGTTTCTTCTTGAAGTTTTTTTGCATAGCGCCGAAAAAATACAATCCCGATAAGCGAAAGAACAAAGGTTATGAAAACCAAAACAATACCAGGGCCATAGGCCAGTGCAGGAATAAGAATTCCCCGATTTGTAATCGCAATACTGTCAAACAACTTCATCGTGGCAATAGCATCTTCGCCTCGGAAATCCCTTGGTTGCGGAAATACCTCGATGAAAATCGCCATCGTGATAATGATCCAAAGCAGCACAGGAACATTTCTGAACATTTCGATGTAAAGTGTCATTAACCGAGACACGATCCAGTTCTTCGACAGGCGTAGAACACCGATTGAAACACCTATCACAGTTGCTGTGATACACCCTAAAAAGGCTACCAGAAGTGTATTTAAAAGTCCGATAACTGCGGCACGACCATGAGTCATTTGCGAGTTGTATTCGATAAGGCGTTGATTAATATCGTAGCCAGCTTGTTCAGTTAAAAAACCAAACCCTAGAGGCTTCCCTAGTTCAGCAAGGTTTTGTCCGGCGTTTCTGATAAGCCAACCAACCGAAAGCAAAAACCCAATGAGGGCAATGATTTGGATGGTCATAGAGCGATAGCGTGTATCGTATATTAGCTGGCTCAGTCGGAAACCGCCCTTTTCAGGTTCGGCTGTAGCAGACATGTGTCTACATCTCCCTTTGTTGGTCGGGCCTAGATTTCTATACTGACCAGCTTACATGCAGTCAGACGATCAGGCCTCGGATTATACTTATGTAGTCTATAGATATGAAAAGGGCGCAACCTTGGTTGCGCCCTTAACTTTTATCCGATTAACGGAAAGGTGGAGTGTAGAGCAGACCACCGTCTGTCCACGATGCGTTCAAACCGCGTGCAATACCAACTGGAGAACCTTCACCGATATTACTATCGAAGATTTCGCCGTAGTTACCGCTTTGCGCAACCGCACGTTTGGCCCATTCTTTATCCAAACCAAGCATACCGCCCAAATCACCTTCTGTACCTAACAGACGGTTGATTTCTGGGTTGTTGCCAGCTTCCATGCTCATTTTGTCAATGTTTGCAGATGTAACACCCAGCTCTTCAGCAGTGATCAATGCATTCAAAGTCCAGCGAATGATGTCACCCCATTGGTTGTCGCCGTGGCGAACAAGTGGGCCCAAAGGCTCTTTAGAGATGATTTCTGGTAGAACAACGTGATCGTCTGGCTTTTCGAATGTTGCACGAGTAGCAGCAAGACCAGATGCGTCAGTTGTGTACACGTCACATGCACCTGATAGGTACTGTGCTTGACCTTCAGCATTTGTTTCGATTGGCACTGGCTCATAAGAGATGTTGTTTGAACGGAAGTAGTCCGCCAAGTTCAACTCTGTCGTTGTACCAGTTTGGATACAAACAGTAGCACCGTCTAGATCTTTTGCAGATGCAACACCCAATGCTTTTGGAACCATAAAGCCTTGGCCGTCATAGTAGTTAACGCCAATAAATTCAAACTTAAGGTCTACGTCGCGTGAGAATGTCCATGTTGTGTTACGTGCCAACATGTCAACTTCGCCAGATGCAAGTGCAGTAAAGCGTGTTTTACCAGTAGTTGGTACAAACTTCACTTTGTCGCCGTCACCCAAGACAGCAGCAGCTACAGCGCGGCAAACAGCCACGTCGAAGCCATGGTATACGCCATTAGCGTCAGCGGCAGCAAAGCCAACCAAGCCAGTGGATACGCCACATTTTAGTTCGCCAGCAGCTTTGACATCGTCAAGCGTGCTTGCGGCAGCCATGCCTGCTGTTACAGATACAGCAGCTAGCGTTCCAATAAATACAGATTTTTTCATTTTTACCTCTTCCTGATGGTCTGCCCCTAATGGGGCACTCTCCCGGCCATCTTAGCCAGATTTTTTGAAATAGGGGAATCCCCAATTTCTAGTTCCACATTTGTTCAGGACTTTCATTGTAGGTCAAGGGATTAGTCAAAATATTCCGCAATGTAACGCTAGGTATTGTGGTCTGAACGATGTCAACCGCAATAAGCACCTTACTTTTTCAATAATTTCAGTACAAAAGCAGCACGTTCAAACGCAATTCTACGACTTTGGCTCAAAGAACGTGCATCTTCATCATCGCCCCATTCTTGAATTTGCCAATCTTCATCAATCCGAGAGGCATCCCAACCGTCACTAACAGCTAAATATTCATCCGCAGTTGCCAACCCTATTACAAATGAACCAGACAGTGTTATCAGGTCATAAACCGCCGCTAGCTCAAAATTTGAATACGTCGCAAGCAATCGGCTGCACATATCCATAACATCAGCTGATTGCGAAATTGGCATCACGCCGCTACCAACCTTAAGCTTTATCCCGTGGGTACGTTCAAACCAATAAAGTAGCGGTTGCCATACTTGTTCTTGGCGATCGGCTAACCCGACAGGGCTTGTTGCGCGGTAGCACAATAAATCAGTTGCAGCATATTCCGCCAACATTTCAGTGATTGGTTCAAACTGTACCGCGACATTATCGATTGCCGAATTGGCCAGTTTTGTAATCGGTAACATTTGTGGATCAACGTCTTTTTCCAACCCGCGCCATTCTTCCGCAATAGCAAGGGCCATATTTTCAGTAGGAACTTCTAAAGTAGCTTTAAGCGGGGTTTTCAAACCACGCTCATCAAGCAAAATCGTATAACCGCCTGCACATTCTGCCACGGTTACTTCCGACCAAAATACCTTTTGCGCCCATTCGGCCATATCTTTTATATCTCTTCAAATGGATCAGCTGACGCATCGGCCAGTTCCCATCCTAAAAAGTCCCAAGTACGTTTCATATGATTGGGCATATCGGCGGTAAAATTCATCCGCCGTCCAGTGATCGGATGGTCAAACGAAATAGACCGTGCGTGTAAATGCAACTTGCGGCTAATCTCTCCGCCCAGTTGCGCGCCCCAACCATCACCTTCATTCGACTGGCTATTACCACCATATTTACCATCGCCAATAATCGGGTTGCCGATCTCAGCCATATGGGCACGCAGCTGATGCGTGCGCCCGGTAATCGGCACCAATGCCATCCAACTTACACGGCGCCCAAGTTCATTGATGGTTGCGTAGTCCGTGGTTGCACGTTTTGCGCCTTTGGTAGCATCAATATCTTTGGGATGAACGCAATACATCTTTTCGCTACCCTGCCCGCCTGCTTTGACCAAACCAAATCGAACTGTTCCCAATTTAGGTCGTGCAACACCCGCTACCGCCGCCCAGTAAATCTTACGCGTATCGCGCGATTGAAACGCTTTGGCCAAGCCTTGCGCGGCTTTACCGTTACGGGCCAATAGCAATACACCCGATGTATCGCGATCAAGCCGGTGAACCAGCTTGGGTTTGCTGTCTAACTCAAATTTCAGGGCCTCTGATAACCCATCAACATGCACATTGGTTTTGGTACCACCCTGCACTGCCAATCCCGCAGGCTTGTTCAGAACAATTATATCCGCGTCTTTGTAAATCACACAGGATTGGATCATCTCGACATCTGCGTCTGATACCTGATATTCCCGCTTGTCATAATCCTGATATGTCTCATCAGGAATAGGTGGCACACGCACGGTTTGCCCGCTTTCCACACGGGTTGCCGCTTTTACTCGCCCGCCATCCACACGCAGTTCACCCTTGCGGCACATCTTTTCAATGCGCACTTGGCTTAACTGTGAAAACTGCTTTCGCAACCAACGATCTAGGCGTTGCCCATCACCATCATTGTTGACTTCGATAAGTTGAACCCTGCTCATCCCCAAATACTCCGCGCTAATAGTAACCCTGTAAACAGGGCCAATATAGATAGCCCCACTGATCCAAACACATAAACAGAAGCCAACGCCAGTTTACCCTTCTCAATCAACACCAAAGTATCCAACGAAAAGGCAGAAAACGTCGTAAAGCCGCCCAAAACACCTATCATTAAAAACGGAGCCAGTAGCCCAGCCTGCCCGCGCTGCATAAGAACAACGGCAGCGATACCCATCAAGAACGATCCTGCAACATTCACGATCATTGTGCCAAAAGGAAAGCTTGCCCCTAGAATACGCACAGATGAAAGATATACACTATAGCGCAGCATAGCCCCTATGGCGCCGCCTACCGCTACTAGCCCAAATGTGTTTAACATCTCAAATTTTCCTAACATTTCGGCGCAGCATTACTGCGCTTACCGATTGGTAGCGAGAGCAAACTATCGCTTAATTCTTATCCGCGTTCTTTTTAGCACGTAATTTAGCGAAATAATCCAGCCGCTTCTTAAATTCGCGCTCTTGCCCGCGTTCTACTGGGAAATAATATATCCCACGGTGCATATCATCCGGGAAATAATTCTGCCCGGAAAAGCCATCTTCCTGATCGTGATCGTAGGCATATCCTGCCCCATAACCCTGATCTTTCATCATGTTAGTGGGTGCGTTTAATATATGTTTGGGGGGTGGCTTCGATCCTGTAGATTTTGCCTGCGCATAAGCCGCCTTATAGGCCGTATAAGCCGCATTAGATTTAGGGGCTAAGGCCAGATAAATCACCGCTTGCGCTAAGGCCAATTCCCCTTCGGGGCTGCCCAACCGTTCAAATGTTTGCCAAGACTGTAAGCACACCGATTGTGCACTTGGGTCGGCCAACCCAATATCCTCAACCGCCATTCGGGTAATACGCCGCGCCAAATAACGCGGGTCTTCACCCCCATCCAACATACGGGTAAACCAATAAAGGGCTGCGTCAGGATCAGAGCCGCGCACTGATTTATGCAGGGCTGAAATCAGATTGTAATGTCCGTCACCCGATTTATCATAAAGTGCTGCACGCCGTTGCAGCCGTTTTGACAATTCGTCAACATCTATGGGTTTGCTTAAATTCCAGCTGAAACATTGCTCAATCAAGTTCAGCAGGCTGCGCCCGTCCCCATCGGCCATTTCTAGCAGTGCTTCACGCGCAGGGGCTTTTAAAGGCAGCTTCTTTTTCAACTCGGCCTCGGCCCGTTGCGCCATTAGCTCCAAATCCTTCAATTCCAACCGTTCAAGAACCAACACTTGTGCGCGCGACAGTAAAGCCGAGTTCAATTCAAACGACGGGTTTTCCGTGGTAGCACCGACTAATATAATCGTGCCATCCTCCATGAACGGTAAAAAACCATCTTGTTGTGATTTATTAAAGCGGTGTATTTCATCCACAAAAAGCAGGGTTTGCTTGCCATTTGAACGGCGCAAACGGGCCGCTTCAAACACCTTTTTCAAATCCGCAATACCTGAAAAAATCGCACTGATTTGAACAAACTTCATTTCGGTAGAATGTGCCAACAATCGGGCCAATGTGGTTTTGCCAACACCCGGCGGCCCCCAGAAAATAATTGAGGCTAATGCGTTTGATCCAAGCATCAAAGTCAACGCGCCCTTATCACCGATCAAATGCTGTTGCCCGATAACCTCTGCCAAAACCTGCGGCCGAATGCGATCCGCCAGCGGAGTGATTTTCTCCGCGTCAGGGGGCGCGGCACCAATAGTATCAAATAGATCAGCCATAACCGAACTATTTCACACCGCTACCCTGCTGGCAATCATGGTTCGCTACTGATTGGCCCGCATAGAATGCAATATGCAGGCCAATAGAAAAACTTGCATAACTTTCAAAACCTCACTTTATTACTATAATTCCCGTCGTTATTGCATCGCTCTGGCTTGATTGCATAATGGATCTGTGGTTCTAATAAGTGTGCACCAAAACCACAAAAGGCCACCCAAATGTCGTTGATATTAGGACTTTATGCCGCCGTGGCTTGGGCATTTCATGATCTTTTTGTGCGCCAGATCACTCAAAAAATTCCTATTTTACCTATGTTATTCTTTGTTCTTTTATTTGGCACTCTTTTGCTTACACCCACCATATTCTTAAGCGAAGAACGCAACATCGTCAGTATGCCCGCATATGGCCTTTCCATCGCGTCTGGGGTTGTTTTTGCTTTTGCCAGCCTTAGTCTTTATGCCGCTTTTTCTATTGGGCCTGTTAAACTGGTAGCACCTATAATCAGCGCATATCCGGTTGTGTCGGTTGGCTGGGCAGTGTTGAACGAATCTTTGATTTCGGGGGCGCAGTGGGGGGCTGTTTTGCTTGTTGTTTGTGGCGTGGCGCTGGTAGCAACTCTGTCTGACACATCTCAAGGCAGCACCCAAAAGCATCGGGCCATTTTGTATTCCATTTTGGCAGGCATTGGTTTTGCCGCTACATTTGCAACGTCTCAGGCCGCAACCCTAGTTTGGGATGATAGCATGGTTATTTTTATTGCACGTGCTAGTGCCACTATTACAATCGGTATTCTTATTATTGCGGTAAAGTCACCGTGGATGTTACCTAAAAATATCTGGCTCCGACTAGGATTGCTTGGCTTTTTGGATGCTTCAGCACTTGCAATGGTAACCAGCGCGGGCACCATGCCCCACCCAGAGTTTGCAGCCGTATCTTCATCATTATTTGGCATGTTAACGGTAATCCTTGCCCGCGTTTTCTTGCACGAATATATGACCCGCGCCCAATGGGTTGTCGTAGTAATCGTATTTTATGGCATTGGTATTTTGGCTTATTAGCTGACCCAATACGCATCATTTACCGTTAATGCGCTAAGCTAGTTGGGTTGGATCACTATCCCTACAAAAAACAGGGGCTTTGTTATACCAAAGCCCCTGTTAAAAATTCTAATACTGACAGTCTTAGTAAACTGTACTTAGCTAGCAGCCTCATCTGCTGCATCTTCTGCAGCAATGCGGGCTTTGTCGCCCTTGCCTTTAGCATCTACATCACGGTCAACGAATTCGATGATCGCCATAGGCGCCATGTCACCGTAGCGAAAGCCAGCTTTTAACACACGCACATAACCACCTTGGCGGTCTTTGTAGCGTGGGCCCAAAATTTCAAACAATTTAGCAACGTATGCTTCTTGTTTTAGTTTTGATGCTGCCTGACGGCGTGCGTGCAGATCGCCGCGTTTCGCCAATGTAATCATTTTTTCAATGATTGGGCGAAGCTCTTTGGCTTTCGGCAATGTTGTTTTAATTTGCTCATGTTCAATAAGCGAGCCTGCCATGTTTGCGAACAGAGCTTTACGGTGCTCATGTGTTCTATTCAGGCGGCGGTAACCACGTGCGTGACGCATAATTTCAATCCTTATATCTTCGTTTATACTTTGTCTGGCTGACCTGCGTTGGGCCATGCACTCCTTGGGACATTATCGTCCGAATATTCCCCACCTACGTGGGCATTTTTTTGGACAGGCTCGAAAGCCTGCCCGAAACTTTATTAAAACTGGTCTTCGTATTTCTTAGCCAGCTCTTCGATGTTGTCTGGTGGCCAATCAATGATGTCCATACCCAAATGCAGACCCATACCTGTCAGCACTTCTTTGATCTCGTTCAAAGATTTGCGGCCAAAGTTTGGTGTGCGAAGCATTTCTGCTTCGGTCTTTTGGATCAAATCGCCGATGTAAACGATATTGTCGTTTTTCAGGCAGTTTGCAGAACGTACAGACAATTCCAGCTCGTCGACCTTTTTCAGTAGAAGCGGGTTGAATTCCAACTCGTCTTCTTCTTCTTGGCGGCTAGCTGATTCTGGCTCATCAAAGTTCACGAACACAGATAGTTGGTCTTGCAAAATGCGTGCCGAAAATGCGACAGCATCTTCAGGTGAAATTGAACCGTCTGTTTCGATCTTCATTGTCAGTTTGTCATAGTCAAGAACTTGACCTTCACGTGTAGGCTGCACGTCATAAGACACGCGTGTTACAGGTGAAAACAATGCGTCGATTGGGATTAGGCCGATAGGAGCATCGTCTGGGCGGTTTTTGTCGCCAGCGATGTAGCCTTTACCAGTTTCGACTGTCATTTCCATGAATAAGCTTGCGCCATCATCAAGGTGACAAATTACATGGTCACGGTTTAAAACTTCAATGCCAGAGGTTTCGGTAATGTCACCAGCGGTAACAACACCTGGGCCTTTTGCAGAGATAGAAACGCGTTTTGCGCCTTCAACTTCCATTGAAATAGCAACGCCCTTCAAGTTCAAAACAATATCGGTCACGTCTTCACGTACACCTGCAACAGACGAAAACTCATGCAAAACATTGTCAATTTGGACAGATGTGATTGCTGCGCCTTGCAAGGATGACAATAGAACACGACGCAATGCGTTACCCAATGTTAGGCCATAGCCGCGTTCCAAAGGTTCTGCGACAACGATCGCAGAGCGCAAAGGATCTGCACCAGGTTTAATTTCTAGCTGTGTAGGGCGAATTAATTCTTGCCAGTTCTTATGGATCATAAGGGCCTCCATTCTTGTTTGTTGATATGGATCCGAACCAACAAACGCTCGAGGTTAAAATTCTTGTTGGGCTGGCCCTCAAGCCAACCCTGAATACTTATACGCGACGGCGCTTTGGTGGGCGACAACCGTTGTGTGCAATCGGTGTTACATCACGAATTGCTGTGATGTTCAGGCCAATAGCTGCCAATGCGCGAAGCGCACTTTCACGTCCAGAACCTGGGCCTTGAACTTCAACTTCCAAAGTTTTCATGCCATGTTCTTGTGCTTTTTTACCCGCATCTTCTGCTGCCATTTGGGCGGCATAAGGTGTAGATTTACGAGAGCCTTTAAAACCCATTGTGCCAGCAGATGACCATGCGATTGCATTGCCTTGCGCGTCAGCGATCAAGATTTTTGTGTTATTGAATGAAGAGTTTACGTGCGCAACACCAGTGCTGATGTTTTTGCGCTCTTTACGCTTCGTGCGAACTTTTTCACGTGCCATTAGTCAAACCCTCCTATTTCTTCTTGCCGGCAATCGCGCGGGCTGGGCCTTTGCGCGTGCGTGCGTTTGTATGGGTGCGTTGGCCGCGAACAGGCAAACCACGACGGTGACGAAGACCGCGATATGAACCCATGTCCATCATACGTTTGATGTTCATGGAAACTTCACGGCGCAGGTCACCCTCTACGTCCAGATTTGCGTCGATGTATTCACGGATTTTCAGAACTTCAGCGTCTGACAATTCGTTGATACGGCGGGCTTCTTCAATGCCAACTGCGTCACAAATTTGAACTGCAGAAGTATTTCCGATGCCATGAATATATGTAAGTGCGATTTTTACCCGTTTATGTGTCGGGATGTTTACGCCAGCAATACGTGCCACGTTATAGTATCCTTTGGTTGCGGTTCCGTCTTTCCAGAACCTGTTTTCACAACGAAGCCCAGCGATATATGCACTGGGCTAACTTATATCTACGCCATCCTGAGACTTTGCCGAATCGACAGTTTTCAGGAAAATCCTAAGATTTTGGCCTAGAAGAGCTTCCCTTATGGGAAATGTGTAAAAACGTCAAGAGATTAAGGTGTATTAACGGCCTAAGAAACAGTATCCAACGCGCCTGCAATACTACCTGCTACACCTTCAATAGATGCAAGCCCGTCAACCGACTGCAACTGACCCTTGGCATAGTAATATCCAAGCAATGGTGAGGTTTCTTTGTAGTATGCCATCAGGCGGGTTTTTAAAGACTCTTCGTTATCATCCGCACGTTTTTTAAAGTCAGACTTGCCGCATTCATCACAAACGCCGTCAACGCGAGGTTTCTTAAATTCTTCATGGTAACCCGCGCCACAATTACCACAGGTAAAGCGGCCCGTGATACGTTTAACCAATGCGCTATCATCAACACGCATTTCAACAACAGTATCCAGCGTTTTGCCAACTTTATCCAGCAAAACCCCCAAAGCGTCGGCTTGCGCCAAAGTGCGTGGAAAACCATCAAAGATAAAACCACCAGCCGCATCAGCCGTTGTAAGTTGTTCTTCGATCAGACCGATTACGATCTCATCCGTCACCAACTCACCGCGATCCATGACACCCGCAACCATATTACCCATTTCAGTCCCAGAAGATTTCGCAGCGCGCAACATGTCGCCGGTCGATAACTGCACCATGTTTCGTTCTTCAACTAAACGTGCTGCTTGTGTGCCTTTGCCTGCACCTGGTGGTCCTAAAAGGATAATGTTCATTATTTGCGAGCCTTTCTGCGAGCTTTGCTGCGATTTTTACCCCGCAACTGCGATTTCTCAATTAAACCTTCATATTGATGCGCCAACAGATGTGACTGCACTTGTGTGATTGTGTCCATCGTAACCGATACCACGATCAACAATGATGTACCACCAAAGTAAAACGGGATCGATAATTGACTGCGCAAAATCTCTGGCAGCAAACAAACAGCAGCAAGATAACCTGAGCCCAAAACAAGTGTGCGTGTGACCACAAAATCTAAATATTCGGCGGTTTTGGCACCAGGACGAATGCCCGGTACAAAACCGTTTTGCTTTTTCAGATTGTCCGCAACCTCATCCGTTTTAAATGCCACGTTGGCGGTATAGAAATATGAGAAGAACACAATCATTACAGTGAAGAACAACAGATACAGCGGTTGACCTGGCCCGAAATAAGCAAGGATCGTTGACATAAGCGGTGAGGTTTGCGTGCCTGAAAACGTGCTGACCGTAGTAGGTAGCAACAACAAGGCTGAGGCAAAGATCGCAGGAATCACGCCCGCTGGGTTAACTTTGATAGGTAGATGTGAACTTTCACCACCGTAAACCTTCATGCCAACCTGACGTTTGGGGTATTGAATATGAACTTTGCGCAATGCGCGTTCCATGAACACGATAAAGGCAATCACAGTCACAACCATTACCATAACACCCAAGATAACTGCAGGTGATAAGGCGCCTGAACGGCCTTGGCTAAAGAATTGTGCAAGTGCGGCAGGAAGCTCTGCCACGATACCAACAAAGATAATCAATGAAATGCCGTTGCCAATGCCGCGTGCGGTAATTTGCTCACCCAGCCACATCAGGAACATTGTACCACCCACAAGGGTAATAATGCAGGGCAACTGAAAAGTTACAAAGCCAGGTGCCGTGACCAAGCCACTTGCCTCTAGGCCTTTTGACAGACCGTAAGCTTGAAACAACGCCAGCAATACTGTGCCATAGCGTGTGTATTGATTGATCTTCTTGCGGCCCTGTTCGCCTTCTTTTTTCAACTGTTCTAGTTGAGGCACCATCGCGGTCATCAGCTGAATGATGATGGACGCCGAAATATACGGCATAATACCAAGCGCAAAAATCGCCATACGCCCAATCGCACCACCTGAGAACATGTTCAGAATGCCGCCAATACCTGTTTGGGCCTGATCCACAAAATCACGTAAAGCAATCGCGTCAATCCCAGGAACTGGAATAAACGTACCAATGCGGTAAACGATTAACAAACCAAGAGCGAACAAAATACGAGATTGCAACTCTTTAGCCTTACCAAATGCGCCCCAAGAAATGTTGGATGCCATTTGTTCCGCAGCAGATGCCATTATTTAACCTTTCAAAAACAAACGCCACGTTATCCGTTTTACAGACACGCGGCGCTTAAAAACTTGTATATATGTAAGCAACCTATTGGCTGCCTACAAGTATTATTCTGCCGCAGGGGCCGCTTCTGTCTTAGAAGTGACTGTTAATTTACCGCCCAGCTTTTCTACAGCTGCAATAGCAGACTTAGAAGCACCAGTTACAGACAGATCAATCTTTGAAGTCAGCTCACCTTTACCAAGGATGCGAACACCGTCTTTAACGCGCGTTACAAGGCCGCTTTCAACCAGAACTTCTTCTGTGATCGGCTTTTTCGCATCAATTTTCTTAGCGTCAATAAACTTCTGCAACAGGCCTACATTCACAACAGCATGTGTTTTTGCGTTGATGTTGTTAAAGCCACGCTTTGGAAGACGCATGTACAAAGGCATTTGACCGCCTTCAAAACCATTAATCGCCACACCTGAACGGGATTTTTGACCTTTGATACCACGGCCAGCCATTTTACCAGTACCTGAACCAGGGCCACGACCTACGCGTTTACGGCGTTTGGTTGCACCAGCGTTATCACTTAATTCATTCAATTTCATGTCGCTATCTCCTATTGCCGGAACTACCCCCGATTAGCGACAAAGGGGCAAACGCGGCGTTACGTTGATTCTGAACCAAATGACCCAGATGCGGGTGTGTAGACGCTGTTTGCAGTGAATGCAAGTGTAGGCAATCAGGTTTCATTCAGGGCAAAAGCCAGTCTGCATCAAGACCACAGTTTTTTCAAACCCGCAGGGTAACATTAATATTCCAAAACTTGCATTACGTGCTTTCACGCGCTGAAAATAGCAGTAGGCTCTGCCCAACATCTATAGGACTGTTTTATTTGCAACCGCGTTGGCTTTCTTTTGCGCCTTTCATTTTTCTGGGCCTTTGGTCTGGCGGTTATGCTGTTGCAAAAATTGGCCTGCAATACGCCGAACCAATGACGCTATTGGCCGTACGTTATGCTTGTGTCATCGCTATCATGTTGGTCATCTTCGCAATTATCAGGCCACCCTTGCCCAAAGCCCCTGCGGAATGGATGCATTTATCCATCGTGGGTGTTCTTATCCAAACCGTTTACTTCGCCCTATGCTGGCTTGCGTTTCGCGATGGCGTGGCGGCTGGTACAGTTGCCCTAATCATGTCCCTGCAACCCATTCTGGTCGCCCTAATAGCCCCGACATGGACCAAAGAGCATGTGGGGTGGTTGCGTTGGGTAGGTCTTGCACTGGGCTTGATCGGCACTGCCTTCGTTATCATCGCCAAATCTGGGGTCGCACCGCCCAGTATGATCGGGTTATTTTATTGCGCCATCGGTTTGCTGGGGATCACTACTGGCACTTTGTGGGAAAAACGGTTTGGCAAACAGCACCATCCCGTCACAGCAAACCTAATTGGATATGGCGCGGGTCTATTGGGGGTTCTGCCCTTCATGCTAACGTTAGAGACAATGCAAATCGACTGGACATGGCAATTTAGTGCCGCACTGTTCTATCTGGTGATCGGCAACTCTGTTATCGCCGTGGGCCTGCTGCTGGCCATGATACGCGCGGGTGATGTCAGTTCTGTTTCATCGCTGTTCTTTATGATCCCACCCCTAGCAGCCTTTTTAGCTTGGCTATTACTAGGTGAAATAATGCCCGTCACCGCATGGGCCGGCATCGCTGTTGCCGCCGTTGGGGTTTATATCGCCACGCGTAAAAATAAGGTATCCAGCTAGAGATTGAATTATATATTTAAGAATGTCCCAGTTGGGACACTATGTCAAAGTACTGTTATCAAGTTATTTTCACAATAAATATGATGCTGTTTTAAAATAGCAAAACCCCTACCTATGGAATTATCCCCAAGCCTAACAAACTAGGTTTGCCAATACATCCATTTGCATGATTGCTAAAATCTGGGCAGTGTCTAGGAAAAACCGGATCACGGTCTGGGTGATATATTTCAAGACCCATTCCATGTTCACATGCTAGGATCAAACTTGCGGAAAATTGCGGCTCACCCGTGTTTGCAACTTTCAGGCCATTTTTGCGGGCCAATTCTGCTGCTTCTAGCCACGGGGTGATGCCGCCCGCATATCCTGCGTGAAGGTTACAAATATCAACGGCACCTGCATCTATTAAACGCGCAATACCCGCGACACTTATTTCACTTTGCCCTGCACAGATCGGAATATCGGTTTCTTTTCTTAATGCAGCAAGATCTTTGATATCGTTATCCCAGTGAACGGGTTCTTCTATCCAGAATATATCTTGGTCTTCACATGCGTGGGAAAATTCAACGGCTTCTTTAAGTGACCACCCCTGATTGGCATCAACCGCAAGCAAGAAGGATGCACCACCTGCCGCACGAACCGCCCTTACCCGCGCCACATCATCGGCAATAGACAAGCCACCAACCTTTAGCTTTATACCCTGACATCCCAATGCCTGCAGGTCATGAATTTCTTCCTTTAGACCGTCCGTTGGATGTCCGTCTTTATAATAACCAGCGATTGCTATTATCGGTGTCTTTTCCTGTTTTTGCCCCAACAAATCCACAAGTGATTTTTCAGCTGCTTTAGCTCGTAAATCCCAACATAAGATATCACAAAGGGCCTGCGCATGTAGCAACACACGCCGATCCCCCAATATATCGCGGGCCAGTGGGCGCATATCTTGCCATATATCTGCTGTGTTCACAGGATCACGGCCGATTAAAAGTTTTGCAAAATCAGTATTAACGGCTTCGGCTATTTTGGCGCCCAAACCAAAATCATCCCCCAAGTAGCAAAAGCCCTCTATCCCCGCATCTGTGGCCGCTTTGGCAAACATACCCTTTTTATGGGTATAGACATAATTGCTACCCTTAAAATGACGCGGCAAAGGGTATGAGAACGCTTGTGCTTCTATTGATGTGATTTTCATGGGGTGTCCATAATATAGTGCAAAACTTCGGGGGCGATGTTCCAATATTTAAGTCTGATGGGGTGCCATTCGCGGGCTCAAGGTATCTTTGCTTGAGATTGGGGAAGGTGCAAGAGGTTTGAGCGTACGATACGTCCACCAAGAAGGGCCGCGCCCGAACCGAGGGGTGGGTGCGAATGCGCCCTCCCCGTGGGGGAGGTTCGGGCGCGGCCCGTTTACAACGGGCTAAGTTAGGCTCTTAATGAGTGCTTTGAGTTGACACAGCCGATGACGACCACGCCATAAGTACAATCTTAAGTATAGAAAAATTTAATTCATCTAGCTCTGGAAAAGAAATCCTGCGCTTTTTCATATTATCCCAATAATCCAAAACGTTCCCATGTGCATGATATGTACCATGACTAATTGCATTTCTAAGTAATGTTAGGACTGCACCCAAATGCCTAGAATGCAACTCTTGTTGCAAAACATTAAATACGCTAACAAGGTTTTCACTGCGCCCTAGCACAACTGAAACATAGGTTCTGAAGATAATTGAGCTATTATTAAATCCTTCTGCTTGTGCAAAGAACGCCATTGTTTCATCTTTAATTGATAGCGTTGGTCTAAACCTATTGAGAATATCTGGTGCATCGATCATTTCTTTTAAAACAGATGAAGTACTCCAGAAAATTACAGCTTGATTAAGCTGGTTGGTCAAATTCGAGAATGAAGATGAGTGTTCTATAAGTTTATCTTGTAACATCGTATCTGAACTAAACGCTTGCCAAGCAGTCAATGCCTTTACGATACTTGGATCTATTTCTTGCGGTTGTAATCTCAAAATATCCCCTCTCGATACCCACCTATTGTAGCAAATTTTTCAGCAAATGTATTTATATGCATACGCTTGAGTAAGACATAATCATCCAAACACATAAAAAAGTATATAATTCATGTCATCCCCGATTTGCTCGGGGATGCCATTTGTTTGGGCTGTACATTGCGGTTGGGGATCCCCGATTAAATCGGGGATGACAGGGGTTGGGGGTGTTGTGGTTGGCATGACTTCACAAAAAACGCCCCGTAGTTTCATTAAGCCTCTTTCTCAATTCATAAACCTGTTCAGGGTTTTTTCGAATATGCGTTACCGACTTCTTTAAATATTTAGCTGATATAGCGGGTAATGAAGGTATAACATCTTCCATTGGTATATCACGTAACTCTAGAAATAATGCTAATGCATGCGCACGAGAAGGCTGGGACATATACCCTTGCCATCCAGTTTGTTCTGCACCAATCATTTGTATGACCCCAAGACCCGAAGTGATTACATGTAAGTCAGTTGATAGTTCTTCCACATCTTCACCGCCCGGAGGAAGGCTTGTGCGCATGTGTAAAACATGGTGCATAAGTTCATGTGCGAGCATTGCTATAAAGGCAACGGGCCTGCCCATGAGATTTGGGTTGTAATTTATTAACGCCTGTTGGGTATCACCTTGCCATGTTCCAGCAATATCAGAGAGGACACCATATTCATGTGTTAGCTCATCAGGAAGCCTATTCATGGGCGAAAGCTCAATTTCCTCATCCTGAATTTTTAAAATATGCTTTAAATCATCAAGCAATGCATAAGCGGTTTCTATGTTTTGCCCATTTGGCGCTTTGAAAAACTCCATTGATGGATATACCAGTGCGGTATCTGCGCAAATTATATTTTCATCAATAGCCCAAATAAAACTATCATATATCCAATCTTGGATTTCTTGGGAAACTGAGTATTTAAAAAACATTTTCAATCACTTTTATTGTAATTCGTATTTTAATTATAAATCTGCATTCACGCTATAGATATTTAATCCTGAGAATGAAAACCACCCCATATTTAATTCATGTCATCCCCGATTTGCTCGGGGATGACAGCGGGCGGACTGTGCTTAAACAAAAAAAACGCCCCGTAGTTTCTTACGAGGCGTTTTGAATTTATTCGGTCCCCGATTAAATCGGGGATGACAGTGGCTAATTTAGCCTTTTTCTTCGATGATCTCTACCATGTGAGAAACCTTGGCAACCATGCCGCGTACGGATGGTGTATCTTCCAATTCGCGGGTGCGGTGCATTTTGTTCAAGCCAAGACCAACAAGTGTAGCACGTTGTTTGGCTGGGCGACGGATTGGTGAACCAACCTGTTTTACGACGATTGTTTTAGCCATTTAACTCAAGCCTCCGCAGTTGCAGGTGCAGCAGGTGCTGCATCAGTTTTTGGCAGGATGTCAGAAACTTTCTTGCCACGACGTTGGGCCACGTTACGTGGGCTAGCTTCTTTAGCCAAACCATCCATAGTAGCGCGGATCATGTTATACGGGTTTTGTGACCCGATTGATTTCGCAACAACGTCTAGAACGCCAAGCATTTCAAAAACAGCACGCATCGGGCCACCAGCAATAATACCAGTACCTTGTGGTGCAGTACGCATCACAACTTTACCAGCACCGTGACGACCATTTACATCGTGGTGCAATGTGCGGCCTTCGCGCAATGGCACGCGGATCATTTGGCGTTTCGCTTGCTCTGTAGCTTTACGAATAGCTTCAGGAACCTCTTTGGCTTTACCTTTGCCAAAACCTACACGGCCTTTTTGGTCACCAACAACAACAAGTGCTGCAAAGCCAAAGCGTTTACCGCCTTTAACTGTTTTAGACACACGGTTGATCGCAACCAGACGATCTTGAAATTCCGGTGTTTCGTCGCGATCGCGACCCCGGCGGTTATTATCTCTAGCCATGAAGGCCTCCTAAATACTTGGGCTTGCGCCCCATTAATCAACCCAAGTGGGGCACATGTGCGCCCCCCGGATCATCGAGGTGGACAAGATGCCCACCTGCAAGTTTTCTAAAACTTTAGACCGCCTTCGCGGGCCGCATCGGCAAGTGCTTTCACTTTGCCGTGGAACAAAAAGCCACCACGATCAAAGTAACACTCTTCAACGCCTGCTTTTTTAGCACGTTCTGCGATTGCAGCACCCACTTTAGCAGAAGCTTCTACATTGTTTTTGCCTATAACACCCAATGCTTTTTCCAATGTGGAAGCCGCAGCCAATGTTACACCGCTCACATCATCGATCAGTTGAACCGAGATGTTTTTAGATGAGCGATGAACGCTCAGGCGAGGACGGCCATTGGCCATCTTCTTAATTTTGTTCCGGTTGCGCATGCGGCGCTTAAGGAACAGAGTTCTCTTACTATTAGCCATATTATGCGCTCCTTACTTTTTCTTGCCTTCTTTGCGGAAGATATATTCGCCTTTGTACTTGATGCCCTTGCCTTTGAAAGGCTCGGGTTTACGCCACTCGCGAATTTTCGCGGCAACTTCACCAACTTGTTGTGCGTCAATACCTTCAACAATGATTTCAGTTACTTTCGGTGCAGTAACAGTGATACCAGCAGGAACTTCGAAGTTAACATCATGTGAATAGCCCAATGTCATGTTCAAGACATTGCCAACCATTTTAGCACGATAACCAACACCGTTGATTTCTAGTTCCTTTTTGAAGCCTTCCGTTACACCTTTCACGCAATTTGCGATCTGTGTGCGGGACATACCCCATTGCTGACGTGCGCGTTTTGACATGCCACGTGGTTTCACTGAAACCACGTCGCCATCAATAGCTATTGTTACGTCATCCGTAGCCTTAAAGGATAGAACACCTTTTGGGCCTTTTACTTCTATTTGTTGACCAGACAAAGTGGCGGAAACGCCAGCTGGTAGATCAACTACTTTTTTACCAATACGAGACATCAGATACTCCTTAGAAGATTGTGCACAACACTTCACCACCAATATTGGCAGTGCGTGCTTGTGCATCTGACATCACGCCTTTTGGCGTAGATACGATTGCAACACCTAGACCTTGACGCACAGTCGGAATGTCTTGTGCACCAGAATAAACGCGGCGGCCTGGTTTGGACACGCGCTTAATCTCTTTGATCACAGGTTGACCGTCGAAGTATTTCAAAGAAATCTCCAACTCTGGGAAACCTGTTTTAGATGTCGCATTTTCATAACCACGGATATAGCCTTCGTTCGCTAGAACATCGAGCACCCAACCACGTAGTTTTGACGCTGGCGTTAACACAGTAGATTTGCCACGCATTTGAGCGTTGCGAATTCGTGTCAGCATATCGCCGATAGGATCGTTCATAATATTTCTCCCTTACCAGCTAGATTTAACCATGCCCGGGATCATACCGTCTGACGCCAACTGGCGTAGAGCAATCCTGGACACTTTAAGTTTACGATAATAACCCTTCGGACGACCGGTTACCTGACAGCGATTGTGCAGGCGTGTCGCGGATGAATTACGCGGTAGTTTTGCCAATGCCAGACCCGCTTTAAAGCGCTCTTCCATTGGTAGTTTTTGGTTGTTCACGATTTCCTTAAGTGCGGCACGCTTGGCAGCATATTTCTCTACCAGCTTTGCCCGCTTAACTTCGCGTTGGACCATTGCAGCTTTTGCCATGTTTTCTTCCCTTCCGCGATCAGTCGTTAAAAGGCATGTTGAATTGCTTCAACAAGCTTTTAGCTTCTGCATCTGTTTTTGCGGTCGTACAGATGATGATATCCATGCCCCACATTTGATCTACGTCGTCATAGTTAATCTCTGGGAACACGATGTGTTCTTTCAAGCCCATTGCGTAGTTGCCGTTACCATCGAAACTTTTGCCGGAAACGCCGCGAAAGTCACGAATACGAGGCATTGCAACTGTTACAAGGCTATCAAGAAATTCATACATCTTGGTGCCGCGCAATGTTACTTTGCAACCCAAAGGCATTTCTTCACGAACTCGGAAGCCCGCGATAGATTTTTTAGCTTTGGTAATCACAGGCTGTTGGCCTGAAATTGTTGCCATGCTTGAAACCGCAGAGCGAATTTTCTTGGTGTCATTAACTGTTTCACCAACACCCATGTTCAACACGATTTTATCCAATTTCGGGATCATCATGTCGTTCTTGTAGGCAAATTCTTCTTTCAGTGCCGCGCGTGCTGTGTCAGCATATTGCGTCTGAAGACGTGGAGTATAATCAGCCATCGATCAACGCTCCTGATTTTTTTGCAAAACGTACTTTTTTGCCGTCTTCAGTTTTGAAGCCAACACGTGTTGCACCGCCCTCTTTTGGGTCAATCAGTGCCAAATTTGACAACTGAATTGGCATGTCCGTAGGAACGCGGCCACCCTGAGCGTTTTGTGATTGTTTAACGTGACGGATTGAAGTGTTCACACCCGTTACGATTGCTTTACCAGTAGTTGGGTTCAGAGAGGCGATTTCGCCTTCTTTACCTTTATCTTTACCGGCTAAAACGATGATCTTGTCACCTTTTTTCAATTTAGCAGCCATCTTACAGCACCTCCGGCGCAAGTGAGATGATCTTCATGAAGTTTTTCGCGCGTAATTCGCGAACAACTGGGCCAAAGATACGTGTGCCCAAAGGCTCATTCGACGTGTTAAGGATTACTGCAGCATTGCTATCAAAGCGAATTGCTGTGCCGTCTTCACGGCGAACTTCTTTTCTGGTGCGTACTACCACAGCTTTGCGAACGTCGCCTTTTTTCACGCGACCGCGTGGAATGGCTTCTTTCACAGAGACTACGATAATATCTCCAACGGAGGCATATCTCCGTTTGGAACCGCCCAGAACCTTGATGCACTGAACACGGCGAGCGCCGCTGTTGTCAGCTACATCCAGGTTGGTCTGCATCTGGATCATTTGATTTCCTTCCGACCTTTGGGGATCATCCCCAGGGTTTCGTTAAGCTGGATTGTCTGACTTAGCTGTTAAGCGTCTGTCAGAACCATCCAACGTTTGGTTTTCGAAATCGGCTTACACTCTTCAATTCGAATTTGATCGCCGATTTTGAATTGGTTTTTCGCGTCATGGGCACGGTATGTCTTAGACTTACGAATAATCTTCTTTAGAACTGGGTGCTGAAAGCTACGCTGAACAGAAACTGTTACTGTCTGTTCGTTTTGGTCGCCTGTTACAACACCGCTTAGAATACGCTTTGGCATGTCAAACTTCCTTATTCAGCAGCCGCTTCAGCGGCTTTCTGGTTCAAAATTGTTTTTACGCGCGCAGCAGTACGGCGAGCCGTTTTGATCTGTGCGGTATTTTCCAACTGGTTAGTAGCTGCTTGAAAGCGCAAGTTGAATTGTGCTTTCTTTTGTGCAGACAGCTCTTCACGTAGCTGGTCGGGTGTTTTATCTCTTAAATCATTGGCATTCATCGCCATTTTCCTTTCAACATCACTGGTGGGCCTCATAAACGAGTCACCTTGATTCCAGTGGAGTGCATGATGAACGCGGTCTATAGGGCGAAATCGGGGTGTTGGCAAGGGTTTTAGCAGATAACGTTCCGAAAATCATGGGGCATATGTAGGGTGGGCTGAATAACTATTCTTGCAACCCTGCTTTGCGCAAGTTGCACCGAAGCTGTTCCATTTCAGCAGCACCTTTCAATGGCATACGATCAAGATGACAGATAGCTGCATCGGGCAAGGCTGCGTAGCAGTTTTGGATTGCGGCTTTGGCTTCTGCCACACGCCCTGCCCGCATCTGGCTGGCGGCAAGAATAAAATGGCCAAAGTACCACTGCGGCATAAGATGAACGGCTTTTGATGCCCAGTCGATTGCACTATCGTAGCGATTTGCCAAATAATTGGCTAATGCCATTCCACTGAAACGAAAAAAGATACTGGGATCACGTGGATTAGAACGGATCGCGATTTCCTGGCAGGTAATTGCCTCGTCAACACGACCCACTAAACCCAGCGCGGTTCCAAGGCTACCATAAGCAACCGAACAATTTGGGTTCAACTCTACCGCCTGTTCAAGGGCAGTGATGGCTTCATCATGCCTTTGCAAAGCAAAACAACTAAGCCCAAGAGCCCATTGAGCGTATTTGTTCCGATCATCTAACCGCGTTGCACGTCGGCCCAATTCATAGGCTAATGTTGCCGTTTTTACTGGCTCGCTGGTAAAGCCCAGAATTACACTATGATAATGGATCACAGATAGAACCAAATTGGCCTCGGAACTATCCGGATCATGCTGTAACGCCTGCTGCAGTAATACTTCTGCCGAAGCAAAGCTTTCTGGTGTGAAATCATAAAGCAGGTGCCATCCGCGCATCGTCAATTCCCAAACCGTCAGGTTCGGTCGGGGCCGCTGCGTGGTTGGTTCACTTGCAGTTAGATGCACCCGTGTCAGTATAGAAGCTACAACGTTTTGCGTAATTTCATCCTGAAGATCAAAAACATCGGCAAGCTGTCCGTCATAACGCTCTGACCAAACATGCCCACCCGTTATACCATCAATCAGCTGTGCGGTTACTCGGATACGGTTGCCTGACTTGCGAACGCTACCTTCTAGTACGTACCTTACACCCAAATCTTCTGCGACCCGTTTCACGTCGACGTTTTCACCTTTATAAGTAAAGGTCGTATTGCGGGCGATGATGAACAGCCAAGGCGAGCGTGAAAGTGCTGTAATTATATCTTCGGTAATGCCATCAGAAAAATATTCCTGTTCTGGATCACCAGACATGTTTTCAAACGCAAGAACCGCAATCGAAGGTTTGTCAGGCAGCGGGATTTTCTGAATTTCTTTTGGCTTCGGGGGTTGCTGGCTATTGTCCAAATATTTATGAAGTTCCAGTTTCGTTGACACCCCAAGTTTTCGATAAATCGTCGAAAGATGCGTACGTACTGTTGAGGGTGCTATGCACAACCTATCAGCAATATTGACGTAACTTTCCCCGCCTGAAAAAGCTTCTGCAATCTCCATCTCTCTTGCACTAAGGTGCTCAGTTTGCGAAGCGGGTTTATCCAAATTATTCATCAATTTCCATTCGACATTGCTGTTCGCTTTTCCAAATAGAAAACGACTTTGTAATAAAAAATACTACATTTGCAGTATCCATAATACAGCATGTGACCTATTTCTATTCTGCTGTGATCCTTATAACTTTGCAAGGTAATCACACAAAACGGAGATACCAAATGTCAGACACACTAACAATAAACGATGCTGATATCGTACAGCGCGGATGGGAAGCTGTTGCCAATGGCGATTGGGACACATTAATTGCAGATTATACCGACGATATGATTTTCGTGATGCCCGGTCAGAATGACGTCTTAACAGGCAGAGCTGCATTTCGTGATGTCTTGAACAATCTTGGGGCGGCACTACCTGGTGGTTTCGAGATCACGTCAATACGCCAGATCGGAACCCAAGGAGAGGTCGTTTCAGTCGTTGAGTGGAAATGCGATAAAGTTCTCGATGGTAGCCAACTTTCAGTATTATTCAAACTTACCAATTCAAAAGTCTACGAAGAGCGTTGGTTTATAGATACTGAACAATGGAAAGCTGCGTTTTGATTTTTAGAAGCTTAAAATAGTGATCTAAGGCCAATACTGGCCTTAGCCCCAAGCATAATTAAAGCTAACACTAATACGTTCTTCGTCGGACATATTCATCGGCACTTCGTGGCGCAGCCAGCTTTCCCATAACAGAACGTCACCTGCATCTGGTTCTACATAGATAAAGCTGCGCAGCTCTTTGCGGGCATCTGCCTTACGTATAGGGGATGCCATCATCATTTGTGAACGGGGGTCTTCAAACTTGATAGCACTGGCATCTTTTGGGCGGGACACATAGGTTGTGCCACTGATTACAGAATGCGGGTGAATGTGGCTGGTGTGAATCCCACCCGTGGGCAGGATGTTTATCCAGATGCTGTCCAGCTTCAACTCTTTGCCATCCAGATTGAACTCTAAGTCATCTGCGAAAGCGGCAACATGTTTGTCCAGTGTTTCAACCAAATCCTTAAAGATCGGAAACCGCCAAGCCAGATCATCTAACGACGCATAGCTGGTGTAGCCCGGAAAATCATTTTCCTCACACCAAACCTGCCCCGCTTCATCATCATCTGCGATGGATAGGCAAGTGGCTTCCAATTCAGGCGTATCAATAGGTTTGCCCTGCTCACTAAGGGCAGCACGGTAAAGGCGGGTGGCGAAAAGCGATTCTATTTGTGACATGGGCGAGTAATAGCGCAGAGAGTGGTGTTGTGCGAGGGAGAGATTGCCACATGTCCTTATGGGGTATGTTTTACTTATTGTGAACGATGTTCACATTTGTATTGACAGGCGTGCGTTAATGGATATAAACCATGAACAACGTTCACAAACTTGAGGTTACCATGAATATTCAAACCATAATCATCACCACTCTCGCCGCAACGATTGCCACATCTGCTTTTGCAGGCGCAAGTGGTCAGCATTCTAACCAGTCTGCCAATCACAGTGCGCAGGCCGCCAGTCATGGATCAGCTGCTATCATTACAGGTGCATCAACAGTAGTTTCAGTTCCACTTGTTCTGTTTGGATCATCACTAGCAATTTCCGGTGCTGCCATACAGGAAGTCGGCGAAGATGCACTTGAGGTGGGTACTGGCCAAAAGATCACACCGAAAGCAGTACAAGCAGATGCCATCCCAACCCTTGATTAATCCGAAATAAGGAAGCTTATCATGCTACGTCTATTCTTCACGGTTATATTTGCACTTACAACTACGCTGCCGCCTATCGCGTGGGCCGGCAGCAGTGAGGCAGGTAAATCCATCATACCAGCCGCCAAGGTTGCGGCATTCTCAAATCGCGTACAACATGATCTTGCCGCGCGCGGTGCAAATGTAGCGATCGTGGCGCGGATAGGGCGTAACCCATCAGCACTGCCAAATGGTATCAATTACACGCATGTAGCGTTTTGGGTTTATTCCCAGATCACACAGGCAGATGGCAGCACAGGGCGTGGTTATCGGGTCTATAATCTGTACCAACGATCTGGCAACAAAACGCGAAGCGACCTTATACAAGACAGCCCCGCTGATTTTTTTGCGGGCGCCTACAAACTGGATGCAGGCATTATCATACCTGATCCCCGCTTACAGAAAAAACTGTTAAAGGTGATTGCCAGCCCGACTTATTCAACCTTGCACAACCCCAACTATTCAGTGCTGTCCAACCCTTCAACAAGCCAGTTTCAGAATTGTACCGAACATACATTAGATGTAGTGATGGCAAGCTTGTACAAAACTTCGAACAAAAGCAAAATCAAGGCCAATATCGCGGCACATTTCAAGCCACAAATCATCCCGATTGGTATGTTTAAACGAAATCTTGCGTCATTAACCTCTAAGGCGATGACCACCGCCGATCATGGCAATAAGGTTGGCATAGTGACATTTGGGTCTATTGCCCAGTTCCTGCGCACATATAACCTGACATCAAAGGTCTATCGGTTAACCCCGAACAAAGCCGTGCGTTTATAGGGTTCCAGAAATTGACATGACCCGAAAGATACCCCACATAAGCACCCATGACCAAAGAAAAAACTCTTTCAAAGCGGGAACGCAATCTGGCTAACATTCGCGAACGGGCTTGCATCGTTGCAGAGCGCATCGTCCTTACAAAAGGGATCGACACACTTAGTGCACGCGGGTTGGCCAAAGACCTGAATATATCGGTTGGTTCGTTGTATAATGCGTTTGGCGATCTGGATGCTGTAGTGCGCGCAGTTATTTCAAAATCTGCCGCAATGCTGTCTGATAGATTGCATGCGGCCATTCAAACTGCACCACAAGATAAACGTTCACGGTTGGTTGCCTTGGGTGAGGCCTATTTTGACTTTGCAACGGCAGAGCCACGGCGATGGTGGTTGATGTTCGAGTACAGATCAGACCTGCCGCAAGACCCCAAAGCACAAGACTTTCAAATCGGCCTACTGGAAACGTTGATCATTGCCGGTGAAGCCGATCCAAAATCCGAACAACACAGGCAGTTCTTTCTACTTTTGTGGGCTAGCGTACACGGATTGGTTTCACTAGCTTGCAAGCCTGCCATTGTCGCAATCAACCCAAAGATTGCCCGAACCTACATCAGCGACCTTGTAGACTCTGGGATCAATGCGTTTCCGATAAGCTGAATGGGTTAATTTCAGTCAAATGCAAAAACCCCCAACCTTTCGGTCAGGGGTTTCCAATTCTTTATCTAAGCGGCCCGGCGATACTTCGTATCACCTACACCGCGCAGCTTTTGGCCTAGCGGCCAAAACTGCCTACCAATCTTCGCGTTGAACGACGCGGCATTTTACTGGTAGCTTCATTGCGGCAAGGCGCAGGGCCTCTACTGCAACTGCTTCGGATACACCGTCGATTTCAAACATGATACGACCGGGTTTCACTTTAGCTGCCCAAAATTCCACAGACCCTTTACCTTTACCCATCCGAACTTCGGTAGGTTTTTTGGTTACAGGTAAATCCGGGAAAATACGGATCCATACACGGCCTTGACGTTTCATGTGACGCGTCATCGCACGGCGGGCCGCTTCGATTTGACGAGACGTGATACGCTCTGGTTGGGTTGTTTTAAGACCGAATGAACCGAAGTTCAGATCGGAACCGCCTTTTGCAAGACCGTGGATACGGCCTTTAAACGCTTTGCGGAATTTAGTACGCTTTGGTAAAAGCATTTTATTTCTCCTTCACCTACTACTTAGCGACGTGGTGGGCGATTACCGCCACCTTGTGGACGTGGTCCACCGCCTTCTTGAGCTTCAGCAATACGACGATCATGTGCTTGCGGATCATGTTCCATGATCTCACCTTTGAAAATCCAAACCTTGATACCAATGATACCATACGCGGTCAGAGCTTCGTAGCGCGCATAATCAATGTCAGCACGTAATGTGTGCAAAGGCACGCGGCCTTCACGGTACCATTCAGTACGTGCAATCTCTGCACCACCCAAACGACCAGCCACATTAATACGAATACCAAGGGCACCCATACGCATGGCGTTTTGCACAGCACGTTTCATCGCACGGCGAAAAGATACACGACGTTCAAGCTGTTGCGCTACACTTTCGGCAACCAAGGTTGCGTCCATTTCTGGCTTGCGAACTTCAACAATGTTCAGGTGCAATTCAGACGCTGTAAGTGCGGCAACTTTCTTACGAAGAGTTTCAATGTCAGCACCTTTTTTACCGATGATCACACCAGGACGTGCAGAGTGAATAGTCACGCGGCATTTCTTGTGTGGGCGTTCGATAATTACGCGTGCGATACCCGCTTGAACACATTCTTTTTTGATGAAATCGCGGATTTTCAGGTCTTCTAGTAGAAGATCCCCGAAATCTTTGCTTTCAGCAAACCAGCGGCTGTCCCATGTACGGTTGACTTGCAGACGAAAGCCAATTGGATTGATCTTTTGACCCATTATGCTTGCTCCTCTGCAGGTTGGCGGACAAGGATGGTAACCTGAGCGAAAGGCTTCAGGATTTTACCGTAACGACCACGTGCACGTGGACGTCCACGTTTCATTGTCAGGTTTTTTCCAACCCAAGCTTCAGCGACGATCAATTCGTCAACATCCAAACCGTGGTTGTTTTCAGCGTTAGCAATAGCTGATTGCAAAGTTTTCTTTACATCATCGGAAATGCGTTTCTTTGAAAACGTTAAATCGGTCAATGCTTTTGCAACTGATTTACCGCGAATAAGTTGAGCCACAAGGTTCAATTTTTGCGGGCTGGTTTTAAGCATGCGAGATACGGCCATAGCTTCGTTATCTGCAACGCGACGAGCATTTTTAGACTTAGACATGTCTTATTTCCTCTTCGCTTTTTTATCAGCCGTGTGACCGTAATATGTACGTGTCGGGCTGTATTCACCAAATTTCTGGCCAATCATATCCTCAGATACGTTTACCGGAATGTGCTTGCGGCCATTATATACGCCGAATACCAAACCTACGAACTGTGGTAGGATTGTTGAACGACGAGACCAAATTTTGATCACTTCATGAGTGCGCCCTGACTCACGTACTGCTTCCGCTTTTTTCAAAACGTATGCATCAACGAATGGGCCTTTCCAGACTGAACGAGACATATCTTAACGACCCTTCTTCTTAGCGTGACGAGAACGAACGATGTATTTATCCGTTGTCTTATTTGAACGTGTGCGGGCACCTTTAGTTGGTTTGCCCCAAGGTGTCACAGGATGACGACCACCGGATGTACGACCTTCACCACCACCATGCGGGTGATCTACAGGGTTCATAACAACACCACGAACACTTGGGCGGATGCCCTTGTGACGATTACGACCAGCTTTACCAAGGTTTTGGTTGCTGTGATCAGGATTAGAAACGGCACCGACTGTTGCCATGCATTCTTGGCGTACCAAGCGCAATTCACCAGAAGACAAACGCACTTGTGCGTACCCACCATCACGACCAACAAATTGAGCGTAAGAACCAGCAGCGCGTACCATTTGGCCGCCCTTGCCTTGTTTCAGCTCGATGTTGTGGATGATTGTACCAATAGGTAGGCCTGTAAACGGCATAGCGTTACCAGGTTTGATGTCGGCCTTAGCAGATGAAATCACTGTATCACCAACAGCCAAACGCTGTGGTGCTAGGATGTATGCTTGTTGACCGTCTTCGTATTTAACCAGCGCGATAAACGCAGTCCGGTTTGGATCGTATTCAATACGTTCAACCGTTGCTGGAACATCCATTTTGTTCCGCTTGAAATCTACGATACGGTAAAGACGTTTCGCCCCACCGCCTTTGCGACGCATAGTTATCCGTCCGGTATTGTTCCGGCCACCCTTTTTACGCACACCTTCTGTGAGCGCTTTAACAGGACGGCCTTTCCAAAGCTCGGAACGGTCAATCAGAACCAACCCACGTTGGCCTGGCGTCGTCGGTTTATACGACTTTAATGCCATTCTTTCTGTCTTCCGTTTTTAACGCAACCCATGTGGGGCTGCTTGGTTATAGGGCCCCGAAGGTCCCCGCTTTATAAAGAGAGAGGCCCCAGAACGAATCCAAGGCCAATCGATTGGGCGGGAGTATCAGGGAAGTGGGTGGGTGTCTATAGTATGGGTGGAGTTTTGTGCGAACAACTAGGGCACTAATCTAAATGAATTCAGCTAGCTTTGCTTGAGGCCATAATTTCGAGAATTTTTTCCGTTCAATGTATTCAACTAACGATCTTCTACGTTCTTTGGTTTGATAATGTATTGTTGGATTAATAGCAGGCACAATTAAATCTTGATAGCCATATATCGTCACGAGTAACGGTTCACCATCTGACGCAATTGAAAGCGCAGTAGTAACAACTTGCAATGGAAATTTGGAAATTGCATCGAGCGTGCCTAAATATGGCGTATCGGAATTATGCTCGTGCATTCTAGCTTGGTTCTTAACACTCCACATCTTACCCGAAATTTCCTTAAGGTTATCTTCGATATTTTGCTCAAGAGTTTTTGAACAATCTTTCGGGTCAAAAAAAATCAAATCTATATCTTTAGGCGTATACTTGCTTTGTGGAGTATGTAAGCCCCAAAAATGATCTCGAATAGCTCCACCTACTATACACCATTGTGGGAGATTTAATTCAGATGCTAGCTCCAAGTTAAGCATTAATTCTTTATTATTTAGCACTTCTTTCATTAATTGAGCATAAATCAAAGTCCCAAATCCTTCTTAACTACTGAATGTTCTTTATTACTAATACGAGGAATATCTTTACTAGCTTGATCATACATTGAGAAAAGCTCGCTAGCCGCTTCCGAAGCTTTAGTTTTTGTCATCGATTCAGCATTCACGATAAAATAGATCATGTTTATAATAGTAGAAAAATCTTGAATGCTAGAGTAGTAAACAAACGCTATCTGAGAATTATTCTTAGTTAGCTGCCAAACTGAAATCAAAACTAACGCTAGCGAAGCTAATCTGAAACACCAATTCCAAAAATTAACTGATAGTTCTGTGGCAATTGCTAATTCATTTGTACCAAAAAAGTTAGTGAAATAACCACAATCGAAATCGCCGTTGTCGCGTAATTTCTTCTATTATCCCAAGTAATAGTTCGTTCGTGTCTCTTCGAACAAATTTCGCGCATTACTTTCGCCCTTCGACTATACTCTGGCGCAACCTTCTTTAAGCTCTCGAAGTCATAATCTGGTTTTGTAATTCTCATCTACAATATGCCCTCAGCAAGCGTAGGGTGGCCTTCAGCCCACGCATTACATAATCCTTCGTATAACACTATTATTGGAAAACCATCCAGCAAAGATTGGATACGTGGTCTCCACGCGCATCAGACGCCACCATATAGGTCGCGCAAGCGGCCCGCGCCCGACCCTCCCCAACGGGAGGGCGCATTCTGCACCCACCCTAGGGTCAGGCGCTTATGTAGCCACTCAATGACCCGCATTTTTCCATTTGGCTAGGGTAATGTAAACGATGCTATCATCAACACTGACCATCACATCGCCGTCCTGAATATTAACCTGCAGCTTCATCGAGCGGCTTGCCAGTTTTGCCAGTTCGCGGGTGTCATTTTGTGAAAAACCTATAACCTGTAGATTATCAAACCGCGTGGTGCTGTTTTTGATCTTCTCCCACCACATCTCTGCCGTCTTGCCGCCGTAACAATAGACAATCACCGCGTCGGCTTTGCCACAGGATTGGCGCACAATCTTCTCGCTTGGAAGCCCCAACGCCACCCACAACTCTAACTCGCCACTTAGGCTTTTCTGCCAAATGTCTGGCTCGTCATCTGTTGAAAGGCCCTTGGTCATTTCCAGCTGTTCATGAGCATTCAGTGCAAAAGCAAGAATACGCACCATTAACCGTTCATCCGTTTCTGACGGGTGTTTGGCAACAGTTAGTTTATGGGTCTCATAGTAATGACGATCCATATCGGAAACGGAAAGCTCAGCTTTATAAATAGTGGATTTTTGCGCCATGATTTACCCTGTGTCTCTTACGAAAAAAGCCCCCGCAAATGCGAGGGCTTCTAAATCCTTTATGAGGGGTACTTAAAGACCTGTAGACACGTCGATAGTATTGCCTTCTTCAAGTGTAACATATGCCTTTTTGACATCTTTACGCTTGCCTAGTTGGCCACGGAAACGTTTCACTTTACCTTTAGTGATCGTTGTATTCACAGCTTTTACTTTGACATTAAACAAGCTTTCAACGGCTTCTTTGATCTGAGGTTTGTTAGCGTCGATTGCTACTTCAAATACAACAGCGTTGTGTTCAGACGCCAGTGTTGCTTTTTCAGTAACGATCGGTTTGCGAATTATATCATATAGTTCTGCTTGCGTACTCATGACAAACGTGCCTCCAATGCTTCGGCGCCCGCTTTGGTTAAAACCAAAGTGTTTGCTTTCAAGATGTCGTAAACGTTGGCACCTTGAGATGGCAAAATATCAATGCCGTCAATGTTGCGTGCAGCCAATGCAAAGTTTGCATCCACGTCGGCACCATCAATAACCAATGCTTTTTTCCAACCCAGATTAGCCAGTGTTTTAGCCAGATCTTTGGTTTTTGCATTGCTCAACGTTGCCGCATCCAAAACAACCAACTCACCTGCTGTTGCCTTTGCAGACAAAGCGTGACGCAAACCCAATGCACGGAACTTTTTAGTCAAGTCATGTGCGTGGCTGCGTGGTGTTGGGCCTTTATAGACACCACCACCGCGAAAGATCGGCGCAGAGCGGGCACCGTGGCGTGCGCCACCTGTACCTTTTTGGCGATAGATCTTTTTGGTTGAATAGCTAACTTCAGACCGTGTTTTTACTTTGTGCGTACCAGCTTGGCGTTTTGCCAGTTGGTAACGTACAACACGGTGCAAAATGTCGGCACGAGGCTCTAGACCGAAGATAGCATCGGATAACTCGATGCTGCCCGCAGCTTTTGCGTCCAGTTTAATAACGTCGGCTTTCATTATTCTGCGCCTCCGGTTGTCGCTTCAACAGCGGCTTCTTCTACTTGTGCTTCAACGGCAGGTGCTTGCTGGCTGCGCAAAGCGGCTGGTAAAGGCAAACCTTCTGGGGCTTTCTTTTTAACAGCATCTTTAACAGTAACCCAACCACCTTTGGAACCAGGAACAGCACCTTTAATCATGATTAAACCACGATCGATGTCAGTTTTGACAACTTCCAGGTTTTGTGTCGTCACGCGGGCAGAACCCATGTGACCAGCCATTTTCTTACCTTTGAAAACTTTACCGGGTTCTTGACACTGGCCTGTTGAACCGTGTGAACGGTGTGAAACAGATACACCGTGTGTCGCGCGCAGACCTTTAAAGTTCCAGCGTTTCATCGCACCAGCAAAACCTTTACCGATTGATGTACCAGCTACGTCTACTTTTTGACCTTCCAAGAAATGGTTGGCAGTGATTTCTTCGCCAACTTCAATCAAGTTATCTGCTGAAACGCGGAATTCCGCGATTTTACGTTTTGGTTCGACTTTTGCTTTTGCAAAGTGGCCACGCATTGCTGCTGACTGACGCTTTACTTTAGCAACACCTGCACCAAGCTGAACAGCGGTATAACCATCTGTTTCACCTGTGCGTTGGGCCACAACCTGTAGATTTTCCATGTGCAAAACGGTAACAGGGATCTGTTTGCCGTCTTCCATGAATACCCGGGTCATACCCAGTTTTTTTGCAATTATACCAGAGCGCATAATATCCCCGCCCCCTTACAATTTGATTTCGACGTCAACACCAGCAGCAAGATCGAGCTTCATAAGCGCGTCTACTGTTTGTGGAGTTGGGTCAATAATGTCTAACAAACGCTTGTGTGTGCGAATTTCAAACTGTTCACGAGATTTTTTGTTTACGTGCGGGCTACGCAGCACGGTAAACTTCTCGATTTTGTTCGGCATTGGAATAGGGCCGCGTACTTGGGCACCCGTCCGTTTAGCTGTGTTCACGATTTCTGCAGTGGAAGCATCCAACACGCGGTAATCATAAGCTTTCAGCCGAATACGAATATTTTGGCTTTTCATATCTTAAGCCTTTCAAGGCGTTAGAGTTGATAGGTAGAGCGGCTGAGAACCAGCCGCCCTACGTCGAACCCGAAGGTTAATTTTTATTCGATGATTTTAGAAACAACACCAGAACCAACTGTGCGGCCGCCTTCACGGATCGCAAAACGTAGGCCTTCTTCCATCGCAATCGGATAGATCAGTTCAGCTGAGAATTTCAGGTTATCACCTGGCATTACCATTTCTGTACCTTCTGGCAACTCAACAGTACCTGTCACGTCAGTTGTACGGAAGTAGAACTGTGGACGGTAGTTAGCAAAGAACGGCGTGTGACGGCCACCTTCGTCTTTAGTCAGAATGTATACTTCTGCTTCAAACTTAGTGTGTGGTTTCACTGAACCCGGCTTACAAAGAACCTGGCCACGCTCAACGCCATCACGGTCTACACCGCGAAGAAGAACACCAACGTTGTCGCCTGCTTCACCGCGATCAAGCAGTTTGCGGAACATTTCAACACCAGTACAAGTTGTTTTCTTAGTGTCTTTGATGCCGATGATTTCTAGTTCTTCACCAACATTCACAACGCCACGCTCAATACGGCCTGTTACAACTGTACCACGGCCAGAGATTGAGAACACATCCTCGATAGGCATCAAGAAAGGTTTATCAATAGCACGTGCAGGTGTTGGGATATACTCATCAACAGCAGCCATCAATTTAGCGATGCTTTCTTTGCCGATTTCATCGTCACGGTCTTCCAAAGCAGCCAGTGCAGAACCCGGAATGATAGGAACATCGTCGCCTGGGTAATCGTACATAGACAACAATTCACGAATTTCCATTTCAACCAATTCCAACAACTCGTCGTCGTCTACTTGGTCAACTTTGTTCATGTACACAACCATGTGAGGGATGCCAACCTGGCGACCCAACAAGATGTGCTCACGTGTTTGTGGCATAGGGCCGTCAGCTGCGTTCACAACCAAGATAGCACCATCCATTTGTGCCGCACCAGTAATCATGTTTTTCACATAGTCGGCGTGGCCAGGGCAATCAACGTGCGCGTAGTGGCGTGCTTCTGTTTCATACTCAACGTGAGCAGTAGAAATAGTGATACCACGTGCTTTTTCTTCTGGCGCGCCGTCAATTTCGTCGTACGCTTTGAAGTTGTCTGAAAACTGCTTTGTAATCGCAGCTGTCAATGTTGTTTTACCGTGGTCAACGTGGCCGATTGTGCCGATGTTAACGTGTGGTTTATTACGTTCAAACTTTTCTTTTGCCATAACTAGGGCCTCCTAGGTTTATATTCGGTCGGCAGTGCCTGACCTGTTAGGTTTCAGATCAGGCGAATTTCGCCTGGATTTCTTCGGATATATTATTTGGTACAGTGTCGTAGTGACTGAACTGCATACTGAAGTTCGCACGGCCCGAAGACATGGACCGTAGAGTATTGATGTAACCGAACATGTTTGCCAAAGGCACACGTGCGTCGATTGCAATCGCGTTACCGCGAGTGTCTTGACCTTGAATCATACCGCGACGCGATGTCAGATCACCGATAATACCACCTGTGTATTCGTCAGGTGTTATAACTTCGACTTTCATGATCGGTTCCAGCATTTTAGCACCCGCTTTACGCAAACCATCACGCATACCCATGCGGCCAGCCATTTCAAATGCCATAACGCTACTATCAACATCGTGGTACTTACCGTCGATCAATTCCACTTTAAAATCGATCACTGGGAAGCCAGCCAATGGGCCACTGTCCATTACAGACTCGATACCCTTTTGAACGCCAGGGATATATTCTTTTGGAATAGAACCGCCAACGATTTTGGATTCAAATGAGAACCCTTCGCCAGGCTCTGTTGGAAGAATAATCATTTTAACTTCAGCGTACTGACCAGACCCACCAGATTGTTTCTTGTGTGTGTAGGTAATCTCAGCTTCGTGCGAAATAGTTTCACGGTATGCAACTTGCGGCGCACCAATGTTCGCTTCAACTTTAAACTCACGCTTCAGACGATCCACAAGGATATCCAAGTGCAACTCGCCCATGCCTTTCATGATTGTCTGACCGGATTCTTGGTCAGTTTCAACACGGAAAGATGGATCTTCTGCTGCAAGACGGCCAAGACCCTGAGACATTCTCTCTTGGTCAGCTTTTGTTTTTGGCTCTACAGCGATTTCGATCACGGGATCTGGGAACGTCATCGTTTCCAGAACAACCTGCTCATTTACAGAACAAAGTGTGTCACCAGTTGTGGTTTCTTTCAAACCTGCAAGTGCAATGATGTCGCCCGCGAAAGCTTCCTCAATAGGAACCTGCTCGTTTGAGTGCATCATCATCATCCGGCCAACACGTTCTTTCTTACCCTTGGTAGAGTTGATCATGTTGTCGCCTTTTTTCAACTGACCTGAATAGATCCGTGTGAATGTCAGCGTACCCACGAATGGGTCGTTCATGATTTTAAACGCAAGGCCAGAGAATGCCATATCGTCGTCTGCACGACGTGCAATGTCACGTGTCTCTGTTTCATCACCAGGCTTAAAGCCCATGTAATCAACAACGTCCAAAGGAGACGGCAAGAAGTCAATCACAGCGTTCAACAAAGGTTGCACACCTTTATTTTTAAACGCAGAGCCACCCAGCACAGGAACGAATTCCAATGCCAATGTACCCTTACGGATCAAACGACGCAAAGTTGCAACATCAGGCTCTTGGCCTTCAAGATATGCTTCCATGACATCGTCGTCCATTTCGACAGCCATTTCGATCATCTCGTTGCGAAGGTTCGCACAATACTCAGCAAGCTCAGGGCGAATAGGGCGTTTTTCCCATGTCGCGCCAAGATCTTCACCGATGTAAACCCACTCTTCTTGTGTGATTAGATCGATGCCGCCTTCCAATTCGGTTTCTGCACCGATTGGAACTTGAACAGGCATAGCGCGTGCGCCAGTACGATCGCGGATCATTTCAACGCAGTTCATGTAGTCAGCGCCCGTTTTGTCCATTTTGTTCACAAAAACAATACGTGGAACTTTATAACGGTCAGCCTGACGCCAAACAGTTTCTGTTTGCGGCTCTACACCAGCGTTGGCATCAAGAACACAAACAGCACCATCCAAAACAGCCAATGAACGTTCAACTTCGATTGTAAAGTCAACGTGACCCGGTGTGTCGATGATGTTCATACGGTGTTTAAGCGAGTCTGGTGTTGTACCATCTTCGGTACGTTCCCAGAAAGTAGTGGTCGCAGCAGACGTAATAGTAATACCACGCTCTTGCTCTTGTTCCATCCAGTCCATAGTGGCTGCGCCATCATGAACTTCGCCGATGTTGTGCTCTTTACCTGTGTAGTACAGGATGCGTTCTGAACAAGTCGTCTTACCCGCATCAATATGTGCAATAATGCCGAAGTTACGGTATAGTTCGAGAGGATATTCGCGTGCCATTTTTCTGGGCCTTTTTCTAAATTACCAGCGGTAATGGCTGAATGCTTTGTTAGCATCGGCCATTTTGTGGGTGTCTTCACGTTTCTTGACGGCTGTGCCGCGGCTGTTGATGGCATCCATCAATTCACCAGCAAGACGTTCTTCCATTGTTTTCTCATTGCGTTTACGAGACGCACCGATCAACCAACGAATAGCCAAAGCTTCACGGCGTTCAACACGCACTTCGACAGGCACCTGATATGTTGCACCACCAACGCGGCGCGAACGCACCTCAACGGATGGTTTGATGTTTTCAAGTGCTTCATGGAACACTTCAACCGGTGCGCGTT
>CAJXSR010000014.1 GCA_913061275.1 uncultured Paracoccaceae bacterium | reverse complement strand
ACATGTCCTTGGAAGGCTCTTATGATACCACTTCACCATACCCGCTCAGAGAATTTACCTCCTATTTCAATCCTGAAAGGCCGTCAAGAAGTGACTTGAACTAAGGCATGATTTAAACCGTACTACTTTCCAACCCACTTTATTGGCAACTGTTGACGGCTTGGGTTTATTTGGGCCACTATCAGTACATATTTCTCGCTGTTTTCAAAGGGTATAAAGATGCGCCATATGTTTAGAACTTGTTTAATTGCCTGCTTAATGATTGCAACCACACCAGCATCATCGGCAGAAACTTACCCAAACAGCACATTTTCATATGAAATGGACATGGATTATGCAGGCGGTGACTTGCGGTCGATATTTGAAACGTCACAAAGTTATTGTGAAACGGCCTGTTTTACAGAACAGAACTGCCGCGCAATCACATATAACACCCGCAGCAACGCGTGTTTTCTAAAAGATGGCAGTTATCAACCTGCCCCGTTTATTGGGGCCATTTCAGCCAAACTTATTGATACAGACCCCGCAAAACGCGCAGTTGCAAACATTCGCCTTAAACGGTTGGGCTACTTAAATGGCTACGAAAAAAACCAAGCAATAACTTACCGACAAGACGTAGCTAAGGCCATAGCCACGTTGAAAACCCATCGCGGGAAACTGGATCAGCCAAACGCCGACTGGTTTATGGATGTATTCACGGCCGCCACAATAGACGGCAACAGCAACGCGTGGCTTGCAATACCAGAGGCCTTAAAACAACGCGCAAGCCAACTTCCCAACACTCTGTCGCGGCTTCGGTATTACGGTTCTGCCGCTGCTGTAAACGCCTTTTTAGATGCAGGTAACGGTGAAGAACCTGCTGCAATTCGCGCCCTTATTGCTGCAATTACAAACGATTACGGGCGCGGCAAAGATATTGTTGCTGCAACACGACACTTACATGAAATTACAGGCCAAGATGATGCCGCCGTTGCCGCTGCACGGGCAAAGTTCGGCCCCCGCATACTGGATTATGAAATAGAAACTACAGCCGCAAAACCACGTGTCTGCTTTACATTCTCAGAAAAACTGGCACCTGTTGGCATTGATTATCTGGACTATGTACAAACCTTAAAATCTGATCTGGTGGCAGAGGTGCAGGGCCACAGGCTTTGTATGGATGGGATGAAATTTGGCGAAAGCTTCACCTTAACCATGCGCACAGGAATGCCCGCAAATTCGGGTGAAACAACAACTAAACCATTTTCATATACGCTTTATATCCCCGACCGCGCCCCCGCTGTGCGGTTTCAGGGTAATGGCTACGTATTACCAAAAGGTGAAACTGCCACTGTGCCTGTTGTCACTGTAAACACCCAAAGCTTAGACATCACAATTTACCGCGCACAAGAACGCAACCTATCGCCTATTTTATTACGAGAGCTGTTTTTGCAACCACTATCAGGACATGACGCAAATCAGATGACCGATCAGTTTGGCGAGCAAATCTGGAAAGGTACGGCAGATACTCAAGATAATCTAAACCAAGAAATAGTCACAGCTTTGCCCGTACAACAGGCCATAGAACAGTTTGAACCTGGCCTCTATATTATGACGGCACGCTTGCCAGTTGCACGTAAGCACAGCAGCCCTGCAACCCAGTGGTTTTTAATATCAGACATCGGTATCACCAGTTTTTCAGGCCCGGACGGGCTGCATATCTTGACCAAATCACTGGCAACAGCAGCAAATCTGACCAAAACCAAACTAAATCTGGTTTCACGCAACAATAAAGTATTAGCATCCGTCGAAACAGACCAAAATGGCTATGCGCATTTCCCCAAAGCGGCCCTTGCGGGGCGTGCAGGAAACGCCCCTGCTGCTCTATCGGCACATCAAACAAAAGATTTTGCCTTTATAGATCTAACATCCAGCGCTTTTGATTTTTCTGATCGCGGCGTTGAAGGGCGTGAAGCCCCCAATGAATTCGATGTTTTTGTCACCACAGACAGGGGCATTTATCAACCCGGCGATCAGGTTTTCAGCACAGTTTTACTGCGTAATGCAAAATCAACCAGTGTTACCGATCTGCCGTTAACTGCGATTGCCTACCGTCCCGATGGGCAGGAATACAGCCGCACAGTTTTAACAGACCAAGGTGCAGGCGGGCGGGTGTTTTCACTTCACATAGCCCCTTCAGCCCAACTGGGCAGATGGTCAACACGGATATACTTAGATACTGATGACGCCCCACTTGCGGATTGGAACTTTCTGGTAGAAGATTTTGTTCCCGAAAGAATAGATTTCACACCCGATCTACCCGACGCTGCCATTGCACAATCTTCCCCGCCTGAACTGTCTGTCACAGCCAACTACCTTTACGGTGCAAGTGGTGCCAACCTGCCCCTAAGCGGCATTATTGAACGGCGCACAATTACCGAAATACCTGCATTTCCAGGCTATCACTTTGGCTCATCTTTAACAGAACAACGGGTAAAAGTTGCAAGCCTTCCCAACGGGCTTTTTACCGATCAGGACGGTATGTTGAAAACCCGTTTGCCGCTTCCAGATATGACATCCCCCTATCAGCCTGAACAACTGAAGGTTACACTACAAATGCGTGAAGGGTCTGGGCGGCCCGTTGAACGCACATTAACCCGCTTGATGGAACCGCAATCACCCCTGATCGGGATAAAACCTTTGTTTGACGGCTCTGTTCCCGAAGGCGCACAAGCCAGCTTTGAGGTTATTGCCGTGGGGCAAGGCATGTCATTGGCTGATCTTGGCACCGCAAACTGGCGCGTTGAACGCATAGAAACCAATTACCAATGGTTCAAAATAGATCAACGCTGGAGTTATATACCGATTAAATCGCGTGAAATTGTTGAACGCGGCACGGTTTCGGTTGTTTCCGATAAACCTGCAAAATTACAAATCCCCCTTGCATGGGGCGATTATGAGCTGACACTGGACGCAAAAAACGGCGGTGCTGTTCAACTGGGCAGCTACCGTTTTCACGCAGGCTATTATGGCTCTGCAAGTAATTCAGACACCCCAAATCGTCTAAAAACAGGCCTGAACAAAGACATTTATCAAATGTCTGACACGGTAAATTTACGCATAACAGCCCCCTACGATGGGATTGCACAGATCGTTGTTTTAAACTCAGAACTTGTAGCCCAAAAAACAGTTTCCGTTAAAAAAGGTGATGCTGAAATATCTTTTGACGTAACTGATAACTGGGGGTCTGGAGCCTATATCCTGACCAGCTTTATTCAACCGACACAGGCCAAATCTGGCCGCAACCCCACCCGTGCGGTAGGGGTGAACTGGGTGCCGATCAGCGCAAATGACAAGCAGATCGCATTAAGCTTTGATGTCCCTGAAATGGTCAACCCAAACGCACCAACAACCATTGGCCTGACCGCATCGTCATCCCAGTCAGGCCCGATATATGCAACTATTGCGGCCGTTGATTTGGGCATACTGAACATCACAGGTTTCAAAGCCCCCGACCCGCAAGAATACTACTTTGGTCAACGCAAACTTGGCTTTGAAATGCGCGACCTTTATGGCCGTCTTATCGACGGGTTTGCAGGGGTTGATGGCGCCTTGCGCAGTGGGGGTGATGGGGGTGTTCCAAACAGTGGTTTGGGGCCTAAAACCGAAACTTATCTCACCATATTCTCTGGCCTGTTGGAATTGGATGAAAACGGCCACATAGACGTGCCCCTTAACATCCCCGAATTTAACGGCACGATGAAACTGATGGCTATTGCATGGTCAGATAAAGCAGTTGGCCAAGCATCTCAAGAAGTGCTTGTACGTGACCCTGTTATCATTCTGGCAAACGCGCCGCGTTTTCTGGCATCAGGTGACACATCCAGTTTACGCCTAGAAATCGCCCATGCATACGGGGGTGCAGGGCAAGTTACCTTAACACTGGACAGCACGAACGAGCTTGCACTGGAAACAACTGCGAAGGTTTTCACTTTGAATGAAGGGGCACGTAAACACATAGAAATTCCCCTTGCCGCGCGGTTTGCAGGGCTTGGTGAAATTCAGATGAACTTGAAACTACCGAACGGCCAAACATTGACAAAAACCGTCAATTTACCTGTTCAAAATAACGATCTACCCATTGTGAAACGTTGGGATATGGCCATTGCACCAAACAGTAATGAAAGGGTTCCAACCGATCTGCTGAATGCTTTTAGCAATGATGTACAACTGGCAATCATCCCCCAATTACAAGCGGGGCTTGACATACAAGGGCTGGTTCACGCGCTGGATACATACCCGTATGGTTGCACCGAACAGTTAATTTCCAAGGCGCAACCGCTACTGTCTTTTCAAGGTCAACTGGATGATCCAGCAACCGCAAATACACGTTTGCAACAAACCATTACCCAAATAATCGCAAATCAATCCACCAACGGCAGTTTTGGTTTGTGGCGCCCACAAAGCGAAAACCCTTGGCTAGATGCATATGCCACAGATTTTCTGGTACGCGCCCAAAAAGCAGGTGCCACAGTGCCAAAGCGCGTGCTTAACCAAGCGCTTTCAAGGCTGAAGAACACAGTAAACAACGCAAGCGATTTTGATAAAGGTGGCGAAGAGGTCGCCTATGCATTGATGGTTTTGGCTTCTGTTGGCAAAGCTGCAATCGGTGAATTGCGCTATTATAGTGATGCCAAGGGTGATGCGTTTGCCACCGCACTTGCACAAGCGCAATTAGGTGTAGCTCTTGCGGCATACGGCGAAAACGAGCGATCCAAAGCCATGTTCGCGCGCGCATTTCGCAAGCTTGATCTGGGAAAGCATACCAGCTTTGCCGATGACTTTGGCTCATACCGACGGGATAAAGCCGCTGTTTTGGCCCTTGCGGTTCAAGCGGGTAATCTTTCTGAAACGACTGCTATAAAACGTGCCGACTTTGTACGCCTTGCCTCAAACGGCAGCACACAAGAACAGGCATGGGCCTTGCGTTTGGCAGCGTCCGTACAAAACACAGATCAAGGCAAAGCTCTGCTGAATGCCGAACGCCGCTATTCATCATATGATGTAGCCCAAGGCCGTGCCGTTATTGAAAACCCGCATAACACCACGCTGAATATGATCTTAACTGCCACAGGAAAACCCGTGGGTGACATTGAAAAGCACACAAGCGGATATAAGATCAGGCGCAGCTTTTATACGGTCACAGGTGACAGGGTTGATATGTCGAATATTGCACAGAATGATAAAATCGTTGTGGTAATTAAAGTGACCCCAGAAACTGACAGGTTCGCCCGCCTTATGGTCAATGATCCCCTGCCCGCAGGCTTTGAAATTGATAACCCACGTCTGTTGCAGTCGGGCAGCACCTCTTCACTTCCATGGCTTGATAACCTGATAGATGCGACCCACAGCGAATTTCACAAAGATCGTTTCTTGGCCGCTGTCGATTGGTCAGGTAATCGTAGTTTTAAACTGGCTTACGTGCTGCGCGCAATTTCCGCTGGCAAGTTTCACCAACCAGCGGCCCATATAACAGATATGTACCGTACTGATTTAGGGGGTAATACCGCCAGTGGCACTGTGACAGTTCTGGGTCAGTAAAATGCGCGGGCGGCTTATAACAGTTCTTGTTCTAGGTCTCATTTCTATGGCCGCGTTTGATATTTGGGTGGGCACAACAAAACTACCCAACCTTAATCCTGCTACATCTGACAGGGTCTATGATCGCAACGGTGCCTTGATCGCAGCCTTTCTTACGCCCGATGATTATTGGCGGTTTGATGCGGCATCTGACGACATTGATCCGATCTATACTGCCATGCTAATCGCTTATGAAGATAAGCGGTTTTATCAGCATAATGGCGTTGATATTCGGGCTATTTTACGCGCTGCAGGCCAGTTTGCCCAAAGTGGCAAAATACGTTCGGGCGGCTCTACCCTAACCATGCAGGTCGCCCGTTTGTTAGAACGGCTTGCAACGGGTTCAGTTACCTCAAAACTACGTCAAATTCGCGTGGCCCTCGCACTTGAGCGACAGTTAAGTAAAGATGAAATTCTGCACATCTATATGAAACTTGCCCCTTACGGCGGTAATGTAGAAGGTATTACGGCGGCCAGTTATGTTTATCTGGGCAAAGCCCCCTCCAGACTAACCGCCTCTGAAGCGGCTCTAATGGTTGCCATTCCGCAATCCCCCAATCACCGCAGGCCCGATCGCAATCTTAAACAGGCTATGCGCGCTAGAGATAAAGTGTTGAACCGCGCACATCTGGCAGGTGTGTTTGACGCCCAAACCCTGCAATCCGCCTTGCGCGAACAGGTTTCGTCTGACTTGCAAAAAATTCCACGCTATGCCCTGCACATGGCCCAAATGCATCGTAATAAAACAGGCACACTGACGTTGGACAAGGATATTCAGCGCAAAGCTGAAGAACTATTCAAACGTAAAATTCAAAGCCAAGGTAAATCTATTTCTGGGGCTGTTATCATTGCCGATTATAAATCAGGCGACATAATTACCTATATTGGCTCGCCTGATTTCACCAATGAACAACGCCATGGCTATGTTGATATGGCCGATGCCATCCGCTCGCCCGGCTCTACCTTGAAACCCTTTATCTATGCCAAAGCTTTTGCCGATGGTATTTTGCATCCCCAAACCCTGATCGCCGATATGCCCGTACGGTTTGGGCAGTATGAGCCATCCAATTTTGACGGTACATATAAAGGTATGATGACCGTACATGATGCATTAATCGGTTCACGCAACATTCCTGCGGTCACAGTTTTGGATAAAATCGGGGTTAACAGGTTTTCCGCCGTCTTAAAACGTGCGGGGCTGGATTTAAGGCTGCCACAAAACAATGACCCTGGCCTTGCCATTGCTTTGGGCGGGGTTGGCGTGTCGCTGCGCCAAATGGTGCAGGCATATGGTGGTCTGGCGAATAACGGGCATGCAATTAATCTGCATGAACGCCCTGAAGCATCAGTAAAAGGTGCCGCTTTCATCAACAAAACCTCGGCCCTGATGACAGCACAGATACTACGCGAAATGCCCGCACCCCTTACCACGCGGGCAGGTTATATCGCCTATAAAACGGGCACATCTTATGGTCACCGTGACAGTTGGGCTATTGGTTTTGACGGGCAACATGTAATCGGTGTATTAATCGGGCGCGCCAATAATACAGCTATACCAGGGGCATTTGGTGCCGAGCTTGCCGCCCCTATTCTGTTTCAAATGTTTGACACTGTTGGATTAACCCAACCCCCGCTTGTGTTGTCACAAACCACAGGAAATGCAGCGATACCACATCATCTAAAACAGTTCGGCACCCGGGCAAAAAAACAAGAAAATGTCACGATAATTTTCCCACCCGAAGGGGCCACAATAGAAATATGCCCACCTGGCCTGTTGGTGAAATTCAGCGGCGGGGTGGCACCCTACCGTGTTGTTTTAAACAATAAGCTGGCCCCAGAATTATTTTACCAACGCAGCATAATCTTACCGGTGCAAGATGATGGGTACCATAATCTATCAATAGTTGACGCCAGTGCCGCTGTTTCCAGTCAACATTTTTTAGCGTCTTCTGGTAAAGTAGGCAGTAACACTTGTAGATAAGTTAACCGCTTAAATACTATCTTTGCACTGGCAAACGGCTAATGATTTTTGGTTTTTTATTGGCCACAGCTTCACGCCACACCATCAACATGCCACCCGATATAATCAGCCCGATGCTGGCCCAAGCAAGCTGATCTGGGTATTCGTTAAACACGAAAATCCCCCAAACCACCGACAGAACCAATGCCAAATACTCGAAAGGTGCTATCAATGCCGCCTCACTTAAACGGTAGGCTTGACTAATGGAATACCCGCCAAATGCGCTGGTCACCCCGATACCAATCATAACCATCAAATCAGCAGAAAAATCTGGCCAAATCCACGGGCGCAGCAGGAACCTTAGCGCAGCACTATCCTGATCTTGATAAGCACCATCGCCAAAAAATAGTCCCATCATTAACGATGAAACAACAAAGCAAAGTTGGATATAAAACGCCATCGTAGAGGCTTTTTCTGTAGCCCCTATTTTACGCGTCAGCACATGCAATCCTGCATAACAAAACGCTGCCGATAAAGGTAGCAAACTGGCAAACTGAAAACTGCTAGGCGTGGGCCGTAACATTAAAATAGCCCCAAACAGCCCCATCCCAACCGCAAACCAGCGCCAAGGGCCAACTTTTTCGGATAGAAACACCACCGAAAAAATCGTAATAATCAATGGTGCTACAAAGAAAATTGCGGTGGCCTCGGATAAAGGAATTTCCGCCAGCCCCATGAAAAACAAAAAATTCGCCGACATAACAAAGCCACCCCGCATAAGGTGTAGGCCTAGCCGTTTGGTTCGAATTAGAGCATAGCCACCTTCAAGCGGCATAATCACCAGTAATGTAATCAATAAACCAATGCATGAACGTGCAAAAACGACTTGGTGCAACGGGTAATCACCGCTTAAAAACTTGATACCCATATCGTTCAAAGAAAAGCTTATTGAAGCAAAGATAGCACAAAGAACACCTATTGTAGCGATTGGAAGTGACGAAAATTTCATATTACCCGTGTGACAGAGTTGATACTATTTGGCACGTTTAATAGCGACCTGCATATGCCGCATTTAACCTGCCACATTGCCTGCTATTGCGCGGACAGTGGCAAAACCATTTCTGCCCCCATACGGCCCAATTCATCCGAACATTTTGCCCCACGTCCACAACCAGCAACGGCCACAACAACCCTATCGGACTGACGTGATATAAGCGGTAGATCATCAACAGTGAACGTTGTCATGCAGGCTTCAGTGTGGGTAGACACAACACGTAAATAAGGCATCAATTCCATCATAATTGACCTTTGATAATCGCCAATTTCATCGCTGCCATTCCCTTTGAACCATTCTTTTAATTCTTCAAGACTGTCCAATGGTACATCTGATTTTTCACACCCAATTTTCAAATAAATTTTCCCATCCGGGTATAAAATCGGTGGCAATACATACGGATCACGTCCATCTGAAAACCGCATAACCAGTGTTGGCATGCGCGACAGGCGCGCCGCTTCATCTTGATCTACTTCAAAAAAGGTAATCGTGCGGGCATAGCTTTGAACTGGCAAGGGTTGTGGCATGAACATATTAGTGAACCCGCCTGCTGCTGCCAAAACCTGATCGGCTACAATTTCACCTTTGTCAGTGGTGATAATAACGCTGTCAGAACTTTCCGTAATACCAAGGGCAGTTGCATCAACCCATTTTGCACCCGCACGCGTTGCCGCTATTGATTGTGCTTCCACTAAGCGCCGAGGGTTTATGTACCCTGCCCCCTTTGGTTCATAAAGTGCCTGCGCATCCCGTTCAAATTTGAAAAATGGGAACGCCTCTTCTAAAATCGCACCCGAATACCGATCACATTCAATCGCACCTGCTTTACGCACATCGTTGACTTTTTCGATAAAATCGCAGCCCTGCGGCCCCAACATCATCCCGCCGCATTCAGTGAAAAAAGAGATCCCGCTTTGCGCTTCTATATCCGCATACCGCGCAATAGAGGCCCGCGTAATATCTGACCAATATACAGTCTGATCTAACGCCCGCGTAATACGCCCTTCGTCATAATGACTGCCAAATATACCGTCATGCGCAGCTTTATCTTCAGGCTCAGACGGCCCGATCAATGTTACCTGATGCCCGTCACGCGCCAAATGACGTGCTGCCGCCGACCCAACTAAACCGCGCCCAATAACTGCTATATGTGTCAAGCCAATTCCCCCGCCAAACGATCTAACATTTTTAAACATTCACCCAGCTGCGCTATTTCCACATACTCATCAGGGCGATGTGCTTGCTCAATCGAGCCAGGCCCGCACAAAGCGGCACTTACGCCTGCGGCTTGATACAAACCAGCCTCGGTACCAAACGATACAACATCGGTGGAATTGCGGCCTGTAAGCTCTCGGATCATTTTAACAGCCTCATTATCTTCTTCTGGTTCCAACCCAACAACTTCGGTGCAAACCACCTCTTCAATACTAGCTTTTGGTGACTTAGCCTTCATTTCTGGTAGTAATACCGTATCGACAAAATCCTGCATCGCTTCGCGCAAGTAAGTATGGTCAGATTGCTGTATCACCCGCATTTCCCATTCCACCAAGGCTTTGTTCGGTATCACATTATGGGCCACACCCGAATGTAACCCGCAAATGGAACTGGTTGAAAATGGTGGGTCGAATTTAGAATTTTCTGGCGCCATTTCAGGAAGCTGCGCGCGAACCTCCATCAAATGCGCCACAAAGCGACTGGCATATTCCAAAGCGTTCACTGCTTGATGTGGCAAGCTGGAATGGCCTTCTACACCCGTAAATTCGGTTGAATATTCACAGCAGCCTTTGTGGCCCTCGATTATACGCATAGAAGTTGGCTCACCCACAATACAAACCGATGGTTTCAACCCGTCTTTAACCAACTGATCCACCAGAACACGCCCGCCCATACATCCCGTTTCTTCGTCGTATGTTAGGGCAAAATGGATCGGCCGCTTTAAGTTCTGCTTGGCATAATCTTTGGCCATCACCAAACTAGCAGCAATGAAACCTTTCATGTCGCAAGTGCCACGCCCATAAAGCTTGCCGCCCTCGCGACGCATAATAAACGGATCAGAAGACCAGTCTTGACCTGCGACAGGCACCACGTCTGTGTGCCCTGACAAAACAATCCCGCCATCGCCTTCGGGGCCAAGAGTGGCAAATAAATTAGCTTTGCCTTCTACTTCGGATGTCAGTTCGCACCGCGCGCCCAAACCAGATAGATAGTCCTGCAAATAGGTAATACATTCCATATTGCTGTCACTCGATATTGTCGGGAAAGCAATTAGACGGTCCAGCATTTCTATTGTCTCGGCCAAACGGTCCATATCAGTCCTTTACAAACAATTTACGCGGCACATCTGCCAGCGGTTCTGCCACACCATTTGCGCGTATCCGTAGGGTTTCGGTAATTTCCAATCCCCAATCCTTCATCCAAAGGGCGGGCATAAAATGAAACGTCATATTCGGTTCCAAAATTGTGGTATCTTCGGGCCGGATTGAAAATGTTCGTTCGCCCCAATCGGGTGGATATGACAAACCGATGGGATAGCCGCACCGGCCTTCACGTTCTATGCCATGTTTGCCTAGAATATCATAAAACGCCTGTGCCACATGGCCTGCGGTATTGCCTGCAACGGCGGCATTGATGCCCGCCTCAATGCCCTCAAGCACGACAGCCTCGGCATATTTCACATCTTCAGGCGGTTTTCCTAACCAGATGGTTCGGCTTAACGGTACATGGTAGCGGCGATGACAGCCTGCGACTTCGAAAAATGTTCCGGAATTATTCGGGATTGGTTTATCATTCCACGTCAGATGCGCCGCTGCCGCTTCATCACCCGTTGGTAAAAGCGGGCAAATCGCAGGATAATCACCCCCAAAGGCTACACCATCAATTTCAGATCCCCACATGCCCGTATGATAGATATCCGCCACAACTTCGTTTTTGCGTTTACCAGGCTCAAACACATCCAGAATTTTCGCGTGCATCTTTTCTACAATTCGTGCAGCACGGCGCATATAAACCAATTCTTGATCTGATTTCACGGCTCGTTGCCAATTAACCAAAGCCGTTGCATCTTTGAAAGTAGCGCCGAATTCAGTTGTTAAAACCTGATGTGCTTTGGCCGAGTAGTAATAGTTTTCCATCTCGACGCCTAGATTTAAATTTGCCCAACCCCGATCTTTGATTAACGCCGCTAAATGTTGCATCGCGTGGCGTTCGGTGGACATGACATAATCATCAGGATAGCCAACAATATTATCCATATCCATATAACAGGTCTTACTGGCGCCCACCGCATCCATGGCACGACCCCAAAAAACGGGATCCCCCGTTGGGGCAATCAACACCCCTTGATGCACATAAAAGCTCCAGCCGTCATAACCTGTAAGCCACGCCATGTTACTTGGATCACAACTGAATAGCAGCTCTATTCCAGCGGCCTCCATAGAACGGCGGGTTTTTACTAATCGATCCGCGTATTCCTCACGCGTAAAAGGTAATTCTACATTTGGCAAAAGCGACTCTCCTTAGCTTATCTGCCAAACCTACGCGCGAATTCTAACACGTCAAACAAAAAGAGCGACCCAATGGGCCGCTCTATAAAATCAGTTTACATTATTCTATTCTGTTGTTGTGCTTTGCAAAGCATTTGCAGCCGCTTCAGCCGCTTCCTCTGCCGCTTTGGTAGCAGCTTCTTCAGCAACTTTCGCGGCGGCTTCTTCTGCAGCCTTCGTAGCCATTTCAGCAGCTTCTTCAGCAGCTTTTGCGGCCATTTCTTCTGCAGCCTTTGCTGCCATTTCAGCAGCTTCTTCAGCAACTTTCGCGGCAGCTTCTTCAGCAACTTTCATTGCAGCAGCTTCAGCTTCTTTAGCTGCTTTTGCAGCAAGCGCTTTTGCTTCTTCTTCTAGCTTAGCAGCCGCTTCTTCTGCAACTTTCGCAGCTTTTGCCGCCATTGCTTCAGCTTCTTGTGCAGCGGCCTTTGCAGCGGCTTCTGCTTCTTCAGCTGCTTTGGTAGCAGCAGTTGCAGCTTCCATTTCTACTTTTGCAGCTTCTGCTTCTGCAGCTTTCTTATTTTCTACAAAGAAATAAACGCCGCCAGCTACAGCCAATACTACAACCAGTGTTAAAATCTTTTTCATACCCGATACTCCAGAATTCGGTTTATGCCCCATTTGACTCGCTTCATTTGCTCTTTGATTGCATGAATTACAAGTGCAACTGCCATATAATTAATAAAATCAGCAAAAAATTGCGATTCTACATTTAATTTTACAAAACCATGCTTGACCTTAACAGTTTCGACAGACAGACAGGTTTATGGCTTGATTGCTGTGCCAAGGCACATTAGATTTTGCACAAAGTTAACAAAAGAAGGATTTGACCCCATAGCCCGAAGACCGCACCAAGCGCCCCCGACGCGCGAAACTGGACCCCGCGTGAATGAACGCATTACCTCAGATGAAATTCGATTAATTGGCGCCGATGGCGGCAACGTAGGTGTTGTAACACCTGCACGTGGTATGGAATTGGCAGATGAAGCTGGCTTAGATCTGGTTGAAATATCGCCAAATGCGAAACCACCTGTTTGTAAAGTCATGGATTTTGGCAAATACAAATATGAACAGCAAAAACGCGAAGCCGAAGCGCGTCGCAAACAAAAAATCATCGAAACCAAAGAAATTAAGTTTCGCCCAAACACGGACGTTCATGATTTTGATGTAAAAATGCGCAGTGTTTATAAGTTTTTGGCAAATGGCGATAAAGTTAAAATCACCATGCGTTTTCGTGGCCGTGAAATGGCACACCAAAACTTAGGCTTGCAACTGTTGCTGCGCGTTAAAGCTGCCGTAATAGAGGCCGAAGCTGGACAGATAGAAAATCATCCGAAACTTGAAGGTCGGCAAATGTCGATGCTGATCGGGCCTATTTCAAAATAATAGAACACTGTTTCCAATTAAAAAGCGCGGCTCTATCAGCTGCGCTTTTTAATTACTGCATATGAAATTCTGAATTATTCCAGTCTACGTGCCGCCAGAATTGGGCCGTTACCAGAAATCTGAACAATTATCGCGGAGCTATCCATACCTTGTAATGGTTGCTCAATCCTAAAGCCGGCTTGGCCGTTCCATTGCCCAATACGTTCCCATGATGTCACGATGTTTGTGTGTTTCAGTGTCTTCCCTCGGTTTTCACCAGCTTTAACCTTTGAAACCTGTAGGGGGCTATACTGCACAACGAAAACATCTGCATTTGATACTTCTTCACCACGAGGGTCTATGCTGATATGAAAAGACGTATCTTTTTTCTCCACCCCAAGCGATATTCTGTCAGATTGTTTGTGCAACTTTTCCAGCGTTTTCTTAACTTGCGTAGGTTTCGCACCAGCAATTTGCGACTGGCCATGGAACACCATCTGTGGTGTGACCAAACGGTAACGACTTGGAAGAACTGAGTTGTATATTTGCTGACGGTTGGTGAATTTTTTCATTGCGAATTCATCTTTCCAACCAAGATAATCCCAATAATCTACATGCAAGGCAAGGGCTAGAATGTCATCATACTCTGACAGTTTCGTCAAAATATCATCGGCAGGCGGGCAAGATGAACAGCCTTCTGATGTATAAAGCTCTACAACAACAAGAGAGCCGTCTTCATCCGCGTAAGTCATAGTTCCAAATGTGGTCAAAACCAACATTGCAATTATTTTACGCATAAAATCACCCTTTTCGTTTCCTTGTGACGGCATGTTTAAATTAGTTTGATCTGTAAATCCAATAAAGTGTTTGCGAGCAAACGTTACAGACCTAACAAATGACGAATTTCATTGCAGTTGTGTTGTATTTATTCCATTTGCAGTAGGAAACTGGATGGAAATATGGACGCTACAGTACTTATCACAATCGCAGCGTTCCTTGCAGGCATCTTAAATGCCATCGCTGGTGGCGGTACATTTTTAACATTTCCAGCCTTGGTTTTTGCTGGTGTACCCCCCATTATTGCCAACGCGACCAGTGCCATTGCGGTTTTTCCGGGATATTTGGCCGCGGCTGCGGGGTTTCGCAGTGATATAGCGGCGATTAATCGGCGCACGCTGATACAACAATGTGCATTAAGCTTGGTAGGTGGGTTAGTAGGCGCACTTTTATTGCTGATCTCATCCAATGAATTTTTCACCGTCATCGTTCCGTTTTTGTTATTGGCCTCAACAGCGATCTTCGCTTTCCAAGACCGCATTTTGGCATGGGGTCGCAGTGGCGGCATTCAACTTACACCATATGGTGCCATTGGCACGCTTGTCGTATCCATTTACGGCGGCTACTTTAACGGCGGTTTGGGCATTGTTCTGCTAGCGCTTTACGCGCTTTGGGGGTTAACCAGTCTAAATCTGATGAATGGGTTGAAAAATGGTATATCCTTCGTGATCTCGGCCATATCCGTATTAACATTCGCCCTTGCAGGCCTGATCGTCTGGCCCTCTGCCGTCATCATGATGATCGCCAACATCCTAGGCGGCTACATCGGTGCCAAAATTGCCAAACGCCTAAGTAAGTCTGCGGTACGCGCCATCATAATCGTTGTAGGTTTGGTGATGAGCTGCGTGTTTTTCTATCGGTTGGTTGGTTAAAACGCAATTATACGCCTGCATCCGCACTATAGCGCAATGACATACATGAAAGCCCGCCATCTACCTTGGCGGCTTGTGCAACACTAAGCGGTTCAACTTTATAGCCATGCCCCCTTAATAAATCAGCGGTATTGGGAAACTTCTTATCCACAAATACCGTGTCATTGAACCTGATCGCATTGGCAGCGGCCTCTTCGCCATCTGCCAGCTCAATCACTTTATAAGATGAAAAACAGCCAGAGGCGTTTAACCGTTTTGTACTTAATATCGTTTCTGCATCCAACAAACTGCTATCTGATTTAAAATGCAAAATACCTTTGGGGGTTTCAAAAATACGCAGCCGATAACCAAGCCGTTCAACAATCGGTTGCAAATCACGCACCCCTTGCGCTGTTGTGCGTTCTGAAAGGCCAATAATAACTTCATCATCCGAACATAATATATCGCCACCATCCACAAACCCATCGGCTTGCAAGTCAATGACACGGCCAAACAACCGAACCAGATCGGGCCGCAAGGCCGCAGTTTCTGCACGCCGCGTATCAGCCCCCGGTCTAAGGCAAATCGCAACACCCTTCAGGCAAAGCGCTGCATCTTCAATAAATACACTATCTGGAAAGTCTTCCAGCGGCTCTAACACATCCACCACGGCACCCGTGGCCCGCAATGCGGTAACATAGTCTTCGTGGTCAGCCATGAAAGCAGCCGGATCAGGCGTTCCCAAATAAGTTGCCCGCAAACCATCAACAATACTGTTCGCGGGTTTGCGACACAAAGCGTGTGTAAATGTAAAACTATGACCTGACATGAATGTCCCCTATCTTAAAAACAGAAAAGCACCCTAAAAGGATGCTTTTCAAGTGTTATTTAAAATTGCTTACGCAGATTTAGCCAAATTGCGCAGCACATAATGCAACACGCCACCATGTTCGATATATTCAATCTCTACGGCTGTATCGATACGGCATTTCAAGGCAATCTCTTTTACGTCGCCGTTTGGGTAGGTAATCACACAAGGCACTTCCGAAAGCGGCTTAATATCGCCCTCAAGGCCCGTAATAGACACGGTTTCATCACCTGTCAGGCCCAAAGATTTGCGACTGTCACCATTTGTAAACTCAAACGGAATAACGCCCATACCAACCAAGTTGGAACGGTGAATACGCTCAAAGCTTTCAGCAATAACCGCTTTTACGCCCAGCAAGGCAGTGCCTTTGGCAGCCCAGTCACGCGAAGACCCCGCACCGTATTGTTGCCCGCCGAACACCACAAGCGGTGTGCCATTAGCTTGATGGGCCATTGCGGCATCATAAATAGACGTTTTCACCCCGTCTGGCCCTTTGGAATAGCCACCTTCGGTGCCTGCCAGCATCTCATTCTTGATACGGATATTGGCAAACGTGCCGCGCATCATCACTTCGTGGTTGCCACGGCGCGACCCATACGAGTTGAACGAGCGCACTGGCACTTGGCGTTCATTAAGGTACTGACCCGCAGGTGTATCCACCGCGAAAGAACCCGCAGGGGAAATGTGGTCTGTGGTAATCATATCGCCTAGAAGTGCCAGAACTTTGGCATCTTTCACATCCGAAATTGTACCAGCTTCAGCCGACATGCCTTGGAAGTAAGGCGGGTTTTGAATATAGGTAGAAGTGGGTGGCCAATCATAGGTTTTAGCGTCTGTGATTTCCACGTCTTGCCATTTTTCGTCACCCTTAAACACATCTGCATATTTAGACAGAAACGCTTCACGGGTAACAGTGGCTTCAACTATTTCAGCAACTTCTTGTGTGCTAGGCCAAATGTCTTTTAGATAAACGTCGTTACCGTCTTTATCGGTGCCTATTACATCTGTCGCCAAATTAATGTCCAAGGTGCCCGCTATTGCATAAGCCACAACAAGTGGTGGTGAGGCTAGATAGTTAGCGCGTACATCGGGTGAAATACGGCCCTCAAAGTTACGGTTACCTGACAGAATTGAAGTTGCCACAAGATCGCCCTCGACTATTGCCGTTGACAGTTCTTTTTGGATCGGGCCAGAGTTACCGATACATGTGGTACAGCCGTAACCCACCAGATTAAAGCCCAGCGCATCCAGATCTTTTTGCAGGTCTGCCGCTTCAAGATAAGCTGAAACAACCTGTGATCCAGGGGCAAGAGATGTCTTAACCCAAGGTTTGCGGTTCAAGCCCAAAGCGGCCGCTTTACGCGCCACAAGGCCCGCACCGATCATCACATATGGATTGGAAGTATTGGTACATGATGTGATCGACGCAATAACAATTTTGCCGCTTTCCAACGTGTAATCTTCACCCGCAACAGCCACTTCTTTGCCCATCGGACGTTTGAAAGTTTCTTCCATTTCACGGCGAAACGCTGTTTGGCCGTTCGTTAAAGCCACATAATCTTGTGGACGTTTCGGGCCTGAAATAGCAGGCACAATCGTGCCCATATCAAGGTGCAATGTGTCTGTGTAAACAGGTGCATAATCCGCACCACGCCAGAAACCATTTTCGCGTGCATACGCTTCAACCAGTGCCACACGATCTTCATCGCGGCCTGTGTTACGCAGGTAACGCAAAGTCTCATTATCAATCGGGAAGAAACCACATGTAGCACCGTATTCAGGGGCCATATTGGCAATCGTTGCGCGATCCGCCAGTGGTAAAACATCCAGACCTTTGCCGTAAAATTCAACAAATTTACCAACCACGCCTTTGGCGCGCAGCAGTTCGACAACTTTCAGCACCAGATCAGTACCTGTGGTGCCTTCCATCATTTTGCCTGTCAGTTCAAACCCAACAACTTCTGGGATCAGCATTGAAATCGGCTGGCCAAGCATTGCGGCCTCTGCCTCAATCCCGCCAACGCCCCAACCCAGAACGGCTGCACCATTAACCATAGTGGTGTGGCTGTCAGTGCCAACCAGCGTATCAGGGTAAGCCACTTCAACACCGTTTTGATCGGCATCTTTCCAAACAGTTTGTGAAAGATACTCAAGGTTCACTTGGTGGCAAATGCCAGTGCCGGGTGGTACAACGCGGAAGTTATTAAAGGCTTTTTGGCCCCATTTCAAAAATGTGTAACGCTCTAGGTTACGTTCATATTCGCGTTCAACATTCATCTGGAACGCACGTGGGTTACCAAACTCATCAATCATCACAGAGTGGTCGATGACCAGATCAACAGGGCTTAGCGGGTTAATCTTTTCAGGATCGCCACCCAAGGCCACAAGCCCGTCACGCATCGCGGCCAAGTCAACCACCGCAGGCACACCTGTGAAATCTTGCATCAATACCCGCGCAGGGCGGTATGCAATTTCACGGGGGTTTTTGCCACCCTTTGTAGCCCATTCAGCAAACGCTTTAATGTCTTCTGTTGAAACAGTGCGCCCACCATCTTCAAACCGCAACATGTTTTCCAAAACAACTTTCAATGCTGCTGGAAGTTTTGAGAAATCCCCCAATCCCGCAGCAGTAGCCGCCGGAATTGAATAATAATCGACGGCTTTTGCGCCTACAGTCAGGGTTTTGCGGGTTTTATTGGTGTCTGTGCCTACGGTAACAGTCATGGAACCTCCGATGGGTGTTGTTGAATGGGTTTAGGGGGCTTTTGCACCATAAAAGTGAGTCTCGCAAGGGCTATTGTATGCAATGGTATGCAATTTAACGTGATATGCAGTATAGCCTATCTAAAACATGTAAGCCTTCCTAAAAACCGAATGTAGTTTCATTCAAACCAAAACCTACCCCAAATTTCTTTTTACTCTGGCTCTTGCAACATTTTTCACCATAATCCGCCATAAGGGAGAGTAGTTTAATGAATCACCACCAGCCAGACCTTGATACATCGCCAGAGGTTTCCGACGAAATCCGCAAAACCACCTGCTATATGTGTGCCTGCCGTTGCGGTATCGACGTGCATTTGAAGGACGGTAAGGTGAAGTATATCGAGGGCAACCGCGATCATCCGATCAACAAGGGTGTGCTTTGCGCCAAAGGCTCGGCGGGCATCATGCAGCATTATTCCCCTGCGCGTTTGCAAGCGCCTATGAAGCGCGTTGGCGAACGTGGTGAAGGCAAATTTGAAACAATCAGTTGGGATGAAGCCTTTGATATTGCAGTTAAATCTTTAGCCCCCATTCGCGAAAAAGCACCCCATAAACTGGCGTTTTTTACAGGCCGCGACCAATCACAATCCTTAACCAGTTTCTGGGCACAACAGTTCGGCACCCCAAATTACGCCGCCCACGGTGGGTTTTGTTCGGTGAATATGGCGGCGGCTGGCATCTATACAATGGGCGGCGCGTTTTGGGAATTTGGTGTGCCCGATTGGGATCGCACCAAGATGTTCATGATCTTTGGTGTTGCCGAAGATCATGACAGCAACCCTATTAAAATGGGGCTTTCAAAGCTGAAGGAACGCGGCGCGAAAATCGTGGGCGTAAACCCTGTGCGTTCTGGCTACAACGCGATTGCCGATGAATGGGTTGGCGTTACTCCCGGCACAGACGGTTTGTTTGTGCTGGCGATGATCCATGTTTTGCTAAAGGCAGGCAAGGTCGATCTGGAATACCTCATGCGCTACACCAACGCGCCTATGTTGGTGAACATGGATGAAAGCAGTGATGAACACGGCCTGCTATTACGCGATGTGCATGGGCAATTCATGGTGCAAGACCGCGTTACAGGCGCGCCTGCCGCATTTGACCAAAAGGGTGTAAAGCCTGTGTTTACGGGTGAGATCACTTATCAGGGCACCAAATACACGCCCGTTTTCCAACTGATGACCGAAAAATACCTGTCAGACGAATACACCCCCGAAGCTGTGGCGGAACGATGCGGTATAACGGCTGAAACAATCCGCCGCTTGGCTGCTGAACTGGCCCATGTAGCGTTTGAGCAAGAGATCACCATCGATCAGCCGTGGACCGACTGGAAGGGCGAAAAGCATCAAACCATGACTGGCCGGCCTGTGTCATTCCACGCCATGCGCGGAATTTCGGCACACTCGAACGGTTTTCAAACCTGCCGCGCCATTCACCTGCTGCAAATCCTGCTTGGCAGCGTTGAAGTACCAGGTGGCATGCGTTTCAAGCCACCCTACCCCAAACCTGTGGGCATCCACCCCACCCCACACAGCTACGCCACACCCGGCGGGCCGCTAAATGGCCCCCATTTGGGTTTCCCGACAGGCCCCGAAGATTTAGCGCTGAACGCGTCAGGCACACCCATTCGTATTGATAAAGCCTTTACGTGGGAAAACCCGCTATCAGCCCACGGCATGATGCATATGGTGATTTCGAACGCACACGCAGGCGATCCCTATAAAATCGACACGCTGTTTATGTATATGGCCAATATGGCATGGAATTCTTCGATGAATTCGCGCGGCGTGATGGATATGCTGACCGATAAAGATGAAGACGGCAATTATGTGATCCCCAACATCATCTATTCCGATGCCTATTCATCCGAAATGGTGGCATTTGCCGATCTGGTCTTGCCAGACACCACCTATCTGGAACGCCACGATTGTATTTCACTGCTGGATCGTCCGATTTCTGAAGCCGATGCAATTTGTGACAGTATTCGGTGGCCCGTGGTAGAACCTGACCGTGATGTGCGCGGATTTCAATCAGCGCTTATACAGCTTGGTTCAAAACTGGGCTTGCCGGGTTTCGTCAATGAAGATGGATCAGAAAAGTACAAAGATTACGCAGATTACATTGTAAACCACGAACGCCGCCCCGGCGTTGGCCCACTGGCGGGTTTTCGTAACAAAGACGGGTCTGGCAAAGGGCGCGGTGAACCGAACCCTGCGCAAATCGACAAATACATTGAAAACGGTGGCTTCTGGCAGGATCATATTCCAGAAGAGGCGTTGTTTTATAAACCTTGGAATATGGCATATCAAAACTGGGCCGTGGAACGCGGCATCTTTGATAAACCATCCCCCTACCTGTTCAGCATCTATGTCGAACCCATTCAGAAGTTCCGGCTGGCAGCCCAAGGCAAAGGTGAATTGCAACCGCCAGATCATCTACGCGAACAGCTGATCGAAGCAATGGATCCGCTACCTGTTTGGTGGGCACCTTATGAAGAACAAAGCGTCGATTGCGAAGAATATCCACTGCACGCACTTACCCAACGCCCAGCTGCGATGTACCACTCATGGGGATCGCAAAACGCATGGTTGCGCCAAATCCACGGCACCAACCCGCTTTATGTTTCGGGTGAAGTTTGGGTAAAGCACAGCTTTGAAGAAGGTGATTGGGCTTACGTCACTTCGCATCACGGTAAAATCAAAGTACCCGTTGTGCGCATGGATGCACTTAATCCGCACACGGTTTGGACGTGGAACGCCATTGGCAAACGCAAAGGCGCTTGGGCCTTGGATGAAAACGCGCCAGAGGCTACAAAAGGCTTCTTGCTCAATCACTTGATCCATGAACTTCTACCGCCCAAAGGCGACGGATTACGCTGGTCAAACTCTGACCCGATCACAGGACAAGCCGCTTGGTATGATCTGCGCGTGAAGATCGAAAAAGCCCCAACAGGGGATGGTGTAAGCCAACCTGAAACATCCGTGCAAACGTCACCTGTAGGCCAAGGCCCGAAAGATATTGCATACGGCGAGGAGTTTTAAGATGACAGCTTTACCCACCAGCACCGCCAAAAAACTTGGCCTTGTAATCGACCTTGATATTTGCGTTGGGTGTCATGCCTGTGTCATCAACTGCAAAGAATGGAATACATCTAATTACGGCGCACCACTGTCCGATCAAGACGCATATGGTGAAAATCCAACTGGTACATTTCTAAACAGAATACATACATATGAGGTTAAACAACCCCAAAAACCAGCACAAACCGTACATTTTCCAAAATCTTGCCTGCATTGCGAAGATGCGCCATGTGTCACCGTATGCCCCACAGGTGCCAGCTATAAACGCGAGGAAGACGGCATCGTTTTGGTCAACGAAAGTGACTGCATCGGGTGCGGATTATGCGCATGGGCCTGCCCATATGGTGCGCGTGAACTGGATGTAAAAGAGGGTGTGATGAAGAAATGCACTTTATGTGTTGATCGAATTTACAATGAAAACCTGCCAGAGATTGACCGCGAACCCGCTTGTGTACGCACATGCCCTGCAAACGCGCGGCATTTTGGTGATTTCGCCGATCCCGAAAGTGACGTATCACGCATGTCAGCAGAACGCGGTGGTATGCGCTTGATGGCAGAGCAAGGCACGAAACCTGTCAATCGTTACCTGCCGCCGCGCCCCAAGGCCGATATACAAACCGATAGTGATATCAATATATTGGCGCCGTTCCTTGAACCAGTTTCTGAAACACCAAAAGGCCTTCTTGGATGGCTTGATAAAGCATTAGAGGCCATTTGATATGCATCCAGCAGCATCCGTAATTATCTTCACTGCACTTTCTGGTCTTGGCTTTGGCCTGCTGACTTTCTTGGGGTTAGGTCAACCAACAGTAACAGGCTGGTCAGCTTTTGCGTTCTTCTTTATTGCATTCGCTTTAGCCGTTGGCGGATTAATAGCATCCACTTTTCACCTAGGCAATCCGCAACGTGCCATGAAAGCATTCAGCCAATGGCGTACATCTTGGCTTAGCCGCGAAGGCGTTATTGCGGTCGCAGCACTTCTGGTAATGGGGCTATATGCGGCCCTCTTGATCTTTGCCGATATTCGCATCATCCCGTTGGGTTGGCTGGGTAGCGCGCTTTGCATCGCCGCGGTCTTTTGCACCTCAATGATCTATGCGCAACTGAAAACTGTACCGCGTTGGAACATGCCAACCACCCCTGTTTTGTTTTTGTTATACGCATTATCAGGTGGGGCTTTGTTGGCGGCACAATTACATATAGCATTCTTCCTGTTGATCGCTTTGACACTTATACAAGTGCTATCATGGATGCGTGGCGATGTAAGCTTTGCCGTTGCAGGTCACACGATTGAAACCGCAACAGGTCTGGGCCATTTGGGCAAAGTACGCTTGTTAGAAAGCCCCCATTCGGGTGAGAATTATTTGACCCGTGAAATGGTACATGTGATCGGGCGCAAGCATGCCGTAAAACTACGGATTATTGCAGCAGTCTGTTTTGGGCTGATCCCGATTGTCGTATTGGCTGGTTTCGAGCTAAATCATTATTCCGTAGTGCTTATCATCCTGTTGCACATCTTCGGCCTGTTCATCTCGCGCTGGTTGTTTTTTGCACAAGCTGAGCATGTTGTTGGGTTGTATTACGACAAGCGTTAGTTATGAGCTGTCAAAAGGTTTACCTTTATGGGGACAAAGCGGATGTTCAGCCTGACCACAGAATTGATGCATTCACGCAACTTTTCCTATTTTGACCCCATCTCGTGGCTTAAGAAATTCTCTGGACTATCAACTTCTTCTAACACTTTTCCATTAATCCACCAAAACCGGTTGCCAACATACCGAAGAAAGCTTCGATCATGGCTAACCAACAAGCAGGTAGCATTATGGGTAATCAACTCATCCTCCAAAGCTTCCTGTCCTTCGATATTCAGATGGTTTGTTGGTTCATCAAGTAGATAAAAGTTTGGGTTCTTGAGCCTTAGAATCAACATCGCCAATCGTGCTTTTTGACCACCTGACAATGCACCTATCTTGGTATCCTGCATCTGTATCGTGATACCCGCACCCGCTAGCACCCCTCGGGCACGCCGGTCGCCAATATCGAATTGCCCGATCACCGTATTCATCGGAGTGCCGGTATCAGAAAGCTGGCTTAAATGTTGATCTGAATAGGCGGGTACAATTGATGGAGCACATCTTACAATATCATCTACCCCTTGCAACGCCCTTTGTATCTTCTTGATAAGTTGTGTTTTTCCAGTGCCATTTGCGCCCAACAATACGATACGATCGCCCTGCGAAATCCATTTTTGCCCCGTTTTGTAAAGCAATCCCCCATCGGGCGTTTCAACCGAAACGTCATCCAATGTAATCAATGCCTTAGCATGAGTGCCGCTGTTAACCAGCCTGATATCACCTGCGCTTCGCTCTTGATGAGCAGGCTTTGCAGCCGCCTCCATCTTTGCGGCACGTTCGTTTAATTGTTTTGTCTTAGTTAGCAATAAATCAGAACCGGAATTGATCCCGACATTCTTCAGTTTTGCGGCCTGTTTGCGTAGCTGCTGGACCTTGTTCAGGTCATTGGCAAAACGACGTTCATCAGCGGCGTCAGCTTCATCTAGTGCTATATGGGCTGCAGTGTAAGGCAACTGAAAAACGCGCGACGTTTCGGCTCGTAAAAACAATGCCCGATTGGTTGTTGCATCCAGAAAAGCACGATCATGTGATGTAATAACGACGGGCACGTCGCGTGGCAAAGCAGCCAACCAACTTTGTAGCAATGCGATGCGATGCAGATCCAGATGATTGGTCGGTTCATCCAATAGCAGCACATCCGGTTCTGTAACCCAAACCGCAGCCAGCATTGCAGTGCGTTGCCATACACCGCTGAGTTCGTTCATAGGTTTGTGTTGCAACTCATAAGGAACATTAAGATCATCCAACACCACATCCACACGCCAGCTTTCGTATTCAGCAAGTTCAGAGGGCAGCGCAGCCAGCACCCACTAATATAAGGTCAGTGCCAAGGCAGTTTCTGGTACATTCTGCTTAACATAACCAATACGCAACCCTCGGGCGCGAGTGATTTCGCCTGCTGTGTGCTCAAACTCGCCCGCTAAGCAGCTAAGAAAAGTGGTTTTGCCACGACCATTCGCAGCAACCAATCCTATCCGATCGGTTTTGGAGATGGTTAGGTTCAGATTGGAAAATAAAGTATTATTAAGAGTTATGCCTAAGGCATTAATATTGATAATTGTCATTGGAAGCTCAGATCAAACAAAATTTGGCCGCAACGCGGCTGTAGGCAGACCGATTAACTAGATTGTTTTCAGGCCAACCCTGCAAACGAATTTACAGGGCGTAACGGGGACCATACTGAAGTCGGCGAATGATACGCATGCTCAGCTCGTGTCCCCCTATTGTTGATTGTGACCTTATGAAGGTATTTTAAAAGACATTAGTAATCCTGTCAACGTACCATCACGCTCGACCGTTTGATCTGGGGTAACATAGGTCGCTAAAGGCGCAAAGGCAAAACCGTGTGAATTTCACCCTACCGGATCACCAAGATCAGCAATAATATACTAACCACAACCAGCCCAATACCGACAATTTCGCGACCTGTGCTGCGTTCTTTGAAAATCAGGTAAGAAGCTGCAAATGTGAACACTAATTCGATCTGCCCCAAAGCTTTCACATAAGCTGCATTTTGTAATGTGAATGCCATGAACCAGCCCAAAGACCCCAGCACACCTGTGATACCCACCAGCATTGTCACCCGCCATGATTTCAACACGCGGCCAATTTCACCTGGCTCTTTTAACCGTAACCATATGCTCATCGCGATGGTCTGAAATGTGGTGACACATGCTAATGTGAACACCGCACGAATAATAAAATCACCCGAGCTTAACGATAGGCTGGCCCCGCGATAACACGTAGCTGAAACCGCAAATATAGCACCCGACCCAATACCGTAGGCCGATGCACGGTTGAATATACGTTTATACCAGCTGCCATCCGTTTGTTTCGGGGGGTCAGATAGTAAAATCACCCCGAAGATGCCAATCAAAATTGCAAAACCCGCCCAAAGCGACAGACCTTCCCCCAAAACGATAAAACCAACGATCGCCGTTAACATCGCTTCGGTTTTCTTCAGGGTTATGCCAACCGCAAAATTACGTTCAGCAAACAACGCCACCACCAACATTGTTGCCAATATTTGTGCCGTACCCCCAGTGATAACAAAGGCCCATGTGCGGTTTGAGCCTTGTGGTATTTCCCAGCCAAGATTAGCCATAAGTACAACCAAAAATATCGCTATTGGGGTTGCAAACAGAAACCGTGCGAATGTGGCACCGCCCGTGGTTAGCTTGGTTGCTTTCAAATGCTTTTGCAGCATAAAGCGCAGGTTCTGCGCAAATGCTGCAAAAATCGTTATGGGTATCCAGAGTGCCATTTAGTAAGGCATCGGGTGGGCTTTGTGGGCGGCGGTAATATCCGCCAAAACGTCATCACTTAACACCACTTCGGTAGATTTTAGCGCAAGTTCCAACTGATCCATCTTAGTCGCCCCAAAAATCGCCGAAGCCATGAAAGGTCGCGTGCGGCACCAAGCAAGCGCCATTTGCGCAAGGTTCAATCCATGCCTATCCGCAATCGCCTGATAAGCAGCAACAGCAGGCCAAACTTGGGGTGTGATGCGCCCGCCTAATTCTGGGCTAAGCGACATACGCGAACCTTTGGGGATAGTAGTGCCACCAGCATATTTTCCCGTCAAAAGCCCTGTGGCCAAAGGTGAAAATGACAATAATCCAACCTGTTCATTATGGCACAATTCGGCCAGATCGGTATCGAACAAGCGGCACAATAGGCTGTATTCATTCTGTATGGATTGCACACGTGGCAGGCCGCGATCCTGCGCTACGCGCAGCCATTGTGACGTACCCCAAGCACTGTCGTTAGACAGGCCAAAATGGCGAATTTTACCTGCATCAACAAGGCCCTGCATTGTTTCCAATATGGAAACAATGTGATCTAAAGTCTGTTGTTTGTTCTGGTTAGAGGGGTCAAAGTTCCAATTTTGGCGAAACATATATGAGCCACGATTGGGCCAATGCAACTGGTACAGGTCAATGTAATCGGTTTGTAAGGATTTCAACGATGCCTCTACCGCCACATGAATGGTTTCAGGCGAAATGGGCGCACCATCGCGCACGTTCATATAGCCCGCACCTGATGCTTTGGTGGCAATCATCACGTCTTTGCGCTTGCCCGATTTAGCTACCCACTTACCAATAACACGTTCCGTGTCACCTTGGGTTTCCTTGCTCAGCGGGTTTACCGGATACATTTCAGCCGTGTCGATGATATTCACACCGTAATCCAGTGCCATATCAATTTGCGCATGGCCCTCATCCGTGGTGTTTTGTGTGCCCCATGTCATTGAACCCAGACATAATTCACTAACCTTCAGGTCTGTGGTTCCTAAAATATTGTATTTCATATTATTCTCCAATTAATGCATATGGCTGTGATAGGCAGAGCTAAGTCAACACAAAACCATACCAAAGATATACGCTATGCGTGCAATTCATTCTTGCAAAATTATGCTGATGGGGCACACTTAATTCAGCTAGAAGGAAAATCAACGTGTTAATCCGCCCAGCATCTATAAAAGATGCGAAAAGTATCGCCCAGATATGGAACCCGATGATCCGGGGCACGGAAAATACATTTACCAGCGACCAAAAAACTGTGGTTGAAGTGCAGGCTATGATTACACAACGGGCCGAACTTAATCATGGGTTTTATGTGGCACAAAGTGATGCGGGCATCTTGGGTTTTGCCACATATTCCTCGTTTCGAAGCGGCCCTGGGTATGCGCACACAATGGAGCATTCGATTATACTTGCGCCTTCCGCCACAGGCAAAGGTCTGGGCCGTAGTTTAATGGATAAGTTGGAAAACCATGCACGCGACACCCAAGTGCATGTGTTAATTGCAGGGATTAGTGCGCAAAACACAACCGCGCAATTATTTCATAAGGCGATTGGCTACCAACAAGTTGCACATATTAAACAGGTAGGTTTTAAATTTGGCAGTTGGCACGATCTGATTTTGATGCAAAAGTTCATGTAACCAGTTTATTACTTTAAAAGGGCCGCTTATATGTCTGTTTGGTCAAAAATCTCTGATAGTTTATCGGCTATTACCAAGGGTGATGCCCTATCATCTGTTTTGGAAAAGCTGCAAAAACCACCGGAAAAAAGCATCGCCTTTACAATCGCTGTAATCGCACTTGGCGCCAAAATGGCCAAGGCAGATGGCTTGGTAACACGCGATGAAATTGCTGCCTTTCGCCAAGTTTTTCACATCCCGAACCGCGACACCTCGCAAGCCGCAAAACTGTTTAACTTGGCCCGCCAAGACGTTGCTGGCTATGAAATATATGCGGCCCAGATTGCAAAGATGTTTAAACAAGACCCCGCAGTATTGGAAAACTTGGTAGAGGGATTATTTCACATCGCAGTTGCCGATGGAAACTATCACCCAAATGAAGACGACTATGTTCATAAGGTTGCAAATATCTTTGGTATTGATGAGGTTACATACCGCAGTTTTCGCACGCGGTTTGTACCAGATGCGCCACCTGACGCCTATGATGTGCTTGGGGTTACACCCCAGACAGACTTACCCGAAATTCGCAAAAAATGGCGGCAAAAAATCCGCGAAACTCACCCCGATCAATTAATTGCCCAAGGCCTGCCAGAAGAGGCAATAACGATGGCAACAAAACGGATGATCGCAATTAATAGAGCGTGGGAAGAGATTAGCGAAACCCATAAGGATGCCTGATGCGGCTTGCTACCTATAATATTGAATGGTTTTCCCGATTATTCGACCAGAGTGATAATCTGATAGATGATGGTAGCTGGTCAGGTAAGTGGAATGTCACAAAATCAATGCAAATCAATGCGATAGCATCTGTAATCAAAGCTATTAATGCTGACGCTATTATGATTATTGAAGCACCAGACACTAGCATAAATCAATCTGCCATTACTGCGTTGGAAAATTTTTCCACGAAATTCAATTTACGCCAAAACAAAGCCATTATCGGTTTTGCCAATGACACAACCCAAGAAATTGCCTTTTTATATGACCCGCAAATTATGGATGTAGAACACGTGCCCTTAGGGCAAGCTACAGCTACAACCGGGGCGCATGATAACCCAAGGTTTGACGGTGTATTTCACTTGGATGTGGATGTTGATGCCAAGCCTGAAAAAATCACATTTTCCAAACCCCCGTTGGAACTTTTACTAACCCCGAAGGTCGGAAACCCGATGCGGGTGATTGGTGTTCATGCCAAATCCAAAGCCCCGCATGGCGCTAGGACACCAAAACAAGAGGTGCGTATTTCCATAGAAAATAGGCGCAAACAACTGGCCCAGTGTATCTGGCTGCGAAAGCGCGTAGAACAGCATTTAGATGCGGGCGATGATTTGATTGTACTGGGTGATTTCAACGATGGCCCAGGCTTAGATGAATATGAAAAACTGTTTGGTCAATCAGGAATAGAAATTGTTATGGGGGTCGGAAAACCGCTTAACCGCGTATTGCGTGAACCCCATGCAGAGACCGCCATGTCAGCCCGTTCTGGCACTGCGCCCACTACATCACGATTTTATAATCACCGCGATAAGACTTACTTGAATGCCCTGCTGGATTTCATCATGGCATCCCCCGATCTGGCAAAATCAGCCACGCCAACATGGAAAATATGGCATCCGTTTAATGACCCAGATTGCTTTGACAACAAGGGTTTATGCGATGCTTTGCTAACCGCATCTGACCATTTTCCTGTAACGATTGACTTTGATTTAACATAGAGGGGTAAAATATTCACAAATATACCCTATATTAACACTATGAAGCATTTTCTATACACCGCCCTGATCGCCACACTAATGGCCAGCCCTGCCCAATCCGACACCAAAGATTGGGAAGAATTACGCAAAGGGTTAGAAGAACTCTCTGAAGATACCCAACAGTTTTTCGAAAGTTGGGTAGATGACCTAGGCCCCCTGCTAAATTCTTTGCATGATAAAATCGATGATCTTAGCCAATATGAACTGCCCGAAGTGCTGCCAAATGGCGATATAATCATACGGCGCAAACCAAAACCGAAAATACCAACCGAACAAAAACCATCATATGAAATTTAACGTGATCGGGGCTTTCCCTTCCACATCATAGGCCTTACATCTTCTGTATAGACACTTCAGGAGCGACCCACATGTTCAAGCCATTCACCACAATCCAACCCGACTTGCCCCGCGATATGCGCGATGGGGCTGCAAACAATGATTTCGGGGATTTACCAGAATGGAACTTGGATGATCTATACCCCAGCACCGATGGGCCAGAGATAACACGCGATATGAAGTGGTTAAGCAGTGAATGCCCGTCTTTTGCGGCTGATTATGAAGGTAAACTAGCCGATCTAGATGCCACTGGCCTGCTAAAATGCATTCAGCGTTTTGAAAAAATCCAAGGCATTATGGGCCGTGTGATGTCATTTGCAGGCCTGAGATATTATCAAAATACTACCGATGCAGATCGCGGCAAGTTCATGTCTGATATGCAAGGTGCAATCACTGATATGTCAACACCAATGGTGTTCTTTTCACTAGAGTTAAACCGTGTGGATGATGCCCAATTAGATGCAATGGTTGCGTCAAATACAGGGTTGGCACGATACAAACCTATCTTGGATCAGATGCGGGCGATGAAGCCTTATCAGTTGTCGGATGAGTTGGAAAAATTCCTGCACGATCAATCTGTTGTAGGTGCAGCCGCATGGAACCGCCTGTTTGATGAAACCATGGCGGGGCTAACCTTTGACGTGGACGGCGAAGAGATGAACCTAGAGGCCACACTGAATTTGTTATCCGATGCAGATCGCTCGAAACGCGAAATGGGTGCAAAAGCTTTGGTTAAAGTGTTCCAAGGCAACATATCGCTGTTCGCACGTATCACCAATACATTAGCCAAAGAAAAAGAGGTAGAAGATCGATGGCGCGGTCTGCCAACCCCGCAAGCGGGCCGCCATTTGGCCAATCATGTAGAACCCGAAGTGGTAGAGGCATTGCGCGATGCAGTCGTCGCCGCTTATCCAAAATTATCGTACCGTTATTATGCGCTAAAGGCAAAATGGATGGGGTTGGAAACGTTAGAGATGTGGGATCGCAATGCGCCCTTGCCTAATGAAGATACGGCAGCGGTTTCATGGGATGATGCGCGTTCTATGGTGCTGGAAGCTTATGCAGATTTCGACCCTGAAATGGCCAAAATCGCTGAACCTTTCTTTGACAAAGGCTGGATTGATGCAGGCGTAAAGCCCGGCAAGGCACCGGGTGCTTTTGCCCATCCCACAGTAACAGATGTACATCCCTATGTGATGCTGAATTACCTTGGAAAACAACGGGATGTAATGACTTTAGCGCATGAACTGGGCCACGGTGTACATCAGGTTTTAGCGGCAGATCAGGGTGAATTGCTATCCTCAACACCGCTAACATTGGCTGAAACCGCCAGCGTTTTTGGCGAAATGCTAACTTTCCGCAAATTGCTGGACAATGCCCCTGACAAAGCCACACGCAAGCGTTTGCTTGCAGGCAAAGTTGAAGATATGATTAACACCGTGGTGCGCCAAATCGCGTTTTACGACTTTGAATGCAAACTACATGCGGCACGCTCGACAGGTGAATTAACCCCTGACCAGATCAACGAAATATGGATGTCGGTGCAGGGCGAAAGCCTTGGCCCCGTGTTCAACTTCATGGACGGCTATGAAACCTTCTGGGCCTATATCCCGCACTTCATCCACTCACCATTCTACGTTTACGCCTATGCGTTCGGCGACGGGCTGGTGAATGCGCTTTATGCAGTTTATGCAGAAGGTGACCCTGACTTTCAGGCAAAATATTTCGATATGCTGCGTGCAGGTGGTTCAAAACACCACAAAGAACTGCTGGCCCCGTTTGGTCTGGATGCCAGTGATCCAAAGTTCTGGGATAAGGGGCTGAGTTTGATCAGTTCTATGATTGATGAGTTGGAAGCGATGGAGGGGTAAGGCAAGTATTTCCACCATGTAAACCACCAATAGTCCAGGAACGGCAGCTTTGCGGACTTAGTTGCCGTTCGAAATCTCCCACATTTCGGCACTAAGGGCGGTAAGCGGACCTTCAATGAAGGGGCTTATGTTTAGTTGATTTCCACAAACCGGCCATTCAATGGTGCAATCCCCAGACTGGACATCCAGATGCTACAGCAAAATTGGATGGTGCCACGCTTTCTTCTTTCGATTATCCTTGGCGTACTATGCGCCAAATCGGTTCACTCGGAATCGTACAGTTTCATGGCAAATATCACTACCCGATGCCCGTAGGGTTTTGCTTTGCAAAAGCCCGATAGATGCGTTCATGCAATATATCTTCAACTGGCGAAAACTGAGTGGATGGCTAACATAATACATTACCGTGAAGCGGATGACTTCTGGTGAAGTTTTGAAGGGAGAACTTGTTATCATTTACCAAAAATAGAGATCAGCCACAAAACCATCAAACATGTCTGACAGCATTTCATGATCATATTTTCCTCGGGTTATTCGCAATGAATGCCCATTCGGGCCATTTGATCCCAATCATCTGTGTAGGTTTTGCACATATATGCGTCCCATCCGACCAACTCTGAGCTTTCCTTCTTAACTTCTTTGGTTACGGTCACATTTTTTATCGCAGCCTGCCAGTCGCCAGAATATGAACCACCTGGGAACCTATTACCAATACCCTCAACCATCCAACTACCAACAAACCCATTCGGTTCACGTTTAGCCAGAAAATAACCGTCATCAATTATACCGCGTTCCCCTTGACCGCTCCAGCTGCCAGTAACATCAGTCGATATTCTTCCTGATTTGGGGTCGTATTTACCGCTGATTTTACCTTTGAATACGTAAACTAAGTACTCTATTTTATTGGAGCCAATAGTGGGAAACATATCCTTTTCCTTGGCTGTGCCTTCGAAAGGCCCAGATACTTTGGTGCCATCAATGCGAAAATTAAATTTCCCATCAAGGATTTCCCAATTCAGTTCGCCCTTATAGAACCATGTACCCGTCAGTTTACCAGCATATGCGCCTGACATGTCATCCGCTGGCAGCGTTGGCGGTTTAGGTGTTTTTTTCTTCGGTTTTTTCACCACTTTTTTCTTTTTATTATTCTTTGTCGGTGGCTTACGCCCTTTTTCGACGTCCAGCTGGGTTTTGTCGATCACGGCGGTTACGATTTTGTCCAGATTCGGCTTTTTATCCTTACCGCGCTTTTTCTTTTTGCTCTTACGCCACTTGTCGCGCTTTTCTCGGCCTATATCGCGCAAAATGGCATTCTGATATTGCGAAAGTCGGCCCAGCAGATCGCTCAGTTCATTTTTGATCGGGCTTTTGAAGTTGGTTATATTAAACACAGCCCGGGCTATATCCTTGGTCATATTCTCGGCCAGAAACCCGCTGCGGTCACGCCATGACTGATAGCGGTAATAATCCATAGGTTCACGTTTCACATCCGGGCCGAAGATCAGTTTGGTATGAGCATTCTTCCAGACTGTGAGCGGGTTTCCACCTTTAGACAAGTCCCCGCCTTCGGCCATCACCACATTGCCCGGAACAATGATGCCGCCACCCGATCCGACAAGATCATTTTTGACATTGAAAACATTCAGCTTAAGGCTGCCGTCCGGGTTCATCATTTTTTTCATTTGTGATGGCTTTGACAGGGCGTTATTGACGGTTTCAAGTTCCAGACCAGGTGAATTGAACACCGTGACAGAGGTAATACTTTCCGCATTATCCAGAAATATCCGTTGCCCGATGGCCCCGCCCAACGAATGGCCGATGACCTCGACACCACCTTTGTCTTTGTATTTATTTATCCATTCCGCAATTTTTTTCTTACCCGACTCGTATTGTTTTTTGCCGATTTCCAACTGGCCCTTATAAAAAGTACCAAAATCCGCTTTGGTCACGTCCTTTTTTGTTTCGTAGTGGGCTTCGGTTCCACGCGGCAAGATAAAGACCCGTCCAGAATCCTTGTCCCGCACCAATGTGACTTGCAATCCGGTATCATTATCGATGGAATCGAGAAATTCCAACCCATTGTCTTCCAGATGTTTTCGATATTCCGGGTCCCCCTTGATCGACAGGTGAACCACCTCTATCTTGTTGCCGTCCTTATCTTTATGGCGCCCGCCAAGATAAGCAGTGAACTTGGCCAACCTTTCGCGATCACCATTGGTAATTGCGCCCTTTTTTTCACGCCATTTCTGGGCACCATATGGGGCCGGTTTGGTTTTGGCATATGAGCTATATTGGGGCGCGGTCGCGGGCAAAGCCAGTAGGAAAGCCTGAAAAAGAATGAATAATGCGAAAGCCCTCAGCATCAGTTTGCTTCCTGCTCAAAGAACAGCAGCGCCGATATTGCCGCGGCATGACTTTGGCCTGCGGCACGTTCAAGGTAGGCTAGCCCAGTTTCATCGGTGGCATCTTCACCATCCTGCAAATATTGCAGCCCCATATATGTCAGCGCTTCTGGGTGGCCTGCCTCGGCTGCGGCCAGAATACGGGCCAGTCCGATGGTGCGGTCTGCTGCGGCCCCAACACCAGCTAATGCCATACGTCCAGCCATCCATTGGCCGCGCCGATCACCCAAATCGGCCGCATCACTTACCAGAGCATAAGCATCCTCCAGACTGCCCTCTTTTACCTCGGCAAGAATATTAAGTGCACGCGTTACCAACTCACCAGCAAATGTGGGCTTTTCGGAGTTTTCACCATTTGGCACAACAACAGCCGTTTCTGTTTGCTCGGTTTCTTCGGTATTTTCCGGCGACACGGCACCAGCGACTGCGAGCATATCTTCAAGATTTTTCTGCGCCTTTTCATGTCCTTGATCTGCCGCCAATTCAAACAAACGTATTGCTTCCGCGTTGCTTTGTGTAACAACAGTGCCATCACGATACATCACACCAAGGTTGTTTTGGGCCCTAGAATTACCCTGTTTGGCAGCTTTCCTATACCAATATTCGGCCTCGATATCATTTTTCTCTGTACCCATACCATTTGCGTACATGATACCGATATTTGTCTGTGCCGGTGCTAACCTCTGTTCAGATGCTTTGCGGAACCAAATCAAGGCTGTTTCATTGTCGACAGCAACCCCCTTGCCCATGGCATACATCATACCCATACGGTTCTGGGCGTCGGCATTACCTTGTTCTGCAAGCGGGATGAATTCATTCAGGGCAGCCTGATAATCTTCGGCGTTATATGCCTTTACGCCAACATCATAATCTGGTGCGGTGGGTTCCTCTTGGGCCATATCTGGTTCTTCATCGGGTGCTAAATATTCGTCGGCGCAATTAACCAGCACATCCACCGCCTTGCGGGTGCCCATAAGGCGAAACGTGCGTTCGCCTGCTGGGCCTTCGAGCGTGATCCGACTGCCGCTTTGGAAAGCCTCAATAGCTTTATTGTTAAACCCAAACATATAGTCAATCGACTCACTATCGAACACGATTGCATCAATCATTTTATTGAATTTTTTATCAATCCTGACCCGCCCCTTAAATTCTTCTCCCTCAATCAGAGACCAGTCTTCATTGTAAATCAACACGTGAAACCCCTTACGGTTCCAGTAAAGTTGGATGGTAAATTCTTCGTTTGATTTTCGACCGAGTAAAAAACAATAGCTGGCCTCCCCCTGCGCATTTGCTTTAACCGCCCCTTCCCAAAAACCTGATTTTAGGGTGCGAATAACAGTGCTTTGGGCATTGACCGCCTGTGGAAAGTACATAAAAATAGGGCAAATGCAGGCTACTAATAAAAACTTATATATAAACCACCTCATACAAATATCCCCCTAATAATAGGTTCATAAATCATGAATCTACATAAAGATTACCATAAAAATCACCAATCACATACGAGACAGAATGTACCACCCCTGAAATCAGCGCCAAAAATGGACTAGTCATACGCTCTGGCCAAGCGGGGAATTTATTGCATTTGTGCAAAAAATAGTTATTCTGATAGCAAGTATTAACAAAGTTATTCTGATCAGTTGCGATCATTTTTTGTTGAGCGCTTTTGTCAGGATGTTCTACTCATTTACTTAGTTTCCTATGAGGATTCCGATTATGGCCAAAACGATAAAAGTTGAGACTCAGGGCATTTCTGACGATTGGCTAACCGCCAACGGAGATTTTGACCCAAAATCACGCGGTATGCTGAAGCAGGATCAATTGAATAGCGCGATGTTGCATTTGGCCCCGCTTGACACTCCCGATACAGACGATCCCTGCCCACCGCATGTTCAAACCGAGGGTGATAGCGGAATGTTCAGTTTTATTGGCCAGGGTGGCACGATATACTGTTCCGAGGTGGATCAGGAATTGACGCCTCGACAAGCTACTGATTTGGCCTTTGGAAAGGCATCTATAGCACCACCACCACCGATGTCTGCACGCCCAGAAAAACCACCAGTAAAATCCGCAAGCCCGGTCAATCGTGTGAATCAAAAGCGCAAATTCGGCTGGAGGGGCGGTATCATAATGTTCTTGGCTCTTTGTTTTTTACTAGCGGCCGTTGTTATGGCCTTTGGTGTGGTGTCGATGCAAAATCGCGGTGTAGGCGGTGACGATATTCTGGCGGCCATAACCATGTGCGGCGGGTTTGGTGTGATCGGCGTGTTAATGTTTGCTCTCGCACTGAAAGCACGCCGAACCTATTATGTGGATAAACTAGGCACGCAGGTAAACGAGGATGGCTCTGCCTTGTCGTTTGTTATGATGGCCCATAATTTAGGCAATCACGATGTTGATGATTATGACGATTACGGCGGCGATGATTTCGAATAATGTATAAACATTAAGAGGCTGACTTGGTGCTGTCAGACGAATTCTGAACTGGGTCAGTTTACAGCAAAAGTCGTGAAGTTAACAGGTACAAAGTTGACGCCACTCGGTAAGAATGACGGCTCGGTTGGGCTTGAAATGATCTATTTTCGAAAGGCTGCATTCCTGATTGAGGTGGTTGTAGACTGAAGAATGGACGGAGACCATTCTCAACCTCGCAGGCTGAGTTGCCCACAAAATCAAGTCTAAAGTTTTTCAGTTCAATAGTCTTCTTGCGTTGTTACACCTCCTGTCAAAATATCGATGCAATAGGTCTTGAAATAAGTTCTGTGCGAAGGTGTGTCTTCGGATATGCGAAAACACCAGTTGCATGTGTCGCCGGAACAGCTTGTGCTGGGGCCTTGTGTCACGTTGTAGACCACGGTGTTGCCGGCCCTGCGTACCGCCAAGGCCCACTCCTTGAAATCTTTGATTTTGGCGAGCTGTTCCAATGCCTGGCGTTCTGTGCTGAAATTTCCGGCCGTCGTTTCCATTTGCTTCACCACGGGGACACCCCTGACAACTGTAAAGCCGATGCCGCCAGAACCTCGATTGAGTGACCATGTTTCCGGCGAGCCATCCATCACGGTATATACACCGGGTTGTAGAACGATGCTGGGTTTGATGACCCATTCGGCATTGGGGGTATCTAACATGCCTGGGCGGCCAGTGGCCTGCCACATGCCTGTGTTGGTAATGCCTACCTGACCTGGTGCGGGAGTACCGCGAGCATTGTTCCAGTGATAGGTTTGGATGTGAGTGATCAGCGTAGGCTGCGACAGTTCAAAGACCGGCGAACGCGGTGCTCCGTTTTGAACGCCTGCCTTGTTATACGTGTTCAGGATTTCAACGGGCTCACCTTGGGTGATCCATTTTGCTTGCTGCGACGGCGCGATGACGGTGGCGGGCGCGGTTGGCACGACAGAAGATTTGGCCTGTGGTTCTGGTTCATTACTCAGATCTGGCAAGTCCTTCAACATGTCGGAAAGCAAATCCAGTGGGGCGTTATAGCGTGCTGCAAAATCGAAGTTGCGGTCGCGCAGCATATGCGCCTGCGCTATAGTACCAAGAGCAAACAGGGCAAGAGCCAGCCCCCCTGCGGTGAATTTCGACAGGTTAGACATGGTCAATTCCCTGTTCCACTCGACATGGGTTCGGGCATGATGCAATGAAGCGCATGCTGCAAGGTGCCTTCTTCATAGGGGCAGCCGATATCCTTGGTTGGCTTGATGCCGGTGAACTGGGCCTTTGCGGCGTTGACCTGCGTTTGAAACTGCGGGGCGTTGGCGTTCCAATATAGAAACATGTCGTCCGAGTCATCGATCAGCCCCCGGGTCTCTGAGTCAAAAGCACGGATATCGTTATATTTGAAGGCAACAGCGATGTTGTTGATGCGATTGCGACTTCTTGTAAGATTCGCCACATATTGTCCTGCCAAGGCTTTAATTTCGGGAAATTTCGAGTTGCTCCCAATTTTAGCGGCAAAGGCGATGGCACGGTCGAAATCTGCTCGCGCCTTGGTGAACTGGCTGAGTGCTACCTGATAGTTCTGCCCGGCCTCCTCGGCGGTTTCTGAATTGTTGACGGCTTGCTGATAACGAGAGAACTCCCTACGGATCAGCGACTCGAGCCGAATAATGGGTTGTCGGATCCTGGCACTGGCCTTGTTGAAGGTGGACAGTTCGTTCAGGAATTGTTGGGCTTGGCCTCGATTCTCAAAAGTGCTCTCTTGTGCCTGTGCCGGTATTGCAGGCAAAGCCAGTCCACAGAATAGGAAGAAAATCAGCAAGCCTAGTTTTATGCGGTTTATCATGTACTTTTTCTCCTTGTAGTCGATGGCCGCTGTTCACAAGCATTATAGTGACCAGTGGTGGTTTTAGCGGTTTCCTTGGGTAAGCGCGCCCCCCCAGAAATTCAGAATACCATGTACAAATGAAATAGTTTCTTCGCGGGATAGCCCTTGCATGCGGGCCTCGTTCTTGACCTGAACTAGCGCGTGATCTTTGTCGGTAAACTGGATTGCGTCACAGATACTGCCGTGCCCCTCCTTAAATGTAAGCCCTTTGGTCCAGATAAAACTGTCCCGAAACAACGCGGCCCCTTTTTCGCAGCCGCTATTGCACATTTCGAGCACTTTGCCATCTTCAATGCATTCTGCTTGGCAATAATCCATCGCACCGGTGCCCTCAAGGCTATAGCAGCTGCCCATCCGGGTTGGCATCTGATCGACCAGCGCTTGAACGGCGGGGGGATAGGGGGTTGTAGATAATTGGCCCAGAAAGTCGTCGCTTACCTCAATTTTCGTGGCCTCGCGCCAGGCCTTGGAACCCCATTCATAGGCTCTCAACGCGCTTTTGTCGCCCTGCTCGCGCTTGATACGGTTTTTGCGGGCAATGCGGATTGTTTCAACATAAAGCATCGGGCAATAGAACTTGGAACCAGCCAGATCCTTTACAAAGGCGATTGATTGGGGGAATTCGGCTTTGGCCTGAGCGCAACCGTTCTGGCAGTATTCAAGAGGTGCTGACGCACCCTGCTTATAGGCCAGATGAGACCCCTTCAACTTGCCGGTGAATTCGGTGCTGGTGCAGGCCTGTTGACAGATTGCATCAGCCTGACTCAGGTCATAACATCCTTCCAGCTGGGATAGCGATGCGGCAGGTTCAGGAGTAGGATTTACTGGCGCCCTAGGTTCGTCCGGGAACAGGTCATCCGGCAGTTTCTTGGTTGCGGATGGATACAGTGACGCTGTCACAGCGGGTGCGGGGATAGTTGTAGCGGTTGTCGGGGCTGAAGCAATTACTGGAGGTGCCGTGATGGGTTCAGCCACGGTGTTTCTGGACTTGGGTTCGCTTTCTTTTTGCCAAGTCGATGCCATGTTGGAAGCTTGCAGGATGTCCGCCTGACTTAATAGCGGGCCCAACGCGTCGATCTTGGTCGCTGCTTTTTCATTCCCGTTTTTCTGCGCCAACAGGTACCATTTGTAGGCCTCAGTCTGATCAACCTGTACGCCAGTTCCGCTTGCCAGCGCATCACCAAGTCTCAACTGAGCCAGCGCAAACCCCTGCACGGCTGAGCGGTAGTACCATTGCACAGCGCTGGCCGGATCAGCAGTCCCGCCGCGTCCTTTGCGCAAAAGGGTAGCAAGGTTGAACTGAGCAGCACGGTTGCCGTTTTGTGCAGCCAGCAGATACCATTTCCGGGCCATCTCAGCGTTTTTGGGAACCCCCTCGCCGCGAATATACTTGGTACCGATGACCAGTTGTGCCCGGTCATAGCCCTGATCTGCTGCTTTGAGATACCACTTCAGCGCAGTCGCATAATCGATCCCGACGCCGAGTCCCTTATCATAGAGACGCCCCAGATTGTACTGCGCACGATCCAGCCCCTTTTCCGCTGCCATCAGATACCAACTGCGGGCCTGTTGCAGGTCTTTTGGCACGCCGCGTCCATACCGGCTCAGGATGCCCAGCCCATTGATCGCCTCTGCATCACCGGACATTGCAGCCTCTTGCCAGAGTGCCATTGCCGTTATGTAATCCTTGTTGTCATAGGCCGCCTTACCCGATTGATAACTCGCGCTCACGTGGGGCGTGGCGACATTATCCTGTGTGGTTTCCTGGGTAGCCGGTGCTCTGGTCATCCGGGGTCGAATTTCCTGCGCAAAACACTGTTCGGACTTTTGTAGGGCTGCGCTGGTACCGGACAGTTGTGTCGAAAAATCCCCGATGTATGTGTAAGCATGCAAATAATTACCCGATTTGATGGCGTCGACCAAAACTGGGTTGCCTTTGACAATCACGGTCACGGTTTGGGTATTCGAAATCTGGCCGTTCAGTTTGCCTTGCCAGAGGCCCTCGATAACAATATCGACTTCGATGCTGCTACCCGTGTTGTCCATACCCCACAATGGATTGACCAACATGAGTATCAGCCCATTTGTGGTCATTGCGAACATCATATAATTTTTGCTAGGATTGCGCGGGACCACGAGACAATAATCGGGTAGGCTGTCGCTGTCGCTGTCAATGGAACCACCGGTCCATGTGCGGGTAGAGTAATCGACAAGGAAACTTTGGGCCAAGACCGGTGAACTGAACAGGACAACCGCCCCAAGCGCGATGGTTTGCAAACTCTTCAGTACCATGTTTGACATTGACACCTCAACCTCCAAACTCATAATCCTATGTGCCGATTTTACCAGACACCTAGCTGTGCCGCCTTGATCTAAATCAAAGTAGAAACGCTTACTGCGAATATACGATGCACTGGAATGTAGGGTTTGGTACCGTACAGTATGAAAACCGATAAGGCCTTTAAAAGTTCAGTCAGGAAATTTTGCCCGCATAACCGTCGTTAAGAAATCGCAAATACTGCAATCCGACTAATGTCTGCTTTCCGAAATCCAAACGGGTTCAATTCCAACCCATTGAACGGTAGCTATGGGCCGTTTGTGTCAAATCTTAAAAAATTCGAATTGGTAATAAGGGCTCATAGCCGACTTTGGACAACACGCACTGAATCATCGAAAGACCAAATCGACCCACCCTCACTTCAATTGACTGTCCTTACTCCCCCGACGGTTAAACCCAGCGCGAACGGACGGGGCACCATCCCGCTCTTGTTGGCACTCAATACACAGCTTCACACCCTTAATAGCGTCACGCCTAGCCTCTGAAATCGGTTCTTCGCATTCAGCGCAATGGGTCAGGCTATCGCCCACCAACAATTTACGTGCCTTCAGACGTGCCAACTCATCATTTATTGACGCTTCGATTTGTTCATTCACCGCACCATCACGCGCCCAGCCACCTGCCATTAAATATCTCTTTCAGGAACAGCAGCGGTAAAAGCATAACCTTCTGCACTTAGAACCGTTCCCTCATACAGCCCATGTGGTTTATTGCGGGGCGGTTCCACAACACTGCCGCCAAAAGCTTCGGCCTGTGCCACCGCAAAATCGGGATCAACCCCAAAGAAGTATAGTTGCACGCCCTGCCCACGTGGCGGATTTTCGGGCAATAGCCCGTGTAAAGGATGCGTGCCATAAGTCGCATCATGGTGGATTTGCAGCATCATCCCACCAAATCGAATAATTGCAAAATCTTTAGATAAACGGTGTGCAGTTGCACCAAACGCACCAACCAAAAGCCCAGCCAATCGCTTAACATCAGTAGTTAGAAGATTAACCCCAACACCCGTCAAGCTTTTTCCAAAATCACCAGCTGAAACTGCCTCTAAGTCCATTCGTAAACTCCGATCAAATTTCAGGTGTGCGGTATTTTCAACAACACACCCGATTTTAATACGCTTACTGTAAACTTTGACAAAGCTATGGCGTAAGAACAAGCCAGAAATTGCACAAGTGGTAGTCGATTTTCGACATAGCGGACAAGTAAGGCTTATTAACCCTTCATCATCCCGCGCTCCACCGCCAGTTCACGCATCTTTTCCTGTAGTTTTTCGAATGCGCGCACCTCAATTTGGCGAATGCGTTCACGGCTGACATCATATTCACCCGACAGCACTTCCAGTGTCATCGGTTTGTCTTGCAACTTGCGTTTGGTCAGAATGTCTTTCTCACGGTCGTTCAGTACAACCATAGCTTCTGCCATCAATTCACGCCGCGCTTCTAACTCATTGCGTTCGGCGTAATCGGCGGCTTGGTCGGCATCTTCGTCTTGTAGCCAGTCCTGAAACTCTGCCGCACCTTCACCGTCATCACCCCCAACACGCACGTTCAGTGATGCGTCCCCACCAGACATGCGGCGGTTCATAGAGGTCACTTCTTTTTCCGTCACATTCAAATCGTTGGCAATTTGCGCTACATGTTCGGGGCGCATATCGCCTTCTTCCATAACGCCAATTTTGTTCTTGGCTTTACGCAGATTAAAAAACAACTTCTTTTGCGCCGATGTGGTACCCATTTTTACCAAAGACCAACTGCGCAAGACAAATTCCTGAATGCTGGCGCGAATCCACCACATTGCATAGGTCGACAAGCGGAACCCCTTTTCAGGGTCAAAACGTTTGACCGCCTGCATCAATCCCACATTTGCCTCGGATACAACTTCGGCAATCGGCAAGCCATACCCACGATACCCCATCGCCATTTTGGCAGCCAACCGTAGGTGCGATGTAACCAGTTTGTGGGCTGCTTGCGCATCTTCGCGTTCAACCCAAGCTTTAGCCAGCATATATTCTTCTTCTGGCTCCAACATTGGGAACTTACGGATAGATTGCATATAGCTGTTCAGGCCCTGTTCCGGTGACGGCACTGGTAGATTTGTATAGCTCATGATTTAACCCCCGTGGTTATTAACATGTTATTTATTTGGGGTCTTAAAGTAAAAATACAATATATATTGACGCGACGTCAGAACATTATAGAATATGCTTATTAATACTTATAATTAGCAATATATAATATTCTCAACTGCTTATACTGAAAGAACCCGTTGTAATTGCCGCAAATCTTTGGGCAATTCCGAGCTAAAGCGCAACTGTTTTTTTGAAACTGGGTGAATGAAGCCGATTGTCGCCGCATGTAGTGCTTGCCTTTTGAAACCTTCGATAAAAGCGCGACCTTCATCCGTGAAAGCCTTCATCGGTAAGCTTTTCCGTTTCCCGTATATCGGATCCCCTATCAAACCGTGGCCAACGTGGCTGGCATGAACCCTAATTTGATGGGTGCGGCCTGTTTCCAGCCAACATTCAACTTTAGCAGCATGGGGTCGATCATCCGCACCATAGCTTTCCACTAACGCCATACGCGTGATGGCATGGCGGCCAGCATCATTAACCACGGCCATGCGTTTGCGATCGGTTTTATGGCGCGCAATATTTGTAGCAATACGGATCACACCACCTTCTTCAAACCCTACCCCTTGCAACCCTGCAATGCGGGGGTCAGAACGGCTGGGCGCACCGTGCGTAAACGCGATATAACGCCGTTCAATCGTATGAGCGGCAAATTGCGCCGCCAATCCTTGATGTGCCGCATCAGATTTAGCAACGATCAGCAAACCAGATGTATCTTTGTCAATACGGTGAACGATGCCGGGCCGTTTCATGCCGCCCACACCTGACAGGCTATCCCCACAATGGTGCAACAAAGCGTTTACCAACGTCCCCGTTTCAGAGCCAGGGGCGGGATGCACCACCATGCCCGATGCTTTGTTCACAACAATTAGGTCGTCATCTTCATAAACAACTTCTATTAGTATATCTTCTGGTTCAGCTTCAAGCGTGGCGGGTTTGGGCAAAATGATATGCCATTCTTCACCCGCTTTACCTTTTGTTTTCAAAACCGTGACAGGATCGCCACCAGCGCGTGAAACAGCGCCACCTTCAATAAGTTTCGTCAGCATCGAACGGCTAAGCGTCACACCCTCTGGCACAACAGCCGCTAAAGCTTTATCAAGACGGGGTGGTGGCGCGTCATTAAGCGTTAAAACGATCAATCGATCATCAGGATTAGAAGTAGGGTCTGACATGAATGAACTTTCCGACGATGTTGCCGAGCCGAGCAACCTGCGTCTATTGCGCCGACTGGTCACAGCCCTGATGGTGGTAATGATTGTGGGCTTTCTAACCCTGATTGTGATGCTTGTCATGCGCTTAGCACCAACAACGCCCGAATTACCACTGCCAAGTTCAATTACCCTGCCAGATGGCAGCAAGGCCGAAACATTCACCCAAGGCCCCGACTGGTTTGCCGTAGTGACCAGCGACAGTCGTATTTTGATTTATGATCGGGGGACGGGGAAGTTAAGGCAGGTGATGGAGATTGAGCGGTAGGCGGCTTTGGCAAACAAATAGCAACAAGTTTCTTAGCTTAAAGGGTTTTCAACAAAGGAAGATATTAAAATGGATATAAAGCTCACTCCAATCACTCGATTAAGTATGACTTTAGATGTTGAAATGAACTTGGATAAAACAAATATTTTTAACCAAAAAACTTACAATAGCTACTTAGAAATGCAAAAATTATCCGAAGCAAAACTTGAGAAACTAATTAAATCTATATTTCTGACCGATGCTTTGTTGTTTTGGACTATAAATGGAAAGGACTGGGCTATTCCAAGTCTTGGCATTCAAGTTTCTTCAATACCTGCTGTAACAGAAATACTGCTTTTCGCATCGGCAATTACATTCTTCTTTCTATGTGCGGCTTTGTAACAAACCAATGCTATTCAGCTATAATAGATCAATTTGGGAACAGAATTGTTAGAAACGATTATATTGATCCAGACTTTTTCAATGCTTCACGCAAGTACTTTGAGCTATTTTTAAAAGTATTTAGGGCTAAAATGAACATCTGGGGTGAAGATATATACCAGCACAAGTGTGGCTTCGCTATTTTTGCCTCTATAATTAACCTCCTTATAGTTCTGATTATACTTATATTTCCCGTAACACATTTGTTTTTAACTGTGTCTGCTTTACTGCACATTTCCGATTTAGATTGGAATTTTTACGGCAAGCTATTTCTTATAATTGCAATCTCGATAATTAATCTGGGTGGCTTGGTTATGGTTATTGGAATGTCCACAACATTCAACTTCACCCGATTGGAAAATCAACCTGTCATCGACAGCAAAACTGTTGCCAATGAAGACACCAATTCTTCAAAATAACTCCCCTTCAAGCTCCATCCAACTTAGCCCATTGCTTTAGCGTTGGGCCGCGCCCGACAGGTGGGATTTGCTTTGCAATTCCCACTACCCCAACGGGAGGGCGCATTCGCACCCATCCCTGAACGATTTACGAACGCAATTCGTTCCTGGTCAGGCGCTACGAGTTTGATTGAGGACATACATCAATCCCCCTAAATACATTTGTGAAAGGGTACCACTTTTTTGGGATAAATAAATAATTTCATATACTTAACTATGCGTCCCAACTGCGACATTTCCATTAGAACCTACAAAACCACACCTTTGCGCCCGGCCAAATCCACGATGAATTGCCACGCCACACGGCCCGAACGGTTACCACGTGTGGCTTGCCATTCTATCGCTTCTGCCCGCAGAACTTCATCCGAAATAACAATCCCGTAAGCATCGCAATAGCCACGCACCATCGACAGATAATCATCCTGATCGCAGCCATAAAACCCTAACCACAGGCCAAAGCGATCAGACAAGGAAACTTTTTCCTCAACCGCTTCGGCTGGATTAATTGCCGTAGACCGTTCATTTTCAATCATATCACGTGGCATCAAATGACGCCGATTTGAAGTGGCATAAAGCACGACATTTTCCGGCCGCCCCTCTACCCCGCCATCCAGTACCGCTTTTAAAGATTTGTAATGCGTATCATCATTGCTGAAACTCAGATCGTCACAAAAAAGCAAGAACCGTTCATCTGTTAACCGTAAAATTGCCAACAACCGCCCGATACTTGGCAGGTCTTCACGCTGCACCTCAACCAGTTTCACGCCACTAACTGTTGCATGAACTGCCTTAACCAGTGATGATTTTCCCATACCACGCGCGCCCCATAAAAGCGCATTATTGGCAGGCAAGCCTGCAGCAAATTGGCGGGTGTTTTCAAGCAGGGTATCACGCGCACTATCAACACCGACCAGCAGATCAATATCAACGCGGTTAATACGGCTAACAGGGTCTAGACGGTCTGGGCCAACATGCCAGACAAACGCATCGGCGGATGAAAAGTCAGGCGCTTCAAACGGCTTTGGGCTGATGCGTTCTAACGCCTCTGCTATCCGTTTTAAAGTATCCTCGTTCATTCATCATCCTTAACGTCATCCGCATCATCTTCATCGTCGTAATAACCATCATCGCGTAATTTCTTTTCACGTTTGCGCTCTACTGCGGCAACCAGTTGAATGGAAATCTCATACAGTAAATAAACCACTGTAAATAAAATCACCTGGGTCACAACATCAGGCGGTGTCACAATCGCGGCCAGTGTCAGTATGGCTACAACCGCATATTTGCGCATGTTTTTCATACCCTGCGCCGAAACAAGCCCCGCCATACCCAATAGCGTCATCAACACAGGCAGCTGAAAGCAAAGACCAAATGCAAAGATGAATTTCAGGGTTAAATCCAGAATGTCCTGTACCCGTGGAATAAAGGTATTACCCGTCTCGCTTAGCCCGCCAACAGCCACATCGCCGCCTTCGGTCAGAAAATCACTAAAGCCGATAAAAAAGTTCATCGCCAAAGGTGTAACCGCATAATGCGCAAAAGCAGCCCCAGTTAGAAACAACAAAGGCGATGCCACGATAAACGGTAAAAACGCGCCTTTTTCATTTTTATACAGGCCGGGTGCCACAAACCGCCAAAGTTGAAAGGCGATCATCGGGAATGAGACGGCAAAACCCATCAATACCGAGATGCGGAAATAAACAAAAAAGTTCTCTTGTGCAGCGAAAGTGGAAAAATCCGGCTTTTGGCCATACGAGATCAAGATCTTCGCAGTAGGTTCCAGCAGAAATTTCAACAAAGTAGGGGCGAAATAAAACGTGACCAAAATACCGACAATAAATGCAATAATTGAATAAATCAGCCGCGAACGCAATTCGGTTAAATGCTCAATCAACGGTGCAGAGCTGTCTTCAATTTCCGTCTTGTCGCTCATGATTTAGCCTTAGTTGCGGTAGGTTTTTTTGGTGCAGGCTTTTTAGCGGCAGCTTTTTTAGCCGCAGGCTTTTTAGCAACAGGCTTTTTCGGTGCAGCTTTCTTAGCGGCTGGCTTTTTAGCAGGTGCTTTTTTCGCCGCTTGTTTTGGTGGCTTAACCGAAGGTACGTCTGCCGCAGGTTTTAGGTCTGCTGCAATCTTTTCACTGTCGTCACCACCATCCGCATCAGTAAATGATTTAGCGTAGTTTTTCATGTTTTCGCCAATGGCGTTACCAGTAAGATCACTTTTAATGTCAGCCGCTTTTTTCACGCTATCAGCCAGATCTTTAACACCGCTTTCATCTGCCGCCTGATTCATCGCAGATTGAAAGTCACGGGCCATGCCACGCGCTTTGCCTACGAAATTACCAAGTTTACGAAACATCATTGGCAAATCTTTCGGGCCGACGACGATCAACGCCACCACCCCGATAATCATCAACTCAGACCATCCAATATCAAACATAACTTCCGCCTATTATACCGAAAGAACGTTTCAGCTTTTTTCGCTTTTATCTTTTTCCGGGGTAACGTCTTTGGCTGTTTCAGACGCGTCTTCGATAGCCGCATCCATTTCTTCTTTGCCTTCAGACACGCCTTTTTTGAAAGCGGTGATGCCTTTGCCGACTTCGCCCATAAGGCTGGAAACTTTTCCGCGTCCAAACATCAGCAATACAACAACAGCGATAAGGATTAGGCCCGGCAAGCCGACATTCTGAATAAACAGGGGTGTAGTTAGAAACATTTAAATTCTCCCAAAGTGATAACATGGCATTTGCAGCCATATCTTTGATCTCGTCGAGTTACACTTATGGATTTTTTCCAAAGGTTCAAACCGAAAACGTTCGATTGGGGCATAAATATCGCCGCACCTATGTGTTATTACCTATTTTTTAAACAAAAAGCACCGATCCCTGCGCATCGACAACCACATTGCGGTTTCAACTTTGGGTAAAAATACGCCCGGCACCAGTACTTTTAAAACGCTGCTGTCATAATCCATCATAAATTCAACAACGCTTTGATGACCTAAATAGCGTGAACGCTTCACACGGCCCCTAGCAGGCACACCATCTGTGACGGTCGGGTTTGGGCCCCGCCCTTTGCGGTCAAAATCAAGTTTCAGATGCTGCGGGCGAATGATAATTTCAACTTCTGTATCATCCACCATTCCAGGCGTCAGAAACTGCCCGAACGGAGTTTCTGTTAGGGCATTTTTCACCACCCCCTCAATCACATTCACATCCGAGAAGAATGCAGCGGCCTGTCTGTCTACAGGGGAGTTATAAATATTATACGGTGCGCCCGCTTGAACGATACGACCTGAACGCATCAAAACAATTTGATCGGCCATGCGCATGGCTTCTTCAGGCTCGTGCGTTACCAATAAAACTGCGGTATTTTCAGATTTCAACAATTCCAACGTTGCATCGCGCACATCATCGCGCAATCTGTCATCAAGACCTGAAAACGGTTCATCCATTAACAAAACCTGTGGTTTAGGGGCCAAAGCACGGGCCAAAGCCACCCTTTGCTGTTCGCCACCAGATAACTGATGCGGATATTTATGCACATATCCTTCTAAATCAACTTTTTGCAACAATTCACAAACGCGGGCCTTTTTTGAAGCGTTAGATCCTTTCAGGCCAAACCCGACATTTCGTTCGACATTCAAATGCGGAAACAGGGCAAAATCTTGGAATATTAGCCCGATGTTACGCGCCTCTGGTGGCATATGCCCAGATTGATCTGACACAACTTGCCCATCGATTAGCACTTGTCCTGATGTCTGCCGATCAACACCCGCGGCAATGCGCAGACTGGTAGATTTACCGCAGCCAGAAGGGCCTAACAGACACGTTACCTCACCTGGCTTTAACGCCAAGGATAACCCATCTACCACGTTTACCCCATCGTAGACGCGGGTAATATCTTGTAATTCCAATTTGTTGGCAGGCATACTACCCATGGCCTTTTCGCGTCAAAACTATCTCGACCCTTTTTATCAGGTACAAACCCGATCTATCAGCCTCATGCGCGGCGAGCAAGCTTTCCTTGCGTTGCAATTCCGATTAAACCAGCCGTAAAACCAATAATAAGAACCGCAATGCAAATATACAAAAGCTGGTCGTATTTATGCGCACCGTTAAAGAACAACTGCACAAATTCTGTACCACGGTACATATATGCAGCGGCCCCTAGAACTGCAGCAACATAAGCCACTAAAAACGACCATAAAGGAATAATACGGTTAAACACAAAAGCCAAGATTAGAACCGGTGTTAAAAACATTGAAGCAGTTCCAGATACCGCAACGGCATCAAACAAAGTTTTGTTGCCCCAAAGTGTCAATAACGCGCCTGCCGCCATAAAACCAAACATCGCAATACGCCCATTTGGTACTGTGCGCGGTGCAACTTTAAACTCGTCTATGACAAGACGTGCCGCTGATGCCAATGCACTGTCTAATGTCGACATTGCAGAAATCAATAAAGATGCAGCAATTAAGAAGTAAACAGTTGGGCCAAACATAACTTGCCACGTTCCCAACAACTGCCCTTCATAGGCGGCCCCCATGATGCCTGCCTGAATACCAAACATGCCAAAACCAAAGATGCACACTGCTGACAACCAAAACGCATGGATAAAACTTTTGCGCGTCGTAGCTTCATCTGCAATAAATCCACGATCCATCATAACAGGATCATGTGCGGGGTAAGAAAACACCTGCAAAAATGCGACAGCCACTAATATCCAACCCGGTCTGCTTGCTTGTGCATGAACACCTTCTGCGGCAAAAATAGCACCAAAAGAAAAGCTATCACCTAATATCATAGCCCCAAAAGCTAGGATAAAGACGACTAAAAATACCAGCATTTGCATGACGTCTGTACGTAAACTTGCACGTAAGCCACCTAATGTAGAATAAACCAATCCTACTATAGCCAAGATTAAAACTGATCCCGTTTTTGCCCATTCTACGGCTGGAAAGGCTGCGGAAAATATCAGGCCGACAACAATAAGGTTGGCAAAAACCTCGGATAGAAGTCGCAGTGCGATCACAACATTATAGGCCACATGCCCCGTTTTGCCAAAATGTACGCCCAACCAATCTTGCACTGAACCCGCACCACGCTTGCGCATTTGGATAACAATATACATGCCGGTTAGGAAACTTAGGTAGTAACATGTATAGGCCAGCGTGCCTGCAAAGCCGTAAAAGTACCCTAAGATCGCCGCGTTCATTAAGGATCGTGCAAAAATCCACGTAGTGACCTGACTTAAAATCAGCATCCATAAACCAGGTTGCGCACCTTTATGTGACGTTCCGTCAAAAAAACCTGTAACTGATACTTTTCGAGGGGAAATAACCAAACTAAGAATCGTTACAACGCCTATGAAATACACCAATGACATTGGGTGAGCTAAAATGGTCATTTATTATTCCTTACTCTGCTTTATTTTATCCGCCTACAGAATTGTAGCGCATAACGAAAGCAATCAGCACATAGCTGACAGAAACGTTACTTTCAAGAATGTCTTATATGGTGCAGCCGATAAAGCCGCCATCCAGTAATATGTTTTGCCCGATCATAAAGCCTGCATGCTGCGAACACATAAAGGCACATGTCGCACCAAATTCGGATGGCTCACCGTAGCGCATCGCGGGAATGTTTGCACTTCGCTGGGTTTTTGCCTCGGCCAATGTGATGTTCTGTGCAGCAGCCAAGCCCGTATCAAGTGATACAGCGCGGTCAGTTGCGTGAATGCCTGGCAACAGATTGTTCATAGCCACGCCGTGTTTGGCGACATCACGGCTGGTGCCAGCTACATATCCTGTTAACCCAGTTCGGGCAGTATTAGACAGGCCAAGGTTTGCAGACGGGCCTTTAACGTATAGTGATGTGATATTAACAATCCGGCCCCATTTCGCATCAATCATTCCAGGCAGTACGGCTTTTATAAGTGCTATAGGTGCCAGCATATTGGCATCCATCGCTTTGATAAAGTCATCCCGTTCCCAGTCTGACCAATGCCCAGGGGGTGGGCCACCTGCGTTTGTTACCAAAATATCCACGTGGGTTGCGGCATCCAAAACCAATGCGCGCCCTTCATCCGTGGTTATATCACAGGCGATTGCAGTTACATCCACACCATGTGCGCGCAATTTATTTGCGGCTTCTTGCAGTGGCCCGTCGGTGCGGGCGCAAATAATCAGGTTTACACCTGCCTTCGCCAAACCTTCGGCACAGCCAAACCCCAAACCTTTGCTTGCCGCACAAACAATAGCGGTTTTATCTTTTATTCCTAAATCCATCTTATCGAATCCTCATTCTTTCAGACAGACTACCGAAATCAACAGCGCAATCCACAAAGATTTATTTATGTTATTTTTAAGGATTTTTGAAAAGCGGCGCAGACAACCTTCTACACCTACATAATACTATTTACACGCTTGCCTGCGCCTAACCCCTCGCGGTTGCAAGAGTTGCCAAAAGAAAGCCGCATAATTGACTATCATCAACGGTTTTTTCGTGAAATACAGGTATTGTTTCGTGAAACGCATAAATGGGGCAACATGCAAAAAGCACTTGATAACCTTATTGTTAACTTAAAATCCCCAATCCCAGCACTCTGTTGGTTAACTTCGTCGATAATTTGCGCAGCTATTGGCCCGTTTGGCACATATGAAACTGATCCCTTGTGGTTTCGCATGATTTTTTGGGGCGGTATTTTGTTAATCGCAACACTCTATTCATTGTATTGTTACCATGTGTCTAGGGTATTAAGAACAGATACAAATATCTTAAAGATATCAATAATAAGCATTACATTCTTTACGCTTACTTACTCTGCATTCATCCTCATTCTTATCCATTCAATCTATGAAGAACCCCTGCCGTCAAACCTATTAATTATCTCAATCGTAGGCTGTGTAACCGCTACAATCGCCTTTGTGATGTATCTGTGGGAAGTAAACACTGCAAAAACCAACACCGTTGCACTTAAAATAAATCTGGGGAACCACGGTCAAAACCCACTTTTATCACGTATTAATGTCGATATGGGTTCCCGCCTGATCCGCCTGACGATGCGTGACCATTATGTAGAGGCCCATACTTGTAATGGAATGCAGCTAATTCACATGCGGTTTTCTGATGCTGTAAACGCGTTAGATGGTTTTAATGGCATGCAGGTTCACCGCTCGCATTGGGTTAATCTTGATGAAGTTACTAAATTCTTAAAGCAAGACGGGAAAATGTTTTTTCAAATGACAGATGGTGCTGAAATTCCAATTTCACGAAGTAAGATGAAACACCTTAAAGAGTTGGGAATTTTAACATAACTTATGCAGGCAGTCATTTCTTGCCCTTTTCCCAAACCTTACCTATACGACGCATATGTTAGATCACACTTCAAATCAGCCCGTTTTGCCGCCCGAAATTGATCGTCGCCGCACCTTTGCCATCATCAGCCACCCTGATGCGGGTAAGACCACTTTGACGGAAAAGTTTCTACTTTATGGCGGCGCTATTCAAATGGCGGGCCAAGTGCGCGCCAAAGGCGAAGCGCGGCGCACACGGTCTGATTTTATGCAGATGGAAAAAGACCGCGGAATATCTGTATCCGCCTCTGCCATGTCATTTGAATACAAAGATTATTGGTTTAATTTGGTCGATACGCCCGGCCACTCTGACTTTTCCGAAGATACCTACCGAACACTGACGGCAGTGGACGCGGCCGTGATGGTTATTGATGGCGCCAAAGGCGTTGAAAGTCAGACGCAAAAATTGTTTGAAGTTTGTCGCATGCGCGATATGCCGATTTTGACATTTTGTAATAAGATGGATCGCGAAAGCCGCGATACATTTGAAATTATTGATGAAATACAAGAAAACTTGGCAATAGATGTGTCCCCTGCAAGTTGGCCGATTGGTATCGGGCGCGAATTTATCGGCTGTTATGATATGCTGAATGACCGGCTAGAATTGATGGATCGTGCTGATCGCAATGTAATTTCTGAAAGCATTCAAATAGATGGGCTAGATGACCCAAAGCTGGCCGAACACATTCCTGCCGACCTGCTGGAAAAGCTGTTGGAAGAGGTCGAGATGGCCCGCGAATTGTTGCCCAAACTAGATCATCAGGCAATGCTGGACGGCACAATGACCCCAATTTGGTTTGGCTCTGCGATAAACAGTTTCGGGGTGCAGGAATTGATGAACGGTATCGGTGACTTTGGCCCCAAACCACAAGTACGCCCAGCCGTTGAACGCCAAATTTCACCCGATGAAAAAAAGGTTTCTGGTTTTGTGTTTAAGGTTCAAGCCAACATGGACCCAAAACACCGCGACCGTATCGCGTTTGTGCGCCTGTGTTCAGGCCACTTTAAACGCGGTATGAAACTAACCCATGTGCGCAGCAAGAAACCTATGGCAATAGCATCACCTATGCTGTTTTTGGCAAGCGACCGTGAACTGGCGGAAGAAGCTTGGGCAGGTGATATTATCGGCATTCCAAACCATGGGCAGTTGCGCATCGGTGACGCATTGACCGAAGGAGAGATGTTGCATTTTGCCGGCATCCCGTCATTTGCACCTGAATTGTTGCAATCCGTGCGTACAACTGACCCGATGAAGTCAAAACATCTGGACAAAGCCCTGAACCAATTTGCCGAAGAAGGGGCCGCTAAACTTTTCAAACCGATGATCGGATCGGGTTGGATTATCGGTGTTGTTGGCAGCTTGCAGTTTGATGTTCTGGCTTCACGGATTGAATTGGAATACGGCATACCTGTGCGATTTGAGCAGACCCAATTCACCTCTGCCCGATGGTTATCTGGGCCTACGGATAAGGTGGATAGCTTCATAAATACCAACAAGGGCCATATGGCATCTGACCATGATGGCGATCCTGTTTATATGACGCGGTTACAATGGGATATTGACCGTGTTGAACGCGATTTCCCAGAACTAAAGCTGGTAGCGACGAAGGATATTATGGTTTAGGAAGCGACCTTTCGATCGCCCTTAATCCAGTCACGGCTGTCTTTTAGATCAAATACGATAGAAATGGCATCCACGATAAACAATATCATCAGATAATCGGCAAATATCCAGTTTGTGTTTACTTCATAGGCCAGTATTGCCAATAGCGGTATCCACAAAACCAGATGCGACAGAGCCATTGCTTTGGAAAAGCCGCGCTCGACGAACATCAAGAATAAATTTGGCGTCATGCCACCAATCGCCAGAACGGGGATCAACCAACAGCAGGGTTCGGTGATAAGTACGATAGTGGCCATATTAACGGGCACAAGGATGACCCCCACCCATATCTGTACCCACAAAGGCAATGAACGGAAACTACGCCATATATCTTGTAGAACTAGCTTCATACCGACCTCCGAAGTTGTCCTAATCTTAGGCATTAATCCGCAAGGTAAAAGGGGGAATTTAGGCGTAAATACATCATAATCGCCACAAAACCACAGCTAATATTGACTCTTTGTGTAATTTCGCTAAACGAATGCCCATATGAACGACAGCACTTCGGCTGTCAGGCCGCGACTGAAGATTGCGGCATCAACTAACGCCGCTAACAACGCGAGATATATGATAAAATTTACCGATCTGGGTCTTAACCCCAAAGTTCTAAAAGCCGTAAACGACGTCGGCTATGAAACACCTACACCCATTCAAGCACAAGCCATTCCATTTGCTTTGGAAGGCCGTGATGTTCTAGGAATTGCCCAAACTGGCACAGGCAAAACCGCCAGCTTTACGTTACCTATGGTGCATAAATTGGCACGTGGCCGCGCACGCGCAAGGATGCCGCGCTCGCTTGTATTATGCCCAACACGTGAGTTGGCTGCCCAAGTCGCCGAAAACTTTGAACTATATGCGAAGTACTGCAAACTGGATATGGCACTTTTAATCGGTGGTGTATCGTTTAAGGATCAGGACAAACTGATTGACCGTGGTGTTGACGTTTTAATTGCCACGCCTGGCCGCTTACTAGATCATTTTGAACGTGGTAAATTGTTACTTACAGGCATAGAAATTATGGTTGTGGATGAAGCTGACCGGATGTTGGATATGGGTTTTATCCCTGATATTGAGCGCATCTTTAAGCTAACACCTTTCACCCGCCAAACCCTGTTTTTCTCGGCCACGATGGCCCCTGAAATTACGCGTATTACGCAGGAATTCTTATCGAACCCTGAACGTGTGGAAGTGGCGCGCCAAGCGACTGCCTCTGAAACCATTGAGCAGAAAGTCGTATGTTTCAAAGCCCCTAATCGCAAAGTGGAAGCCAAGGCTAAACGCGATATGCTGCGCAAGATCATTACCGATGAAGGCGACACGCTGACCAATGCGATCATCTTTTGTAATCGCAAAGTTGATGTGGATATCGTATTGAAATCCATGAAAAAATACGGGGCAAGTGTGGGTGCTATTCACGGTGATCTTGACCAACGTTACCGCATGGAAGTGTTGAGCGGGTTCAAGAATAACGACATCACCTTACTTGTTGCATCTGACGTGGCAGCACGTGGTCTGGACATCCCAAATGTAAGCCATGTGTTTAACTATGATGTGCCGATCCACGCAGAGGATTATATTCACCGCATTGGCCGCACTGGCCGTGCAGGGCGTTCAGGTAAAGCCTTTACCTTGTGTCTGCCTCATGAAGAAAAGCATTTGGTTAAAGTAGAAGAATTATTGAAAGGCCCCATTCCACGCGCTGAGTTTGACACACCTGTAGCCCAAGACCGCCCTACGCGCGCGAAAAAGCAGGATAAACCGAAAGCAGAAGTGAAACCTGTGGCGCAACAAGATACCAAGCCTGCAGCGCAACAAAATAAAAAGCCTGCTGTGCAACAAGACAAAAAACCTGAACCACAAGAACGCAATCAGCGTCATAAAAAAGGTGGTGGACGTCATCAAGGCAACCAAAACCATGTCGTTGGCTTGGGCGATCACATGCCTGCGTTTATGCTGCGTGATATTCGTGCAGGGGTTGCCGCAAAAACAGAGACACCTGTTGAAGAAGACAGTAAATCTAAAGATGAGAGTGCTGCATAGGTTTGTTTGTGGGGTTGGCTATGGGCCCACCTGTCATACTAATATATGTTGAGAAACGCGTGGGCTGAAGCCCACGCTACAGTGCTTTAATCCGCGATCAGCCTGTTAATCATCACTTGTGAAACAGGCTTTTTTCCCACCGCATCTTTACACGTACGGCTTACAATACGGGAAACAAGACGATCAACTTCATCGTCTGAATTTAACAACTTACGTTTGGCCTTTAGCAATTCTTTCTCTACCGCCTCTTCGATCAAGTCATTTAGGCCTGCCTGCATAGCTTTTGTGTCGGGCAAACCTTTTGCATCTGCCCAAACCCCAATCACTTCGCCCTCTTCTATGATAATCGACATAGCCACCAATCCGCGTGTTGCCATGCGGATACGTTCCAGTACCACGCCATCAAAGGCACCGATCAACTGGTTGCCATCTAAGTACAGGCGAGAAGTTTCTATATGTTCAATGACTTTTGGCTTTTTACCCGTCATATCAATCATCGCGCCATTCGGTGCAATGATACTAGCAATGCCTTTGCTTTGCGCCAATTCCGCGTGTTCGCGCAAATGACGGTGTTCACCATGCATTGGGATCAACATTTCGGGTTGGAAAACATCGTGCATCTCTTCCAAGTCTGGACGGTTAGCATGGCCTGATACGTGATACAGGCCAGAACTGTCATCAATGACTTTCACACCCATTTCAGAAAAGCTGTTTACAATGCGGCCCACGGGCACTTCGTTACCCGGAATAGTTTTGGACGAGAATAAGAACGTATCGCCCTCTTTCATTGTCAAACCAAGATACTTACCGCGTGCCAGTTGGCCAGAGGCCGCACGGCTTTCACCTTGTGACCCTGTCACGATCAACATTAAGTTTTCGCGTGGCACGCTTTGCGCGTCTTCCAATTCAATGGTTGGTGGGAAATCTTGCAACACGCCTGTGGTCTGCGCATAATTCATCATGCGTTGCATCGAACGGCCTAAAACACAAACCGAACGACCCGCATCCACACCTGCTTGCGCCAATGTTTTCAGACGTGCGACGTTAGATGCAAATGTTGTGGCAACCATCATGCCTGATGCATCTGCGATCAGTTTGGTGATGTTTGCATTCAGTGTTGATTCTGATCGCCCTGCCTCAGGTGAAAATACGTTCGTACTGTCACAAACCAAAGCTTTGATGCCGCCTTGGGCGACTTGGGCAAACAATGCGGGATCATAAGCTTCACCAACAATCGGGTCTTTATCCAGTTTAAAATCACCCGTATGCACCACGCGCCCTGCCGGGCTGTCGATGATAAGGCCTGCGGCCTCTGGGATTGAGTGGGCTAAGGGTAGATAGCTAACTTTGAAAGGGCCTGCTTCTATTTGTGCAGGATAAGCATCAACCACTTGTACAAGCCAAGGATCTTGCCCGCGATCTTCCATTTTAGCGCGTGCAACTGCCGCCGTGAAGGGACGTGCATAAATTGGTACTGCCAATTTAGGGTATAACAAGCCCAATGCGCCAATGTGGTCTTCATGCGCGTGGGTGATGAAAATCGCATCAAGACGGTCAACGCGGGCCTCAATATATGCGCTATCAGCCATGATTAAATCAACACCAGGGGTGCCGTCCATAGCGGGGAATGTCACACCAACATCTACCATGATGAAGCGTTCTTTACCTGCTGGGCCGTAGCCATACAGATACATATTCATGCCGATTTCGCCGGCACCACCTAAGGGCAGGAAGATTAGTTTATTTTGATTACTCATTAAGTGCTCCGATTATGGGCTTCGATCAACACAAGCCCATGCAAGGTCAGATCATTATCTATAGTGTCAAAAAGGTCTGTGCCGCGTTCGAACAGCGTTGCCAAGCCACCCGTGCCAATGACTTTCATCGGTGTGCCATGTTCATCACGTATTTTAGCACATATGCCTTCAATCAAGCCAATATAGCCCCAAAACACACCCGATTGCATACAGGCAACCGTGTTGGTGCCAATTACTTTGTCGGGTTGGGTAACGTCAATATGCGGCAAAGCGGCGGCCGCTTCATGTAAGGCTTTGATCGACAGGTTCACACCTGGGGCGATGACCCCACCGATATAGGCGCCATCATGGTCGACCACATCAAAGGTCGTAGCAGTTCCAAAATCGACCACAATCAGATTGCCACCATAACGATTATAAGCACCAACCGTGTTTACCAAACGGTCAGCCCCCACATGTGTGCCTTCATCCACCCGTACATCCACGCCCAGTTCGCATTCAGATTTTCCGACAACAATAGGGCGGCAGTTAAAGTACCGATCAGATAGAACGCGCAGATTAAACACAACTTGTGGCACAACAGAGGATATAATCACGCGGTCAATTTGGGCGTCTAACCCTTGCAACTTAATCAAGTTCATCAACCAGACATAATATTCATCCGCCGTACGTTGATGCACTGTTTCGCAACGCCAATCTGACAAGAACTCTTTGCCATCGTGTACTGCAAAAACTGTGTTTGTATTGCCAACGTCAACTGTTAGAAGCATGTCCCTAACTTTCGCCAAAAAATATTTCAGCCGCTGTTATATAACGCAGCCCTTTATCGGTATGTAGTACAAGTGCGCCCGTTTCGTCCACTGTTTCAAAACGACCGTGTATTTCATGTGAGATGGTACGCGCTATAATTTGTTCACCCAGCTTCACGGCGTGCTTCAACCAATCGCGCCTGATGGCATCAAAACCACCCTGTTGAAATTGCATTTGCCGCGTATCAAAGGCCACTGCAAGTACCGCCAAAAACTGCTCGGCGGTAACATGCACCTGCGCATCCCCTATAAGGGATTTCGGTGGTGTAGCTGTGGTTTCTAATGCGGTTACACTTGGGGCATGGGCCAGATTTACACCAATACCTATGCACAAATGGCTTGGCCCCTTACCCATCGTTTCTAAAAGAATTCCTGCAACTTTACCGCCTTTCAACAGCACATCATTGGGCCATTTTAAGCTGAAGTCGTCGGGCTTACCGCCAACAGCAAGAAATGCGTCACGCAAAGCTAATGCGGCAGTGAAGCTTTGTAATGCAGCTTGGTTTAGTGGCATATTCAAAGGTTGAAGAAGCGTTGCCGCAAAGTTCCCTGCCTGCGTTGACCACGCCCGCCCGCGCCTGCCAATGCCTGCAGTTTGTTCATGTGCCAAAATCCAACAAGGCCCAAGGGCAGTATATATTCGCCTTCTTGCCTCTGAATTTGTACTATCGATCGTATCATATACAACCCTATCATAGCCTTGCGGCCAGCTATCCATTATTTTAGCAAAGCTTCAGCCGCAATGGCTGCATAGGCCTCTATCCCGAACAGATTTATCACACCAAACAACATGACGGCAGCGGCACCCATTAGGGCAACGTAGTGCAGTGCGGGCATTTTACCTGTCATCGGGTCAACTTCATTGCCGAAGTACATAAAGTAGATAATCCGCAAGTAATAAAACGCACCGATTACAGAAGCAATTACACCAGCGATAGCAAGCCATGCCATATCAGCATCAATCGCTGCTTTTAGGACGTAAAACTTACCGAAAAACCCAACCAAAGGCGGGATGCCAGCAAGTGAGAACATCAGAATTGCTAGGGCAGCGGCACGTGCAGGTTCCACTTTGGAATACTGTCCAAGACATTTGATATCCGTGATCGCATTACCGTCACGTTCCATGTTCAGGATAAAGGCAAACGTGCCGATATTCATTACCACATAGATAGCCATATAGATCAGCAGGGCCTGCACACCAGCTTCGGTGCCAGCCGCCAGCCCCATCAGGGCAAAACCCATATGTGCGATTGATGAATAGGCCATCAAGCGTTTGATGTTGGTTTGGCCGATAGCCGCAATCGCGCCCAAGAACATAGAGCCTACGGAAAGTAGTGCTATAATCTGTGTCCAGTCAGCTTGTGCTGTTGGGAATGCATCGTGCAATACACGGGCAAACAGACAAGCGGCAGCCACTTTGGGTGCGGTTGCAAAGAAGGCCGTCACAGGTGTGGGCGAGCCTTCATATACGTCGGGTGTCCACATGTGAAACGGTACAGCAGATACTTTAAACGCCATCCCAGAACATAGGAAAACAAGACCAAAGATCATGCCTAATCCCAAACCTTCGTCTGTGATGGTAGAAGCGATACCGCTGAATACCGTGGTGCCAGAAAACCCGTAAACAAGTGATGCACCATATAACAATATACCAGATGAAAGTGCGCCCAGAACGAAGTATTTCAAACCCGCTTCTGTTGAACGCAAACTGTCGCGGCGAAATGCGGCGACCACATAAAGTGACAACGATTGCAGTTCTAACCCCATATACAGCGACATCAGATCGCCAGCGGAAACCATCATCATCATCCCCAACGTGGCAAGTGCAATCAAGATGGGGTATTCGAATTTCAACAGGTTGTTTTTTTGCAGATAATCCTTGCTTAACAGGATAATAACCGCACTAGCCAACAGCATCAACACTTTGGCATAACGCGCGAAAGCATCATCAACGAAGGCGCCGTTAAAGGCAGTGTGCGCACCAGCGGGTGCCAAAGCGATCATTACAGCTAGTATCACCATCACAATGGCAGTCATCCAAAACACCGCATTGGCGCGTTTGTCTTTGCCGAAATAGACCGAGAACATCAGGGCGGCCATCGCGTAGATCGCCAAAATCAGCTCTGGCAGAACCGTATTTAGATCAGTGCCAATCATCATTTCAACAAACCTCTAGTTTTGCGCCAGAGCGGCATGTGCTGCCGCCTGTGCTGATGTTACATTTTCAAGTAGTGCGTCGACCGAAGGGCCGATGATATCCAAAACCAATGCAGGGTAGACACCCAACAGAATGGTCATAATCACCAAAGGTACGATCATCATATATTCGCGCGCATCCAAATCAGTGATGGTTTTCAGGCTTTCTTTAATCATGTCGCCAAACACCACGCGGCGGTAAAGCCAAAGCGCATAGGCGGCGGACAAGATCACACCTGATGTCGCCCCAAAGGCGATCCATGTGTTGGCTTTAAAGGCCCCCACCAAGGTCAGGAATTCACCAACGAAGCCAGATGTTCCTGGCAGGCCAACATTGGCCATAGTGAAGAACATGAATACCAGCGCATAGGCAGGCATACGGATAACAAGACCACCGTAGGCATCAATTTCGCGGGTGTGCATGCGTTCATAAATCACCCCAACCGCCAAGAACAAGGCACCTGCGATAAACCCGTGTGAGATCATTTGGTAAATTGCGCCATCAAGCCCCTGCTTGTTTAGCGCGAATATACCCATTGTCACGAACCCCATGTGGGCAACTGATGAATAGGCGATCAGTTTTTTCATATCTTTTTGCACTAACGCCACTAGCGATGTGTAGATAATCGCAATAACAGATAAGGTCATCACGAAAGTTGCCATCACTTCTGTCCCTACGGGGAACATTGGTAGGCTGAACCGCAAGAAACCGTAGCCGCCCATTTTCAACAGGATAGACGCCAAAACAACGGAACCCGCTGTTGGGGCTTGCACGTGTGCATCAGGCAGCCAAGTATGTACTGGCCACATTGGCATTTTTACCGCGAAGCTGGCAAAGAACGCTAGGAACAGCAGGGTTTGCAAACCGCCCGTGATGCTAATGCCAAGCACAGACATATTGGAAAAGCTAAACTCGTGGTTCAGAAGCGTTGGAATATCCGTAGTACCCGCTTCCATCCACATCACGATCATCGCAACCAGCATCAATACCGAACCCAGCAAAGTGTATAGGAAGAACTTGAAGGATGCATAAACCCGGTCTTTGCCGCCCCAAATACCAACAATCAGGAACATCGGGATTAGGCCCGCCTCAAACACCACATAGAACAGCACCAGATCCAGTGAACAGAAAACCGCGATCATCAGGCTTTCTAGGATAAGAAACAGTACCATGTATTCTTTGACGCGCGTGGTCACCGTCCAACAAGCCCCGATCACAATCGGCATCAGGAACGTAGTCAGCATCACAAACAAAACGCTGATCCCGTCGACACCCATTTTATAGGTCAGGCCTGCAAGCCATTCGCGTTTTTCAACCAGTTGAAAGTCCGTATTACTTGGGTCAAACTCGGCAATCAATGCAACTGCAGAGATCACAAAAGTGGCGGCAGTTGTCACCAATGCCAATATCTTGGCATTGCGTTGCGCGTAATCATCATTGCCGCGCAGGAAAACTATCAGAATAGCCGCGCCCAGCATGGGCAGGAAGGTGATAATTGACAGAAGATTTTCCATTAGTGTGCGCTCCCGCCGATTGCAAACCATGCGATGATGGCAACCAATCCAATAAATATAGCAAATGCGTAGTGATAGACGTAACCCGATTGGGCACGACCCGCTAGGCGGGTGATCCACGGGATAATACCCATCGCGATCCCGTTGATGGTGCCGTCAATAACAGTGCCATCGCCTTTTTTCCAAAGGAAGGTTCCCAAGGCTTTTGCAGGTTTTACAAAAATCAGATCATACAGCTCATCGAAATACCATTTGTTCAGCAAGAACGCGTATAGAAAGCGTTGCTGTTTGGCCAAGGCCGCTGGTGCCGTTGGTTTCAAGATGTACATAATGTAAGCCAATAGAAAGCCTAGAACCATAGCAATGAATGGTGAAACCTTCACCCATGATGCCACACCGTGTGCATCGTGGATTACATGGTTGGTATCATGGTTTTCATAAATAGACGCGCCAAACCATTCTTGGTAGTGGTGGCCAAAGAAATCCCCGTACCAAATAACACCAGAAAACGTAGCACCAAGTGCCAACACGGCTAACGGTACGGTCATTGTCCAAGGGCTTTCATGCGCATGTTCATGCGTATGGGGATCACCGCGTTCTTTTCCATAGAACGTCATGAAAATTAGACGCCAAGAATAAAAACTGGTCATGGCGGCGGCAAATACAAGCATCCAGAACGCATAGCGTGCAACACCATCACCACCCGCAAATGCGCTTTCAATAATTGCGTCTTTTGACAGGAAGCCTGCAAAACCAATACTGGTTAAAGGAATGCCCACACCCGTAATCGCCAATGTACCAATCATCATTGCAGCAAAGGTAAGTGGTATTTTTTTACGCAGATTGCCATAGTTGCGCATGTCTTGTTCGTGGTGCATCGCAGTAATCACAGAACCCGCACCCAAGAATAGCATCGCTTTAAAGAAAGCGTGCGTGAACAGATGGAACATCGCCACGCCATATGCGCCCACACCTGCGGCTACAAACATATAACCCAGCTGCGAACATGTAGAATAGGCAATCACGCGTTTGATGTCGTTTTGCACAAGGCCAATAGTGGCGGCAAAAAACGCCGTAGTCGCACCGATGAAGATGATGAAATTCGGGGTGAACTCTGCATATTCCAAAAGCGGACTAAGACGGCACACCATGAACACACCAGCGGTAACCATAGTTGCGGCGTGGATCAGTGCCGACACAGGTGTTGGCCCTTCCATCGCATCGGGCAACCATGTGTGCAGGAACAACTGTGCAGATTTACCCATCGCACCGATGAACAGCAGCATAGTAATCACTTCCAGCGCATTCATATCCCAGTTCAGGAAATGGATTGTCTGTTGTGACAGCTCTTTTGCGTTATGCGGATCAAGAACTTCTGAAAAGTTAATGCTGTCAGTTAGATAGAACAGGCCAAAGATGCCCAAAGCAAAGCCAAAGTCACCAACACGGTTAACAATAAAAGCTTTCATCGCTGCTGCACCAGCAGTTGGTTTGCGGTAATAAAAACCGATCAGCAGATATGAGGCCACGCCTACGCCTTCCCAACCAAAGAACATTTGCAGCAGGTTGTCGGATGTCACCAGCATAAGCATAGCGAAGGTAAAGAATGACAGGTAGGCAAAGAAGCGCGGGTTATAACTTTCGCCCTCTTTCCATTGCGGGTCATTTTTCATGTAACCCCAAGAATAAAGGTGAACCAATGCGGATACAGTGTTGATAACCACAAGCATAACAGCTGTTAAACGGTCAATACGAATGGCCCAGTCAGTAGACAACGTGCCACTTTCAACCCAGCGAAACAGTGGAATAACTTCATCATGGCCGTTGAATGTCAGAAAAATTGCCCATGACAGTAACGCTGACAAAAACAGCATGCCGGTTGACACCGCCATTGCCGCGCGTTCCCCAATGAATTTGTGACCAAAGCCGCAAATCAAAGAACCAACCAGTGGTGCGAATAAAAGGATCGTTTCCATAAGTCCGTTAACCTTTCATCACATTCACATCTTCCACCGCGATCGTGCCACGGTTACGGAAGAAACAAACTAAAATAGCCAGCCCAATGGCCGCTTCAGCGGCGGCAACGGTTAGCACAAACAGGGTAAAAATCTGCCCGACCAGATCGTTTAGATGGGTCGAGAAAGCTACGAAGTTAATATTCACAGCCAACAGCATCAATTCAATCGACATCAGAATAATGATGACGTTTTTACGGTTCACGAATATGCCGAAAATACCGATGGTAAACAGTACGGCAGCCAATGCCAGATAGTGTTCAAGTGTAATCATAACCCCTGCCCCGATTTAACGTCTTTCAATTCCATTGCATCCTTTGGATCACGCAAAATCTGATCCGCGATCACTTGGCGTTTCACATCCTTGCGATGGCGCAGTGTCAGCACAATCGCACCGATCATCGCCACAAGCAGGATCATGCCAGAGGCTTGGAACATATAGATATAATCCGTATAGATCAGTTTACCCAAAGCGATGGTATTGTGCGTCTCCGCCATGTCAGGCGTTACTGCGGCACGTAATGCCTGCGCATCTTCCGCAAAGTTCCAGTGGCCAAATATCAGGCCTAATTCCATAAGCAATAACGCACCGATCAGTAGGCCAAGCGGTAGATATTTTGACAGACCAGAACGCAACTCAACAAAGTCAACATCCAGCATCATCACCACGAACAGAAACAACACGGCAACTGCCCCGACATAAACAATCGCCAGCAGCATGGCGACGTATTCGGCCCCCATCAGCACAAACAGGCCCGCTGCACTAAAGAACGTAAGGATCAACCACAGTACCGAATGTACCGGGTTTCGTGAAAGCACCACCAACAGGCCAGAGGCCACTGCGGTGAATGCAAACAGATAAAAAGCGATGACTGTAAAGCCCATGAGTATCCGTTCCTTCTTATCTATAGGGCGCGTCGAGTTCCAGGTTGCGGGCAATTTCCGCTTCCCATCTCTCGCCGTTCGCCAATAATTTGTCTTTGTCATAGAACAGCTCTTCACGGGTTTCCGTGGCAAACTCAAAGTTTGGGCCTTCTACGATGGCATCCACTGGGCAAGCTTCTTGGCAGAAACCACAATAGATGCATTTAGTCATATCAATGTCATAGCGCGTGGTACGGCGGCTGCCGTCATCACGTGGTTCAGCATCAATAGTGATGGCTTGTGCAGGGCAAATCGCTTCGCACAGTTTGCAGGCGATGCAGCGTTCTTCGCCATTTGGATAGCGGCGCAACGCATGTTCACCGCGAAAACGCGGGCTAAGCGGGCCTTTTTCATGCGGATAGTTCAGTGTGTATTTCGGTTTAAAGAAATACTTCAAACCCAACTGAAACCCTTTTGCGATATCCAGCAACAGAAAATAGGATATGCGACGTTTTAAAGAATGTGCCATGATTAACCCCCTACAACCCAGCGGGCATACGCACCGCCAAAGGCCCCATATTGTGCAAAAAATGCCACCAGAACGATCCAACCCAAAGACAATGGCAGGAATACTTTCCAACCCAAACGCATCAACTGATCGTAGCGATAGCGTGGCACGATAGATTTCACCATCGCAAACATAAAGAAGAAAAAGCCCATTTTGCCAACCAACCACAACGGGCTGTCTGGAATGCCCGGGATTGGGGATAACCAACCGCCGAAGAACAGAATTGAGGTCAGTGCACACATCAACCAAATCGCAATATACTCACCAGCCATATATAGCAGGAACGGTGTTGATGAATATTCAACCTGATAGCCCGCCACCAGTTCACTTTCTGCCTCTGGCAGATCAAACGGTGGGCGGTTTGTTTCAGCAAGTGCCGAGATAAAGAACAAAAATACCATCGGGAAATGCGGCAACCAGTACCAGTTAAAGAAGCCGTAATCGCCTTTTTGGGCCATAACAATATCTACCAAGCTTAGCGAACCTGTGGACAGTATCACCCCTACAATGATGAAACCAATGGAAACCTCATATGAAATCATTTGAGCAGCCGAACGTAGTGCACCCAAAAATGGGTATTTAGAGTTTGAAGCCCAACCGCCCATAATAACGCCGTAAACCTCTAATGAAGAAACCGCGAAGATATAAAGCACTGCAACATTCAGGTTAGACAGTACCAAAGTTTCTGAAAAGGGTATCACCGCCCATGCAATCATCGACAAGATGAAGCCCACTAAAGGTGCCAGCATAAACACGGTTTTATCTGCACCCGCAGGAATAACAATCTCTTTAAAGACGTATTTCGCGGCATCAGCCACAGTTTGCAAAGCCCCCCAAGGGCCCACCACATTCGGGCCACGGCGCATTTGTACGGCCGCCCAAATTTTACGGTCAGCGTATACCAAAACCAATAGGCTAATCATCACGAAAGCGGTCATCAGTAAGACCTGCCCTACAATGATTAGGAATATCCCTAAGTTAGATGAGAAAAATTCTGCCATATCTTATCCTTAGACCATCGGTATGTTATGTGCGGTGCAATCTTCCACCGTCACTTCAGCATCTATTGTATGTCGCCCACCGGGGTGTGCGTTCGAAAGTGTGTATATTGCGTTACCTGCCCAAATGCCTTCGGCTTCGGTCACATTGACCTGAATGCGGCCAGCAAAGCCGAAACCACGGATCAGTGTATATTGCGCGGCGGCACATTCCACATAGGCCAACACATCTGTTGGGGTGCGAGGGTTGCGCATGGTGACGACCATATTAACCAATTCTGGTTTCATCAGGCGGGTATCAACTTTGATATATTCCAATGCGCCCCCATTTGGGTTTTGCGTTACCTCTTGGCCAGATGGCGTACAGGCAAGCAACAGGCCAAACATGGCCAGCAATGCGTATACATATGTCATATGGCTTAGGATCACGTTGTTACTCCGCCGCCATTGGTTTGTCTTTGCGGGCTTTCGCGTTGGCAGAAAGCTCTGCCATCACAACAGAGGCCCGTGCAATCGGGTTGGTTAGGAAGTAATCGCTAATCGCGTTTGTAAACGCTTTGCCTTTCAAGGCTTTTGGCTTAACCGCTTTCCACTTATTGGTTGGCACCGTATCCATCGCGGCCAGATGTGGGAATTCGGCAAACAAGGCCTGACGCAGCTGTGCCAAACTATCATAAGGCAAAACCTGCCCCAGTTCCGCAGACAAAGCCCGCAGGATTGCCCAGTTTTCTTTCGCGTCCCCCGGTGCAAAGCCTGCACGCGCTGCCATTTGTGGGCGGCCTTCGGTATTGACGAATATACCGCTTTCTTCTGTATAAGTAGCACCCGGTAGGATCACATCAGCGCGGTGCGCGCCGCGATCACCGTGACTGCCTTGGTAAATCACAAATGGATTGTCAGCGATTTCAACTTCGTCCGCACCCAGATTGAATACCACTTGTGCGTCTTTAAGTGCTGCTTTCATACCGCCCTTGGTGGTAAAACCAACGTCCATACCGCCAACACGCGATGCTGCCGTATGTAGAACCATCAACTTGGAGTTGGAATTTTCAGCCAGCTGCATCGCTGCTGCCAGTACCGCCTCGCCGTCAGCCCCTTGAATGGCGCCTTGGCCAATAATCACAAGGCTTGGTGCTTTTTTCGTTTCCGCAGAAATCTTCTTCTTGGTAAGTTTTTCAAGTGCCGCGCGATCAGTCCCGACATGGGCATAAGGATAAGTCAGATCAACCGCCTCACCCACCAAACCGATGTTCGCACCGCGCGACCATGCTTTGCGCAAACGTGCGTTCAAAACTGGTGCTTCGTGACGTGGATTAGTGCCGATAAGCTGGATCATTTCCGCCGTATCAATATCTTCGATCAACGCTGTTCCCACGTAAGCAGAACGATTGCCGCTTGGCAGTTTAGCACCGTCCACACGGCACTCAACATTACCGTCAAGGCCCGCAACCAAAGATTTCAACGCATACATCGCTTCTACAGAGGCCAAATCGCCCGCAATAGCTGCAACTTTCTTACCCTTCACGGCCTTCGCAATCGCTGCAAAAGCCTCATCCCAAGAGGCAGGCTTCAATTTACCGCTTTTCTTTACATAAGGCTGGTCAAGACGTTGACGGCGCAAGCCATCCCAGATGAAACGTGCTTTGTCTGACAGCCATTCTTCATTCACACCGTCATGGTTACGCGGCAATATGCGCATCACTTCACGGCCTTTAGTGTCAACGCGAATGTTTGAGCCTAGCGCATCCATCACATCAATGGTTTCGGTTTTCTTCAATTCCCAAGGGCGCGCTGAAAACGCGTAAGGCTTTGAAGTTAAAGCACCAACTGGGCACAGATCAATGATATTACCTTGCAATTCACTGTCTAAAGTCTGGTTCAGATACGTGGTAATTTCACTGTCTTCACCACGGCCTGTTTGACCCATCGCAGTGATACCCGCAACTTCGGATGTAAAGCGCACACAACGCGTACATGATATGCAGCGTGTCATTGTAGTAGCCACCAACGGCCCTAGATCAAGATCGTCCACCGCGCGTTTTGGTTCACGAAAACGGGAAAAATCAACACCATATGCCATGGCTTGGTCTTGCAAGTCACACTCACCGCCCTGATCGCAGATCGGGCAATCCAGTGGGTGATTAATCAGCAGGAATTCCATCACACCTTCACGGGCCTTTTTGACCATAGGTGAGGTGGTTTTCACGACTGGCAGTTGGCCTTCGGGGCCGGGGCGCAAATCACGCACCTGCATAGCACAAGACGCCGCAGGTTTTGGTGGACCACCGACAACTTCAACCAGACACATGCGGCAGTTGCCCGCAATGGTCAGACGTTCATGGTAACAAAAACGCGGCACTTCGATGCCCGCCACTTCACAAGCCTGCAACAGGGTCATCGCCCCGTCTACTTCGACTTCGGTACCATCAATGATTACTTTGCGTAGATCAGACATGCGCGTTACTCCGCTGCAACCGCAGAAACGCGGCCAGTCCGTTTGTGTTTAATTCTATCTTCAATCTCATTGCGGTAGTGTCGGATCAGACCCTGAATAGGCCAAGCCGCTGCATCACCCAGCGCACAGATGGTGTGGCCTTCGACTTGTTTCGTGACATCCAGCAGCATGTCGATCTCTTCAACTTCTGCCTCGCCCGTCACCAGACGTTCCATCACCCGCATCATCCAGCCAGTACCTTCACGGCACGGCGTACATTGACCGCAGCTTTCGTGTTTGTAGAACTTTGACAGACGCCAGATCGCTTTGATGACATCAACACTTTCGTCCATAACAATCACGGCCGCCGTGCCCAAACCAGAACGCTGGTTGCGCAGCCAGTCAAAATCCATAATCGCTTCGCCGCAGATGTCCGCCGGCAGCAATGGCACTGATGAGCCACCTGGAATGACCGCCTTCAGGTTCTTCCAGCCGCCGCGCACCCCACCACAATGTTTTTCCAGCAGTTCTTGTAGGGGAATAGACATTGCCTCTTCCACAACACAGGGGTTGTTGACGTGGCCGGATATGGCAAACAGCTTGGTACCTGCATTGTTTTCACGGCCAAACGAGCTGAACCAATCAGGGCCACGGCGCAGGATGGTCGGGACCACCGCGATGCTTTCCACGTTGTTCACCGTTGTCGGGCAGCCATAAAGACCCGCACCCGCTGGAAACGGCGGCTTCATGCGCGGCATGCCTTTTTTGCCCTCAAGGCTTTCCAGCAACGCGGTTTCTTCACCGCAAATATAGGCGCCTGCCCCGTGGGACAGATACAAATCGAAATCCCAGCCTGATTTGGCAGCATTTTTACCCAAAAGTCCCGCATCATAACATTCATCAATGGCGGCCTGCAAAGCTTCGCGTTCACGAATGAATTCACCGCGAATATAGATGTAACTTGCATTCGCACCCATGGCAAAACTTGCGATCAGCGCACCTTCGATCAGCGTGTGCGGATCGTTGCGCATGATCTCGCGGTCTTTACATGTACCTGGTTCCGACTCGTCTGCATTGATAACCAAGTACGCAGGCCGCCCGTCGCTTTCTTTAGGCATAAACGACCACTTTAGACCTGTTGGGAAACCAGCGCCACCACGCCCGCGCAGGCCAGATTTTTTCATCTCACCGACAATCCAGTCGCGGCCCTCTTTGATAAGCTTTGCAGTGCCAGACCAATGGCCACGTTTTTTCGCACCCGCAAGCGAGCGGTCGTGTTGACCATATAGGTTGGTAAAGATCCGGTCTTTATCTGCGAGCATGCCCGTCTTCCTTTAATCTTGGCCTGATTTCCAGACCTGAAACAATACAACCATCGCCCAAAACAGCGCGGCTAGCGCGGCAAAATCGAACAAAAACGCATAGCGTATTGGCAGCCCGATCATCCCGCCGATCCAACTGGCCCCCATCCAACCCAGCATCGTTATAAATATAACAATCGAGGCAACCCGCGCAGATTTGCGCTTTGGGTCAGGGGCCACTTATTTTTCTTTCACGCAAATAATTATTTACGCTTCTTCTTTGAAAACTCTGTTTCGCCACCCTTGGCTAGAATTTTCGCTTGTGACATCCAGTCATCGCGCACAATGCGGCCTTTGAATTTCAACTGGTCATCCACTTTTTTGATGTCCGCAGCTTTCCATACGGCTACTTGTGCATACTGATAAACACCGATTTCATTCAGCGTTACTTCCAGCTTAGGGCCAACACCAGAAATCAGTTTCAGGTCATCAACTTTCGCAGGTGCCGTTTTATAAAATTTTGTTGCCGCGGCTTTTTTCGCAGCAGGCTTTTTTGCTGGTGCTTTTTTCGCAGCAGGCTTTTTAACTGGTGCCTTTTTAGCAGCGGCCTTCTTTGGTGCAGCTTTAGCCTTTGGCTTAGCAACAGCTTCTTTCACTTCTGGCTCAACTGCCGCTGCAACTGGTGCGCTTACAACTTTTGCAGGTGCGGCCGCAGGTGTAACATCACTGGATGATACTTCATCGGTACAAAACATACCCTTTAGTAACCATCCCGCAATCAACATCGCAAACAATCCAATTACCGCTGCAACAAGGCCATGCAGCCCTGCCCAACCGATTAAGGCCGCGGCAATAAAAATACCAAATGCAAAAGCCAAAAGCCAACATACAGTGACGCAAGCTGTTATACCGTTTGATGAATTATTCTGTGTCATAATTTTTCCCCTCATGGATCAGTGTTTTAACTGACCTTCGACTTTGCGGATTTTTTCCGCGGTTTTAAGATTGGCACTTCATCGCCCTGAATGCGCTTAACAGTATCTGCATATTCCAAGGCTAGGCTTGCCGATACGTTGTGATCGTATTTGCCAGAGTTCATATCCTGTAGTGTGGTTAGTCCACTTAATGGCTCAGCTGCATACCGACCATTTTGTGGCCCGGGTGTAGGCACTTTACCATCTACAAAATCTGCAATGATTTGGGTAAATGTTTCTACGGTCAAATCTTCATAGAAGTCTTTGCCGATCTGGGCCATAGGTGCGTTTGTACAAGCCCCCAAACATTCAACTTCTTCCCAGCTGAATTTACCATCTTTCGATACTTGATGCGCGTTAGGCGCAATAACTTCTTTACACACACCAATTAAATCTTCCGCGCCACAAATCATGCATGACAATGTACCGCAAACCTGAATATGCGCCACAGTGCCCACAGGCTGTAACTGGAACATAAAGTAGAACGTCGCCACTTCCAGCGCGCGGATATAATCCATGCCCAGCATGTCTGCGACAGCTTCAATCGCTGGTTTTGAAAGCCAACTTTCTTGCTCCTGCGCACGCCACAAAAGCGGGATGATAGCAGATGCTTGCCGCCCTTCTGGGAATTTGGCAATTTGACCTGCGGCCCATTTTTTATTGGCAGCGGTAAAAGCAAAGCTGTCAGGCTGTGTGTGATGTAGACGACGCAATGACATTAGCGATCAATTTCCCCAAATACGACGTCTAATGAGCCGATGACGGCTGCAACGTCTGCCAACTGGTGGCCTTTACATATGTGATCCATGGCGGCGAGGTGTAAAAACCCCGGCGCGCGGATTTTGGTTTTATAAGGTTTGTTTGAACCGTCTGATACAAGATAGACCCCAAATTCACCTTTAGGTGCTTCCACAGCAACATAAACTTCACCTTCTGGAACATGGAAACCTTCGGTGTAAAGTTTGAAGTGGTGGATCAAAGCCTCCATCGAGGTTTTCATGTCACTGCGCGAGGGCGGTGTCAGTTTGCCACGGGCAAGCACGTCACCCGTAGACTCTTCCAATTTTTTAATCGCTTGCTGCATGATAGATAGGCTTTCACGCATTTCCTGCATACGGCAAAGGTAGCGGTCATAACAGTCGCCGTTAGTGCCTACAGGGATCTGGAAGTCAAATTCGTCATAGCATTCATAAGGCTGCGCACGGCGCAAATCCCATGCCATGCCAGAGCCACGCACCATCACACCAGAGAAACCCCAATCAAGGGCTTCTTGTTCTGATATAATCGCGATGTCCACATTGCGTTGTTTGAAAATGCGGTTTTCGGTCAGCAGGCCGTCGATGTCATCAATGATTTCAGGGAACTCAAACGTCCACTGCATGATGTCATCCAACAATTCCTGTGACAGATCTTGGTGTACACCACCTGGGCGAAAGTAAGCCGCGTGCAGACGGGCACCAGATGCGCGTTCATAGAATTCCATCAGAATTTCACGTTGCTCGAAACCCCAAAGCGGCGGGGTCAGCGCACCGACATCCATCGCCTGTGTGGTGATGTTCAAGATGTGGTTTAGAATGCGGCCTATTTCGCAATAAAGCACACGGATCAGAGACGCGCGACGTGGAACTTCCACACCTGTCAGCTTTTCAATAGCCAGACACCAAGCGTGTTCTTGGTTCATCGGGCAAACATAATCCAGACGGTCAAAGTATGGCAGGTTTTGTAGATAGGTACGGCTTTCCATCAACTTTTCAGTACCGCGATGTAGCAGGCCAATATGTGGATCACAGCGATCAACAATTTCGCCGTCCAGTTCCAAAATCAAACGCAAAACACCGTGGGCCGCAGGGTGTTGCGGGCCGAAGTTGATGTTGAAATTACGGATACGCTGTTCGCCGGTTTTAGCGTCGTTGAAGTTGCCGTCCATCACTTCGCCCCTTCCGCTTTATCGTCACCGGGCAGGATATATTCAGCCCCTTCCCACGGTGACAGGAAATCAAACTGACGGTATTCCTGAACAAGCGAGACAGGTTCATAAACCACGCGCTTGGCGGCTTCATCATACCGACATTCGGTATAACCCGTTGTCGGGAAATCTTTGCGCAGCGGATAACCGCGAAAACCGTAATCTGTTAAAATTCGGCGCAGATCAGGGTGGTCGGAAAACAGGATGCCGTACATATCGAACACTTCACGTTCAAACCAGTTGGCAGATGGATGCACTTCGCAAATTGACGGTACAACTTCATCTTCGGCAACAAGTGCTTTTAGGCGAATGCGGTGGTTCATGTACATCGACAAGAAATGGTAAACCACTTCAAAGCGTTTTGCAGCAGATGGAAAATCCACGGCGGTAATATCAACCAAACTAGAAAACTTACAGTTGCGGTTGGTGCGTAAAAATTCAACCAGCTTTGGCAAGGCCGCAGGTATTACCTGCATCACCAACTCACCCATAGCGTTGACTTCATACCCTACAATCGCATCTGATTGTTTGCTTTCAATCAAAGCCCCTAGGTCTTGCAAATCTTGTGACATCAATCCCTACCTTACAATCGTGCCAGTGCGGCGAATTTTACGTTGCAGCTGCAAAATACCGTATAGCAATGCTTCTGCTGTTGGCGGGCAGCCCGGCACATAAACATCCACAGGCACAATGCGATCACAGCCACGTACAACAGAATAGCTGTAGTGATAATAACCACCACCGTTTGCACATGATCCCATCGAAATCACATAACGCGGCTCTGGCATTTGGTCGTAAACCTTGCGCAGTGCTGGTGCCATTTTATTGGTCAACGTACCTGCAACAATCATCAAATCAGATTGGCGCGGGCTTGCCCGTGGGGCAGTTCCGAAGCGTTCCATATCATAGCGCGGCATAGCACAGTGCATCATTTCAACAGCACAACACGCCAAACCAAATGTCATCCAGTGCAAAGAACCCGTACGCGCCCAGTTAATAATATCCGCAGTTGAGGTCAGTAAAAAACCCTGATCCTGCAATTCGCGGTTCATGGCAGCTGTTACCATCTCTTTATCTGCACCAGCGGAATTCAGTGATGTTGCTACTCCCATTCCAAGGCTCCCTTTTTCCACTCATAAGCAAAGCCAACGGTCAGCACGCCTAAGAAAACCAACATAGACCAGAAACCTAAAGTACCAACATATTGAAAGCTTGCTGCCCATGGAAACAAAAATGCGACCTCTAGGTCGAAAATAATAAACAGGATAGCAACCAGATAGAAACGAATGTCAAACTTCATCCGAGCATCATCAAAAGCGTTAAAACCACACTCATAAGCCGATATTTTTTCAGCTTCGGGATTGCGTACCGCAATAATGAAAGCAGCGAGTATAAGGACAAGGCCAAGGGCCGCCGCTATGCCTAAAAACACGAGGATTGGCAGATACTCTCTTAACAGGTCTTCCAACGGCTACTCCTATTGTCGTTTTCGCTCTTGAACAGTTATTAATCGGTCTACCCGCGCACCGTAGTAAGGTCAACATGGGCAACGCCTGTTTTGCAGCTTTTATACCTTATAAAGTGGAACGGCGCGACTATTCACACCAACTACCACGCCGCCCACCACTATATATACGGGCAACACCTGTTCTAACCATCGCTGGGGTTACGTCGTTTCCGTTCACCAACAACCGAATTAAAGCGCGGCCATACTTGTCTTTACCGTCTGTCTTGATCTCAATCGCATGTGCGCGCCATAACATGATGCGCAATGCCCATGTGGCGCGAATAGCACTAAAAAACTCGCCTATGCATCGTGCATTTTTCTCTGGCGTGTCATAGCCCATAATCCGCGCGTTACTTATGTCACTGTCTGGGCAGTCAATTTTCACAGTATCACCATCCATTACCAACGCTATGGTGCAAAGGTTTTTTTCACCTTTGATGGCCCCATTTACCACATCAATAATAGGTGGCACGGACAAAAGCACTGCTGCAACTAGGAAAAGGTAAGTTGTAATACTAAACCGCATGTCAGTGTTCCGCCTGATATACCGCACTGACTTCTTCACGGATTATATCTGCCAGAAAATCACAATCCTCTAGGCTAAAGGTCAAAGGTAGCCGCATGTCTAAAAGACCTGACAACACACGGTCTGTTTGTGGCATTTCCTGCGCATCTACATACCGCCAACTGTCATGACGAGACGTAAAGCCCACAGGCCTATCAGCGCCAAACCATTTCAATTCCACCCCGCGTGCCGCACAACGTTTTTGAACGGTGTGAACTTTATCCAACTGCCAATCGGGCAATGTGAATTGAAAAGATGACGCTATATAATCCTCTTCCTTTGGGCGCGGAATAATCCGTAGGCCCGTCGTGTTTTGCAAACCTGCCTCGACGCGCTGGTAACGCGCATTCCATTTTTGCCCCTGCGCATCCAATGCAGCCAGTTGTGGTCGTAGTATTGCCGCACGCAAATTATCCATCCGCCCCGAACAGTTTGGCGTATCTAACGCAATATCGTTAAACGCCTCACTTGGCGCACCTGCCGCATGGCTTTCATAAAGCATGTAAGACCCCGATAGCATCGTGGCCCGCGCCATCACTTGCGCATCATTGGTTATCAGCAACCCACCTTCGCCCGAATTGATATGCTTGAACGTTTGCGTTGAATAACAACCAACAATGCCATGCCGCCCGCTTGGCACCCCGTTCCAATGCGCCCCCATCGTATGGGCGCAATCCTCAATAACCAGAACCCCCGCTGCATCGCAAATTGCCATCAATGCATCCATGTCCACGATATGCCCGCGCATATGACTTAGCATCAAATAACGCGCCCCACTGGATGCAATTTTGGCTTGCAAATCATCCAAATCCATCACCAGGTTTTCTGTTACTTCTACAAACACAGGCACACCGCCAGCATTCGCAATCGCACCCGGCACAGGGGCTAATGTAAACGCATTGGTCAGAACCTTATCACCCTGCCCCATTTCCACGGCTCGCAAAGCTGCCGCCAACGCATACCCGCCAGATGCCACGGACAGACAATATTGCGCGCCCACATATGCCGCGAATTCTTGTTCCAGCAACACCGCTTCTGCAACTTCATTCTGCGCTACATTATAACGATGCAACCGCCCATGCTGCATCACCTTTACAGCCGCATCAATTCCGACTTGTGGAATTGCTTCTTGTTGTGTGAAATTTCCTGTGAATTTACGTGTCAAACGCTTATCCTTTAATCATGGTATCCATCATATCAGGTAATTGGTCAAAATGATCCAACAAACCCTCAGGCTTTAAATCTGCAACCTTTGCGCCATCTGGCCCAAAGGTTACCAAAACACATGGCACGCAGGCGTTTTTTGCCGCATTTCGATCTGTAATTGTATCACCAATCATTATCGCTTTCATAGGGTTGCCATTCATCGCTTTAATTGTCCCTAGTAAATGTCCTGAATCTGGCTTGCGAACGGGCAAGGTGTCTGCCCCCACAACCGCCTGAAAATAATGCCGTATACCCATACGGTTAATCAGTTTTTCGGCAAATCTTATTCGTTTATTGGTGCAAATTCCCATTAAATATCCACGCGTCTTCAATGTATCCAAACAATCCACAACACCGTCATACATATAGGTATGGCAATCTATATTTTTTTCGTAAAAATCTGAGAGGTACTCATAATAATCCTGCATTTTTGAAGCACTAGGCATATACCCCAAACGCGAAAAGCCCAGCTCAAGCATGGCAAGAGTCCCTAAAAAAGCCGTGCTAGCATCTGTTTTGGGGTCAAGTTGGGGTGCTTCACCCATACTAACAAAACAGGCATTCGCAGCGGCCACCAGATCACCACTGGTGTCTACTAAGGTACCGTCCAGATCAAAGATTACTGATTTCATATTACACAACTTGTTTGCCACAGGCCGTAACGAAGTAGAAGAACTTTTGTGCATGTCTTCCCCTGTTGTTCGGCGAGCCCACCTTCAAAGCTATACACCAAATTCTTACTCCTCGATCATCATATCCATCATGTCAGGCAGTTGGTCAAAATGATCCAACAAGCCCTCAGGTTCTAAATCCGCCACATGTGGCCCGTCAGGACCGAAGGTGACCAGAATACAGGGCACCCAGGCGTTTTTAGCCGCATTGCGATCTGTGATCGTGTCCCCGATCAGTACAGATTTCGACGGATTTCCACCCAACTCTTTAATCGTGCCTAACAAATGCCCCGCATCTGGCTTACGAACAGGTAAGCTATCTGCCCCCAACAGGGCTTCAAAGTGATGCCTGATACCCAGACGTTTTGTAAGTTTCTGCGCCAAACCCTCTGGTTTATTGGTGCAAATCCCCAATAAATACCCCCGCCTTGATAATTCCTCTAAACAGTCCACCACGCCCGCATATAAAAACGTGTGATGGTCAATGTTATCGCCGTAAAACTTTAGCAAATATTCGAAATGTTGTTGCATTTGAATGTCATCAGGTATCTGCCCCAATCGCGCAAATCCCAGTTTCAACATAGCCCGCCCGCCCTGAAACGCAGTGCTTGCATCTGCAACGGGGTCAAGTTGTGGTGGTGCGCCTATTTTAACAAAACAGGCATTAGCCGCCGCTATCAGATCACAACTGGTGTCTGCCAAAGTACCGTCTAGGTCAAAGATCGCCGATTTCATCAAATTCCCCCTATTATCTGTCTAGTTTGCCACAGCCCGTAACGAAGTGAAAGACTTCTTGAACATATGCCCCCTTTTGTTGTGGCGCGTTGTTGCGTAGAAGACAGATAATTAAACTAGATTGAGTGAAAATGGATTTAGCAGTCATAATATTAGCCGCTGGCATGGGCAGCCGTATGAAATCGGATATGCCAAAGGTATTACATCATGTGGCCGGTGCACCAATGCTGATACATGCAATGCGTACTGCACAGAATGCTTTTGCTAAAAAGATAGTAGTTGTAACAGGTTATGGTGCAGAGGCCGTGAAAAAATCGGCCGCTAGCTATGACGACACCGCCCTATTTGCACACCAAGCCACACAAGAAGGTACGGCCCATGCCGTGCAACAAGCGGCATCTGACTTACAGGATTTCGACGGGGATGTGATCGTTTTATATGGTGACACACCTTTCGTACAACCCGAAACACTTCAGGCCATGCTGGACAAGAAGCGCGATGGACACGGTGTTGTTGTTTTAGGGTTTCATGCCGCAGACCCTGCCCGTTATGGGCGTCTTATCACCACTGCTGGTGGGCAATTAGAGGCAATAATAGAGTATAAAGATGCAACGGACGCCCAGCGCGATATTGATTTTTGCAACTCTGGTGTCATTTGTGCAGATGCAAGACTGTTGTTTAGCATTCTGGATGACGTGCAGAACGATAATGCAAGTAGTGAGTACTATTTGACCGATATTGTAGGTCTTGCGCGCGCCCGTGGCCTGACATGTGCAGCGATTGCTTGTGATGAAACCGAAACAATGGGTATAAACTCTCGCACTGATCTTGCTACCGCTGAAGTGGCCTTTCAAACCAAGGCCCGCCGTGATGCGATGGAAAACGGTGCTACGCTTATTGCTGCTGAAACGGTTTGGCTAGCCTACGATACGATCATAGGGCGTGATGTTATTATCGAACCAAATGTAGTTTTTGGCCCCGATGTAACAATAGAAAACAACGCCACCATTCGCGCATTTTCACATCTAGAAGGGTGCCACGTATCAAAAGATGCCATCGTCGGCCCCTATGCCCGTTTGCGCCCAGGTGCTGAATTGGCCAATGGCGCCAAGGTCGGTAATTTTGTCGAAATCAAAGCGGCCCAAATAGGCGAAGGTGCAAAGGTAAATCATCTATCTTATATTGGTGATGCCGATATAGGTTCGCAAGCAAATATTGGTGCAGGAACAATCACTTGCAATTATGATGGTGTGTTTAAGCACAAAACTGAAATTGGCGCGCGCGCCTTTATCGGATCAAACACCATGCTTGTGGCCCCCGTACGTGTGGGTGCGGATGCCATGACAGGTTCTGGCAGCATCATAACAAAAGATGTGCCCGACGAAGCCCTAGGATTAGGGCGGGCAAAACAGGAAAATAGAATTGGATTAGCGTTGCGGATGATGAACAAACTTCGCGCAGCCAAAGCGGCATTAAAAAAGGGCTGAATATATGTGTGGTATCGTAGGTATCTTAGGCAATCATGAAGCGGCACCGATTTTGGTTGATGCCCTAAAACGGCTTGAATACCGTGGATATGACAGCGCAGGCATCGCAACCGTTGATGCAGGCAAATTGGGCCGCCGTCGTGCTGTTGGTAAACTGGTTAATCTATCCGATCTTTTGGTACATAACCCGATTGCAGGGAAAGCAGGCATCGGTCACACCCGTTGGGCCACACACGGTGTACCAAATATCGTAAACTCACACCCGCACCGCGCCAAAGATGTGGCAGTGGTACACAACGGTATTATTGAAAACTTCAAAGAGCTGCGTGACGAATTATCCCAAAACGGCGTTGTTTTTGAAACCGACACTGACACTGAAACAGTAGTGCAACTGTGCATGAGCTATTTAAAAGATGGTTTATCCCCAAAATATGCCGCCGCCGCAACAATCGACCGGTTAGAAGGCGCCTATGCGCTTTGTTTCTTATTTGAAGGTGAAGACGATCTATTAATCGCCGCCCGCAAAGGATCACCCTTGGCGATTGGTCACGGAGACGGCGAAATGTTTGTTGGATCAGACGCATTGGCGTTGGCACCAATGACAGATAAAGTCACCTACCTTGATGAAGGCGACTGGGCCATTGTAACCCGCACATCGCTAGAGATTAGGGACGCCTCTGGTACGTTAGCCAACCGCGAAATGCGCACCATAAAAGTTGATTTAGGCACGTCTGATAAAGGTGGCTATAAACACTATATGATGAAAGAAATTGCTGAACAACCAACGGTACTGGCCGAAGCAATTACACATTATACAGACCCAAAAACAGGGGGAATTTCCGTACCCGGTTTGGATATTGATTTCGCAAATGTTGATAAAATAACCATGGTCGCTTGTGGCACTGCATATCTGGCTTGCTCGGTTGCTAAATACTGGTTTGAACAGGTTGCACGCATCCCTTGTGAGGTAGATGTCGCTTCAGAATTTCGCTATCGTGAACCCCCGATGTCAGATAAATCAGTAGCAATGTTTGTCAGCCAATCTGGTGAAACAGCCGATACTTTGGCGGCTTTGCGTTATTGCTCTGATAAGGTTTCCAAAACCGTTGCTGTGGTTAACGTCGCTGAAAGTTCCATCTCACGCGAAAGCGATATTTCATTGCCGATCCATGCAGGTGTTGAAATCGGTGTGGCCTCTACAAAAGCATTTACCTGTCAATTAATTGCCCTAGTCGCCTTGGTTATTTCGGCCGCCCGTGCGCGCGGTGAGCTCGATGCAAAAAGCGAGCAGGTTTTACGCACAGAACTTACGTCCCTTCCGGGAATAATCAATCAATCTCTTGCCCAACAATCTGAAATTGACGAAGTTACGATAGAGCTTTCCAAAGCATCAGACGCGTTATTTCTAGGCCGTGGCGCTATGTACCCACTGGCCCTTGAAGGTGCGTTAAAGTTGAAAGAAATCAGCTATATACATGCTGAAGGCTACGCCAGTGGTGAATTGAAGCATGGCCCCATTGCCCTAGTTGATGAACATATGCCTGTGATCGTTCTGGCACCCAAAGATGATCTATTCGATAAAACTGTCAGCAATATGCAAGAAGTCATGGCGCGTGGAGGCAAAGTTCTGCTGGTCACAGACCCCAAAGGGGCAGAAACAGCGCGTGATGGTGTTTGGAAAACCATCATCATGCCCCCTGTTCATAATATGCTTGCCCCGATCCTATACGCCATCCCTGCCCAACTAATCGCCTATTATACAGCCGTTCGCAAAGGAACGGATGTAGATCAACCACGTAATTTGGCAAAATCAGTGACTGTGGAGTAGTTTGGTTCGGATGGTATTTTGCCGATCTTAATTATAAATTACACTATGGATTTCGCCCAAATAATGTCTGAGGCATGACTGAAAATATCAATTATGGCGAATGTTGTTAAGGGCGAGAATCGATCATTCGCTGCGTTAACGCAATTACCAAAATCCCAGCGACAAAGTAAAGATTCGCCAAAATACTTCCATTAATCCGTAGTAATACCGATAAGTTTTCTAGCATTTATAGGGTTATGGGTAAATTTTTAATCTTGCGAATTTACTCAAATCTGGTTAGATTTTCTTACCAAATACGTGATTAGTGAATATAGCATCAATCTGGGAGGAAAATGATGACTGATAAATTGAACCGCAGGAAGTTTCTAAAAGGAAGCGCGCTTGCAGCAACGGCAACGGCTGGTACACTTGCTGCACCATCCATTGCGAACGCAGAACCGACAGTATTAAAAATGCAAGCTGCATGGGGCGGCGGTATTTTTCTTGAAAACGCACAGTCTTATGTAGAACGTGTGCACGCGATGGCAGGTGATGATCTAAAAATTGATCTTCTGCCAGTTAACTCGGTTGTGAAAACCAGCCAGATGCAAGACGCTGTGCATCGCGGCGTGTTAGATGCCTGTCACTATGTACCAGCTTACTGGTATTCAAAATCAAAATCCGCATCCTTGTTCGGCACTGGCCCATGTTTTGGCTGGTCTTCACAAGAGGTTCTGGGTTGGGTCAACTATGGCGGTGGTCAAGAACTGTTTGACGAATTGATGGGTTCTTTGCAACTAAACGTCGTTTCATTCTTCAACTCGCCAATGCCAGCACAACCACTAGGTTGGTTTAAAGAAGAAATCAAAGACGCATCACAAATGAAGGGTCTTAAGTATCGTACAGTTGGACTTGCAGCAGACGTTCTGCTGGAAATGGGTATGTCTGTTGTGCAACTTCCGGGTGGCGAAATTCAGCCAGCTATGAAATCAGGCTTGATTGACGCGGCCGAGTTTAACAACCCAACATCAGACCGTGACTTTGGTATGCAGGATGTGTCCAAGGACTATCATTTGGCATCATTCCACCAATCTCAGGAGTTCTTTGAAGTATCGTTCAACAAAAAACGTTTTGAAAAGCTGCCTGCAGAACAGCAAGCGATCCTGAAATACGCTTCTGAAGCTGAAAACTCTAACTTCTACTGGCATAATACCAAGCGTTATTCCGATGACTTGAAAACATTACGTGATGAACAGGGCGTTAATATTCACCGCACACCTGATTCAGTGATGCTGGAACAGTTGAAAGCTTGGGACATAGTGGTTGATCGGCTTTCTGGCGAAGACCCATTCTTTGCGAAAGTAGTTGCATCACAAAAAGCCTATGCCAAAGATGTGATGAACTATCTGAACTTGAACCAGCCAGACTATAAATTGGCCTATAAGCACTACTTCGGATAAGTTAATCCACCTACAAAGATAAAACTGGGGGCTAATTTATGGCCCCCAGTTTACATATAACCGTTTTGGGAGATACGGAATTGACCAAGTTCATCTATTCAATAGAAGGTCTAAGTATATGGGTCGGACGCGCCTTTGGTTGGTGCATCCTGATCTTGACTTTTTCGGTCTCTTACGAGGTTTTTGTAAGATATGCGCTAAATGCGCCAACGGTTTGGGCATTTGATATGATGGTGCAAATGTACGGCGCTTTGTTCTTGATGGCAGGGCCCTACGCGCTTGCGCAAGACAGCCATGTGCGTGGTGACGTAATCTACCGTCTGTTTTCAGTTCGCTGGCAGGCACGTGTCGACTTTACGCTTTATCTGTTGTTCTTCTTTCCTGGCATGATGGCACTGTTCTGGTACGGTTGGGAAATTGCATCCGATAGTTGGCGTTATAAAGAAGTCAGCTGGAACAGCCCTGCACGTATTCAGATTTACTTTTTCAAAACACTTATTCCTGTCGCGGGCGGCTTGTTGATGTTGCAAGGCCTAGCCGAGCTGATGCGCTGCTGGAAAGCGATGAAAACCGGTGTTTGGATGGAACGACTTGATGACGTCCGTGAGACCGAAGACATGCTTATGCACACCGACGATATCCCTAAATAAATTGACACAGACGCGAAACGAAAGAATAAGACGATGACAAACCCCGAAGTCGCAATATTAATGCTGTGCCTGTTTATTTTTCTGGTACTACTTGGATTCCCGATCGCCTTTACCTTGCTCGCGATGGGCGTAGGCTTTGGTTATTACGCCTATTACCAAGGTGGATTGGAAAGCATATCGGATGTGTTTAACAATAACATTTTCTATCTGCTGAACCAAAACACCTATTCAGTAATGGAAAATGACATTCTGGTCGCAATCCCACTGTTCCTGTTTATGGGCTATGTGGTGGAACGCGCCAATATCGTGGATAAATTATTTTACTCACTCTATATGGCAGCCCGAAACTTACCCGGATCTTTGGCGATCGCAGCCCTTATAACCTGTGCGGTATTTTCGACCGCATCGGGCATTGTGGGCGCGGTTGTAACCTTGATGGGTCTGCTGGCCTATCCTGCAATGGCCAATGCAAACTACGATAAAAGCTTCGCATCTGGTGTGATCTGTGCGGGTGGTACATTGGGCATCCTGATCCCGCCATCGATTATGCTGATCGTTTATGCCGCAATCGCTGAATTATCACCGCTACGGCTTTACGCAGCCGCCGTATTCCCTGGTTTGATTTTGGCAGGCCTATATATCGTCTATGTGATTGTTCGGGTATACTTTAATCCGTCTTTGGCGCCAAAACCGAACCTAGAAGACGTACCGCCACCAAAAGAGATTTACCTTGACCTACTGGTGTCTTTTGTTCCGCTTACTCTACTAATCATGCTGGTTCTTGGGTCTATCCTGGGCGGGCTTGCAACCCCTGCGGAAGCGGCTGCGATGGGTGCGTTGGGCGGCTTGGTTCTGGCGTTTCTTTACCGTTCGTTGACTTGGGCGAAGGTCAAGGAAAGCGTGTTTCTAACAGCCAAAGCTACCGCGATGGTTTGCTGGTTGTTTGTCGGTTCATGGACTTTTGCCTCTGTATTTTCATATCTTGGCGGACACGACCTGATCTCAGATTGGGTATTGGGAATGGATCTGAAGCCCTGGCAGTTCTTGGTCATGGCGCAGTTGATTATCTTCTTCCTTGGCTGGCCTTTGGAATGGTCAGAAATCCTGATCATCTTCGTACCCATCTTCCTGCCGTTGCTAGATCAATTCGGTGTAAATCCATATTTCTTTGCCATGCTGGTCGCTTTGAACCTGCAAACATCGTTCTTGACCCCACCAATGGCCATGTCGGCGTATTATCTAAAAGGAGTGCTCAAAAAGCAGATAGAGCTGATGGACATCTTCAAGGGCATCATGCCCTATCTGGGGATTGTGATCTTTGCGATGTTCTTGATGTACCAGTTCCCTGGCATAGCGCTTTGGTTCCCGGATTATCTGTTTGGTGTATATGTTCCATAAGTGGATGTAAGTAAGGATAACCAATGCCAAATGCATTATCTGCCACAGAAGCAGCCCGCAAAATACGCGAAGGCAAGTTGACATCAGTTGATCTGGTGAAAGCTTGTCTGAAACGTATCGAAGAAACTGATGGCCAGTTACACGCTTGGGCCTATTTGAACCCCGAACTTGCACTTGCCCAAGCTGCAGAACTAGATCAGATACGCCTTAACGGTCGTCCTTTAGGCTCGCTTCATGGCGTTCCTGTGGGCCTAAAGGATATTATCGACACCAAAGAAATGCCAACCGAGTACGGTACTGCAATTTATCAAGGTCGCCAACCTGATGCGGATGCAGGCATTGTTGAACGATTACGTGAAGCTGGTGCCGTTATAATGGGTAAGACCGCCACTACAGAATTTGCCTTCGTGCACCCAGTTGCCACACGTAACCCGCATAATGTCGACCATACACCCGGCGGTTCTTCAAGCGGTTCGGCTGCCGCAGTTGCGGCATTTCATGTACCTCTTGCCATTGGCACACAAACCAATGGCTCTGTTATTCGCCCTGCATCTTTTTGTGGCACTTACGGATTTAAGCCAACACGCGGCGTAATTCCTCGGCGCGGTCTGTTACAAACTTCAAACTCTCTGGATCAGGTTGGCGTCTTTGCCCGCACCTTGGAAGATGCGGCCCTGCTAACCGACGCGATTGGTTTTTATGACCCAAGTGACGCGAAAAGCTATGCACGTGCACGGCCTAAAGCTGTAGAAGGCTGCGCTACAGAGGCCCCTGTTGACCCTAACTTTGTCTATCTTGACATGCCCTATCATGACCTTATGGCAAGTGATACTATTGCAGGGTTTGACGAAATCATGGAGTTGCTTGGCTGTCAGGTTGAACGCATTGACGCTTCGCCCAATCTTGTAGATCTGATCGCAGTCCAGCATGTGATCCATGAATATGAGATCATCCATCACCTAGATACGGTTTTCACCGAACACTGGGATGCTCTGAGTACATCATTGCAACCAGTTTTGGAACGGGCGCGTAAAATTTCGGAAGCGCAGTACCAAGATGCCTTGGCAGTTATGCAGTCAGCCGAAACGTTTTTCCAAGAGTTTTTCCATGATTACGATGCGGTTCTGGCCCCGAGTGCGGCAGGCGAGGCCCCTAAATTCAGTGACGGGGGAACTGGGAATCCAATATTCAGCACGATCTGGACTTTGGCCGGTTTGCCCTGCTTGACGATCCCGCTTATGGTGAGTGGTAACGGACTGCCTGTTGGCGTGCAGTTAATCGGTTCGGCGCAAGAGGATGACCGCTTGTTTAGAACCGCAAACTGGATGCTTAAGAAGCTTGAAAACGCCTGACAGGCATAAAAGGAGAAGTAACATGTTGACTAGACAGATAAAAATCATCGTCGGGCTGATTGCGACCATAATGATAACTGTGTTTATCGTCGGTCTTGCCCACAGTATCTCAACCGGGTTTGCCGGTTTTTGGGGTGGCCTGCCGTTCTGGGTTATCTCGATCAGTGTGTTAGCAATGGCAGTCTATAATTTCTGGGAAGAATGCATCAAAAAGAAAGACTAGGATGTCTGCCAAACCGACTTTATGGATCACCCGCCGCCTGTCTGATGCAACACTTGCACGGGCGACACGCGATTATCAGGTGATCATCAATCATGCAGACGGTACATTTAGTGCCGACGAAATTATTGCGATGTCCGCAAATGTAGATGCAATCCTACCTTGCCATTCCGAACTGTTTAACGCGGATGTCGCAGCCAAGTTAGACGCCCGCGTCAAGATCATTTCCAACCATTCTGTCGGGGTCGATCATTGTGATCTGCCAGCCCTGAAAGCGCGTGACATAACCGTGACTAACACTCCTGACGTACTGTCTGACGCCACCGCCGAAATTGCCATGCTTTTGTTGCTAGGGGCGGCACGCCGTGCGGTAGAAGGCGACCGTCTGATGCGAACCGGGGTATGGGACTTCTGGTCGCCATCCTTCATGGTGGGTAAACAGGTCAGCGGTGCGCGTTTGGGCATTGTCGGCATGGGCCGTGTGGGGCAAGTTATGGCCCGCCGTGCGCGTGGGTTCGATATGGATGTGCATTACTACAACCGCAACCGCGTTGCACCAGAGCTGGAACAAGGTGCGATCTATCACAACACAGTAGAAAGCCTGATGGGCGTGTCCGATTTCCTATCGCTGCACTGCCCCGCAACCCCCCAGACCACAGGCATAATGGATAAAGATATGCTGGCCCGCCTGCCAGATGGTGCGGTATTGGTGAACACGGCACGCGGTGCGCTGATTGATGAGACCGCATTGCTGGATACCATTACATCGGGCAAATTGTCTGCCGCTGGCCTTGATTGCTTTCAAGCTGAACCGGGCGGCAACCCTGCATTTGCCGCCCATGAAAATATTTTTATGCTGCCCCATATCGGCAGTGCTACTACACAGACCCGTGATGCTATGGGCTTTCGTGCCCTTGATAATCTAGACGCGTTTTTTGCAGGCAACACACCTAAGGATCAGCTTTAAGCTGGATTTAACTTTTCAAAAAACAATACACAGCATTGTGGCTGTATGATGGGTGAAAGTAACAATGCATGTGCGCAACTATCTTTAAACCACTTCTTAATTGCCTTTTGCCGCCACGATATATATCGCGGGCAACGAAACCATATATGCGGCAAATCAAATGACTACACCACATTCAGCATTGGAAGCCCTTACAAATTCAGGTAACACTGATTTAGCCGCCAAAATGGCACGTCAATATAAAATTGACCGCCCCTATCTGGGGGTTTCAAACCCACAAATAGACACGCATTATAAAGAGTGGCGAAGCAATACTGATATGTCTACCCGCATAGCTATTGCGGCATATCTTTGGGATAGTAACATTCATGAGGCCCGCATCGCGGCGGCCAAGTTATTGACACAGGCCCGAATTAACCCTGACACTGCCGTTTGGGATGAAATCTTGCGCTGGGTGCCCGATTTTGACTGCACAGCCCTAACAGATCACGCCTGTGGTGCAGTGGCACGCAGATTACCTGCTGATCTATCGCGACTGGATGTGGTTGAAAATTGGGTCTCTGACACCAATGTATTTGTGCGCCGTGCAGCCCTGATTGCAACACTTCCTTGGGCCAAGATGAACCATCCATCTGATGCTGATCTGATAACGCGCGAGCGTGTATTGGGCTGGATTGCCACCTATACGGTTGATAAAGGCCCATCTTTACAGCGGGCAGTTGCTTTATGGCTGCGAAGCCTATCAAAACATGCAAAGCCGCGCACAATAGAGTTTATGGAAGAATACGGCCCCCAGATGCAGGCACATACGGTCAAAGAAATATCTGTGGTACTTTAACGGATAAAGACCCGCAGCTCTGCCAAATCCACAATGGGAATGCCCAAAACTTTCATTGCCGCTATTGATATTTGTGATCCACTTCCTGCAACTGCCCCGTTTGGTATCAATATTAGATTGATCGAGTTACCAGTTTTCAAATAAACCACGCGCCCTTCAACTTTGCTTTTCACTAAAGGTGTTTGCAACCAAAACCCGGTTTTATCAATCATGCCCAAACCAGCCACCGTATTGCCTAAATCCCTTTCAGGCCGCGCAACTGGTTTTGCAACAGCGGCTTTAAGTTCCACATCAGTAACTTTTGCAGCCTCTGCCACGGTAATTTGCCCAGTATTTTTCAATTCAGGGCGATCACTCGCGCGCATAACCGGCCTTATGGTGTCAGGGGTGGCAAGGTTTGTTTCTGCTATTTTATCTGTGGTGGTTTTGCGTTTGAATTTATCTGCAAGGGCACATCCAGACGCTATGAATACCAAACATATCATAAAGTTTAACGGTTTTCGTAAAATATTAGTTACTCCTTGTAACTCCATCATAACATTACATCCCCAGTGCCTTTGCATGGCTACGTAATACCCGCACACGTGCGGCAGGGATAGTCTTAACCTCTACGCCCGTGAATACATGCCTGTCTCTTATACACATCTCCGAGCCCACGAGACAGGCAGAAATCTCGT
>CAJXSR010000013.1 GCA_913061275.1 uncultured Paracoccaceae bacterium | reverse complement strand
GAGCCTCCACTAATTTATAAGCTCATGTGTTCCAATTTATCTGACGACGGACAATATTATTATAATTTCGAAAACTATTTATCATAATTTCGAAATTATGATGCATCCATTGTACATTGAGACCTACATGGATGAAGTACAATCAAGAATTCTGAAAGATTTTAAGGACGAGGACGTGGACATGAACAAGCAGCCAACAAAAAGAAGTGGTCGAAGTGAACGGTTAGCAAAGCGTGCTGCTGGGCCCGCTGTGGATCCATGCCCACCTGGTCAAATAGGTGGATCCTACAAGCCGCTGACGGAAGCTGAAATCCAAAAGGTTTATGGCACGGCACTAGACCTCTTGGAAAAGCTGGGTGTAGGAGAAGTTCCACCGCGCCTTCACGCGGACTTGCTTGCTGCGGGTGCCGTTGATAACGGTGCTGGGCGTGTACTCTTCTCGCCTGCTCTTGTTGAAAAAGCTATTGATTGCGCTGCCAAAACTTTTGTCCTGCATGGGCGTGACGAAAACCGATCCATCGAAGTTGGTGGTAATAAAGTGTATTTTGGAACCGGTGGTGCCGCCGTACAAACATTAGATATGGATACTGGCCTTTATCGCCCCTCTACTTTGGAAGATTTGCATAATTTAACGCGATTACAAGATACTTTGGCCAATGTTAGCTGGTACACGCGTTGCTGTGTGGCAACGGATGTGCCTGACAATCTCGATCTGGACATTAACACTGTTTATGCGCTTTTGAAAAACACTACTAAACCAACAGCAACCTCATTTACTTTGGCGGAACACGTTGAACCTATTGTTGAGATGCTGGATATTGCGGCAGGCGGGCCCGGTGAATTCGCCAAACGCCCCCATATGAAAGCCCATATTAGCCCTCTGATCTCACCATTACGTTACGGCGAAGATGCAGTGGATGTTGTCTATGAATGCATAAAACACAATATACCCATGTCTTGTATCACGGCAGCACAAGCTGGGGCCACGGCACCAGCAACGCTTGCAGGGTTTTTGGCGCAATCCCTGGCCGAAACGCTTGCTAGCCTTGTGATGGTGCACGCTATCCAACCAGGCTTTCCAATGATTTTCTCAAACTGGCCGCTGGTAGTCGACCTACGTACGGGATCGTTCTCTGGTGGTAGTGGTGAGACCGCAGTGCTCAATGCAGCGTCCGCGCGGTGTTGTCAGACAAACTTGAGCATGCCGCAAAAGGCAAACTAACATCAACATCATGCGGCACAAAAACTGAACCACTCCATTAGAGCAGTTGCACGTTTTCGCTTGAAAGATTGTCTGGTTTCTAAGTGTCTCTCGTGATTAAAATGATTGTATATCTGGGCGTGATAGCTTGTAAATTTTTGAAGCGCCGCAGGGCTTTTAAACTTCTGCATCGCCCTTTCTCGCCGTCGAAAAGGCAGATGCGAGTTTTCACATCGATTGTTTGATCGCCCGCCACATAACTGCCGATCCACGACACCAAGTTCACGAAAAGCAGCTCTATATGACGGCAATTTGTCTGTTGTGATAATCTTTGGCGCGCCATGTTTGCGTATTATTTTTATAAGAAATTTCTTTGCAGCGTTTTTATCACGACGTTTTGTTACATAGCATTCCAATACTTCACCTTCATGATCAACTGCGCGCCACAGATAAAATCTATCACCATTGGTTTTCACGAATACTTCATCCAAATGCCACTGCCAATTTGAATTGTACCCTGCCCTTTTCTTACGAATTTCTCGTGCGAACTTTGACCCAAAACGCTCAACCCAATACCGAACCGTTTCATGACAAATATCAATCCCGCGATCATGTAGTATGTCTTCAACTTGGCGAAAGCTCAGCGGATAGCGCACGTAGTACATCACTGCTAGACGAATAATCTCGGGTGAAGTTTTAAAGTACTTAAAGATGTTTTTGGTTGTCATTTTTCAAAGTAACCCCAACAGACTGATCCAAGCAAGTTCCTCTGACAACACCTGTAATTTGACTGCGCTCTTCTTTGATCCAACGGCTCAGCGTTGAAAATCCAATTCCAAAGTCTGATGCAACTTGTTTGCGGTTAAGCCCACTGGTCAGTGCTACGCGCACAACTTCCTGTCTGAATTCTGCCGTTTGTTTCTGTCACATTCGTATTCTCCTTTAGTGCATAATATGCGGTTAAAGGAGCGGCACAATTCCGTGACACGTCCAACGTCAAGGGTGGCTTTATCTGACTGTGGTATTGAACTTGTCGTTTTGACGAATCAACGGCCTACACGGCGGCACCAACATTAAAACCCGCCACCAAATGAATGCTGACGGGGTTAATATGTATTTCTGGTAGCGCTACGCCTGACTTAGGCTTTCACTTTTACCTTAACCATTTTCGCTTGCTTGAATGTCATCAATGTGCGCGATGTTTCATCCCATAGGTGCAGGTTTGCACATTTCAGGCTTTCCCAGAACGTCAGTCGTTTGATCTCGCCCAATACTGGATGGTCGCGAATAACTTCCGGCAGTCGGTAAAACGGGATACGGCTATATAGGTGGTGTACGTGGTGAATGCCGATGTTGCCTGAAATCCATTGAAAAGGTTTAGGCAACACATAGTGAGATGAGCCATAAAGGGCTGAATCGTGCATATCCCAATCCTCTGGCTGATCCCAGTGGGTTTCTTCAAACTGGTGCTGCACGTAGAACAACCACATGCCAGCGGCAGCGGCTGTAAAGCTGGTAATGCCAAAGACGGCAAAGAACTGCCAAAAACCAATCAGGTAGATTAAAACCGCATAGGTAATCAACATCATCGCAGTTGTGCCCATGGTGGAAATCCAATACTTGATACCCGCCTTCATCATGCCAATAGGCAGACGTTGTTGAATGCCAAAAATATAGATCGGGCCGATAACAAAAATTGTGACCGGGTTGCGATAAAGTCGGTACATTAATCGGCCAAATTTTGTTTCTGCGTTATATTCTTCTACGGTCATAGTATGAATATCGCCAACGCCACGTTTTTCTAAATTACCAGAACCAGAGTGATGGATTGAGTGTGTACGGCGCCACAATGCATAGGGCGTTAACGTCAACACGCCTAAACAGCGGCCAACCCAGTCGTTTGCTGTGCGTGATGCAAACAGCGAGCCGTGGCCGCAATCATGTTGCAATGTAAATAGCCGCACCAAAAAACCACCGCCCAAAACACCAAGCAGGCCTGTCAGGAAATAGCTAAACGAAATTGAAGCCCATGCAAGTGCCCAACAGCCCATAAAGCCTACGAGTGTTATCGTAAGTTCAAAAATGCTGCGCCACTTGTTGGGTTGTCGATATTTTGCCAAAACCCGCAACCAATCTTTTGTTTCGGTCATTTGCGCTTTTTGGGTGTGCAACCCTGACATGTCATTCATAAATTTGGCCTTAGCTGCTCGTTTATTTTAAGTTTCCGCACGCTAGCCGATAAACTGCAGATCTGAAAGCTATTTCCGTTAAGACATTCATGAATATATCAGTTTTGCAGGCGGTTCACACATTCATCTATCGCATCAACGCCCTTTTGTTTGTCTGCGTTAGATATAAATGAAGCAGCAAATGAGTTCTTTGCCAGTTGCACAACCTCCCCTGCATCCAACCCAACAGCTTTGGCGACTTGTTTATAGTTATCATTAACATAGCCACCAAAATAACTGGGATCATCTGAATTAACAGTTGCCAGTAAGCCCACCTTTAATGCCTTTTTAACAGGGTGTTGATCCAGCCGCTCAATGCCGCGCAACCGCAGGTTAGACAAAGGGCACATGGTAAGCGGCGTTTGGTCGCGCACCATGCGTGCGATCAATGCAGGGTCTTCGAAAGCGCGGTTGCCGTGATCTACGCGTTGCACTTGCAAATCGTCCAAAGCAGTTTCAACATAAGCTGCCGGCCCCTCTTCACCCGCGTGTGCCACAGGCACAAAGCCCTGCGCACGTGCCTCTGCAAACACACGGCTGAACAATTCAGGTGGACGACCTGCTTCAGAACTGTCTAGCCCGACCCCGAAAATATGCTCTTTGTGTTTGCAGGCGCATTCCAAAGCTTCAAATGCGGCTTCTTCGGGCAAATGCCGCAGAAAACACATGATAAGTTTGGATGAAATGTTCATTTCCTTATGTGCAGCTTGAAGGGCTGTAGTGATCCCTTCAAGGGCTGTTTCAAACGAGATCCCACGTTCCATATGCGCTTGCGGGTCAAAGAAAATTTCAACATGACGTACACCATCGCCATGCACCTTTGCCAGATAGGCACATGTGAGGTCATAAAAATCACGAACTTCGATCAAGACCGACATGCCTTGATAATAAATATCCAGAAAATCCTGCAAATTGTTGAATTCATAGGCTGCCTGCACTTCAGCCACTGAAGCGTAAGGTAGATCAACATTGTTGCGTTTAGCCAGTTCAAGCATCATTGCAGGTTCTAATGTACCTTCTATGTGCAAATGCAGTTCTGCCTTTGGCAGTGCGTCTATTAATCTGTCTAAATTCATTGGGAACCTCATAAGTGTGACTCGTTTGTATAACTGGGGTACCGTGGATGTATTATCCTATAATTCCAAAAACTGTTTCATGCGCACCAAAGCACGTTCGATGTTCTCCACCGAATTGGCGTAACTTAAGCGAATATAACCTTCACCCAATACCCCAAAATCTGGCCCGCCAATGGTAGCAACGCCTGCTTTTTCCAGTAACTCAGACGCAAGTTGTTTTGCACCAAAGCCAGTTTGTGAAATATTTGTAAACGCGTAAAACGCACCTAGCGGTGTTATGCAGCTGACATTTGGAAGCGCGTTCAAGCCGTTCACTATGATTTGTCTGCGGCGGTCAAACTCTGCAACCATTTCGGTCACACAATCCTGCGGCCCCGTTAATGCAGCTAATGCCGCCCATTGCGCGGGTGCATTCACACAAGACCACGAGTTTACCGCCAGTTTTCGGGCTGATTCCATAAGCGCATCGGGCCACACGGAATACCCCAAACGCCAGCCTGTCATCGCATAGGTTTTCGACCAGCCATCCAGTAGGATTAGCCGATCTCGTATTGATGGATATGACAGTAACGATACATGTTCTTGCCCATCATAAGTCATCTGTCCATAAATTTCATCCGACATAATCGCGACACCGGGCCAAGCATCCAATCCTGTTACCAACGCATCTATTTCAGCCTTGGGCGTTACCCCGCCACAAGGGTTAGCGGGTGAGTTGATAATTATTAAACTAGTTTTCTGGTTTAACTGGCCCAAAACATCTGCAGCAGAAAATGCAAACCCGTTTTCTTCGCGTATCGAAATTGGTACAGGTTTTGCACCCGTATATTCTATCATTGATCTATAAATCGGAAAGCCAGGGTCAGGGTACATAATTTCTTTACCGGGTGCGCCGAACATAAGGATCGCAAGAAACATTGTTACCTTTCCACCCGGAACAATCAGCACGTTACCTGGTGATACCTCTAGCCCCAGACGCCGATCAATATCCATTGCAACACCTTCACGTAGTTCCGCAATTCCCGTGGCTGCCGTATAGCCATGCTGCCCATCACGCAGAGCTTTTATCGCGGCCTCAACAATATGTTCGGGTGTGCTAAAATCAGGTTGGCCAATGCCAAGGTTAATTATATCGCGACCCTCAGAGGACAACGTTTGTGCACGGGCCATAACCGCAAATGCATTTTCTTCACCAATACGCGCAAGGCCGTCGTTCAGATGCAACTTCATTGCATTATCTCTCCACCATTATCATTGCATCGTGTTTGATCAGAAAATTCACCGAACGGGCGATAAAACACATGGCACCAACCTTGTGATGCAACGTCTTTGCCAAATTTGCGTCACCACCTTTTGCAATCATCACCCTAGGGGCCAGATGCACCCAAGAAAACTGTCCGCTACCGTCCGCATTCATCGCCATCTCACCTGTAGCATGGTCTTCATATCCCGTTACCACGATGCCCGCATCATAGCACAAATGCAGATACCAAAGCTTATGACAGGTGGCGATAGACGACACTAAAGTTTCTTCAGGGTTCCACCGCTTGGGATCACCCCGAAATGCGGGATCGGCCGATCCCGCTATATCGTGCTTACCAGGTACACTGATGACATGGTCGCGCAAATAATTCGTAAAATCCGCTGTTCCCGTGCCAAGGTTGCCCACCCATTTAATATCTACCGCATAGAAATGTGTTTCGCCCGCCATTGCCAATCTCCAAGAAATTAATACCCGCAACCTAGGGTCAGCATATCGATATGCCAAGCCCAAAAATCAACCATATGGTTGACCTTTCCCCTATCTTCACGATAGGCACACATCCATGTCAAATCCGATTGATCTTGTATTTGCGGCCCTTGCCGATCCGACGCGCCGCGAAATTCTAACCATGCTGTTAGAAGATGATATGGCAGTTACAGACGTTGCTGAACCGTTTGAAATGTCTTTGGCAGCCATCTCAAAACATTTACATATTTTAACCCGCGCTGGATTAATCGCACAAGAAAAACGCGGGCGGGTGAAATGGTGTAAATTACAAATGAGCGCTATGAAAGATGCGTCTATATGGATGGAAAGTTTTGGCCAATTTGAAAGCGTCAATCTGGACGCGTTTGAGCAGTTTTTAGAAAATCAAACAATTCAATCTAAATGATTACTAAATATCCCGCCCTAAAAGCCACATATTAACCCCTAACATCCATACTGTATTCAGTTACGTACAAAGGGTGTTTCGTGTTCATACGCATTATAAGTATAGTTTTTATTCTGTTCTGCGGGGCCGCGCCAACCCATGCACAAGGGGTACCAATGTTTAACCCAAAAAACCCTACATTCGCACAGCTAGATGACGCAGAGTCTGTTTTTGCACAAACGGCTTGGGCCTATTTTGAACAAAACACAGACCCACAAACAGGGCTTGTGCCCTCAGTGCGTAAATTCAAGTCTATGACCTTATGGGATCAAGGCGGGTATTTACTTGCCGCAACTTCGGCACATAAACTTGGTATTATTACCCGAAATGAAGCGTCTGGGCGCTTGTTGCGGGCTTTGGGCAGCATAGCCAAGTTACTGCTTTATCGTAATCAACTGCCCAATAAAGCCTATAATATTTCCACCCTAGTTATGACTGATTATGCAAATAAACCTGCCCCACACGGCATCGGCTGGTCAGCGCTAGACATCATGCGGTTCATGACGGGAATGCTAGCCGCAACTCAGGCCTTTCCTGAGTTATTACCCATTACCCAGGTAATCATAAACAAATGGGATCTGACACAACTTGTTGAAGCTGGGCGTTTTGTGGGTTGGCAGTGCGCGGAAAAACCAACGGTCGATACGTTCAAGAAGGCCGAATTGGATATGAACAATATGCGGGGCGCACTGGGATAAAAATTGGCCTGCCAGTAGAGTTGGCAGTGCAATACGACCCTATTTTGCGTTGGCAAGGCTATTACGGATTGAATTTGCCGGGCGACATACGCACCGCAAAAACCCACGGTGTATCTGCGATTACAACATCCGAGCCATTCCTATTAGAAGCTTTGGAATACGGTTGGCGCGATGATGCATATTGGGTGGCAAGCCATGTATTTGATGCACAAATTTTTCGTTATAACCAAACTGGGCAACTGACATCCCTGTCCGAAGATCACATCAAAGGTAAGCCTTATTTTGCCTATAATGCCATACTTGTCGACGAAAAACCGTTTACTAGCGTGACTGCTAAGCGGACGGATGTATCTGATAAACGCGGTATATCTACCAAAGGCAGCTTTGGCTGGTGGGCCCTGTTGCGCCATCCTTATGCATTCGCTTTACTGGAAAACCTGACGCATCTGCAAACTGACGGCGGTTGGTATGCTGGGCTCTTTGAGGCCGATATGTCTGCCAATAAAATTCTGACACTGAATACGAATGCGGTGGTGTTAGAAGCATTACATTATAAGGCGTTTGGACCTTTGGTAAGGTGAGGCGCTAAAAATTCAAACCGCCCTTAAATTCACGCCTCATTCCTTAGCAACATCACCAGTGCCACAACCGTTGCCGCAACCCCCAGAAACATCAACGCTGGCGGTACATTTCGGGTCAACACAAATTCCCACATAATAACCCACGACGGGGTTAGATATGTATAGGCCATCACCTTTGCACTGGGCAGGTACATTGTGGCGTATTGCACTAAAAAGAAAGTGATCGAACTGGCGAAAATCGCCAAATAAAGCAGGCCAGCCCAGAAATACCATGGCAATACGGCCCAGTTGGTATGCACCAATTCAGGGGCACCGAGTCCTGCCAAAACCAGAAAACCGGCCATAATCATACCAAAAGTAAAAACAACAATCGGTTCGCCCATATGTAGCTTGCGCACAAGGGGTGTGTATAATGCGTGTGCAATACACCCCACAAAAAAGATCGCTTCGCCGCGCCCAATGTCAAAGGAAATAAGGGCTGATATATCGCCCCGAAAGATTACCCATAATGCCCCGACAGCACCTATAAACAACGCACAAAACATCCAAGGTGTCGTGATTTGGCGCAGCAGGAAATATCCAAAGACAGCAGACATAATCGGGGTCAGCGTGAATACAGCCGACGCCGAGACTGGCGCAGCGGTTTTCAACCCTTCAAACATTAGCCCGAAATAAATTGCAAACAACCCACCCAACAGCAAATATCGCCAAGGTGCGTAAAAATATTTACGCTTAAATCCTGGCCCCAAAGCAGCGACTGTGCCGACGACCACACCTGCAATCGCAAAACGCAGGGCCATCATCGCGGCCGGCTCCATCAAATTGGCAATGCGCGTGCCAAAACTGAATGAACCCGCAATCAGAAACGAGAACAACAGCATAGCCAAATGGCCGCGTTTTATACGGGTAACATCCATAAGCGCACCCTTGTCCTGTTGCACAAAAGGTGCAAGTGGTAATTCGCGTTGACTCCGCTTTCGTTCACAGCTAAATCCACTTTAATCCATCGAAGAAGTGCCAAACTTCTGGTCTCAGGATCACCACCAGTCAGCGAGTTTCGCCCACTGGTGTATTTTGCGTTTGGCGGTTTGCTTCTTGAATGGTGCAACTTGTAACGGTCGAAAGGGCCTGCAGATATGTTTGAAAATCTATCCGATCGCCTTTCTGGCGTCTTCGACAAACTGACCCGCCAAGGGGCTTTATCCGAAGATGATGTCTCTGTTGCTTTGCGCGAAGTTCGCGTGGCCCTGTTAGAGGCAGACGTATCATTACCTGTTGCACGCGACTTCGTGAAAGCCGTACAAGAAAAAGCCACTGGCCAAAACGTTACCAAATCAGTGACACCTGGCCAGCAAGTTGTAAAAATCGTTCATGACGAAATGGTGCATTTCTTGTCAGGCGACGATGCCAATGCGGGCACGTTAAAGGTAGATAATCCACCTGCCCCTATCTTGATGGTTGGCTTGCAAGGATCTGGTAAAACCACCACATCCGCAAAATTGGCCAAACGCTTAAAAGAACGCGAAGGCAAAAAGGTTTTGATGGCGTCGCTTGACACCAACCGACCTGCTGCGATGGAACAACTGGCAATTTTGGGGACACAACTTAGTGTTGATACCCTGCCGATTATCAAGGGCGAAAATGCTGTTAAGATTGCCAAACGTACAAAACAACAGGCAACTCTTGGCGGTTATGATGTATACATTCTAGACACAGCCGGCCGACTACATATCGACGAAGTGTTGATGGATGAAATCCAATCAGTTCGCGACATTGCTACACCGCGCGAAACGCTTTTGGTGGTTGATGGTCTAACTGGCCAAGATGCAGTGAATGTAGCCACAGAGTTTGACGAAAAAGTCGGCATTTCAGGCGTGGTTTTAACCCGTATGGATGGCGACGGTCGCGGCGGTGCAGCCCTGTCAATGAAAGCGGTCACGGGCAAGCCGATCAAATTCGTAGGTCTTGGTGAAAAACTGGACGCGCTGGAAGAATTCCACCCAGAACGTGTTGCAGGCCGTATCCTTGGCATGGGCGATATTGTTTCACTGGTCGAAAAGGCGCAAGAAACCATAGAGGCTGAGCAAGCCGAACGGATGATGAAGCGGTTCAAAAAAGGTCAGTTCAATATGAACGACCTGAAATCGCAACTTGAACAGATGATGAAAATGGGCGGCATGCAGGGTGTTATGGGCATGCTGCCAGGCATGAAGAAAATGTCGCAAAAAATCGACGATGCGGGTGGCATTGACGACAAAGTTTTCAAGCGCCAGATCGCTTTGATCCAGTCGATGACGAAGATGGAACGTGCCAACCCCAAAATTATGCAAGCCAGCCGCAAAAAACGCGTAGCTGCAGGTGCGGGTTTAACTGTGCCAGAACTGAACCAACTTTTGAAAATGCAACGCCAAATGGGCGACATGATGAAGAAGATGGGCAAAGGTGGCATGTTAAAACAAGCTATGGCAGGCATGATGGGCAAAGGTGGCGGTATGTCCGACATGCCCGCTGATCCATCCGCGATGGACCCAAAAGCAATGGAAGAAGCGGCCAAGAATATGGGCAAACTGCCTGGTCTTGGCGGTGGTGGATTGCCGGGTTTAGGCGGCGGCGGGTTGCCACTTGGGCTGTCAGGGTTTGGGAAGAAGAAATGATTACCTGCTCTCTGACATACGTAATTGACCCTTACAAAGTTGATGATTTTGAAACCTATGCTAAGGTTTGGATCCATCTTGTTAATAAACTGGGTGGAACACACCACGGCTATTGGCTACCACATGAAGGGCCGAATAACATCGCGCATTGCGCATTTTCATTCCCGTCCCTTACTGATTATGAAGCCTACCGCGTTAAAATGGCAAATGATACAGAATGCCAAGCGGCGTATGCGTTCGCAGAAAAAACACGGTGTATACTTTCCTATGAGCGCAGCTTTACGCGCCCTGTCCTTGAAGGCGCATCACCCAAAGAGCTGGGGTTAATCAAATGACCCATACACTGACAACAGAACGCTTGATTTTACGCCAACCAAAAGCTGCTGACTTTGAACAGTTCAAAGCCTTTGCCGCTGCAGGCGGGTTGGAACATATTTATGGTGATGTCACAGCAGGTCAGGTATTTCGTAGTTTTGCCAGTGAAATCGGTCATTGGGAATTGCTAGGGTTTGGTATGTGGATCGTGACCGAAAAAGCGAATGATACAGCTATTGGCATGGTAGGCCCGTGGTTTCCTGACGGATGGCCTGAAACAGAAATCGGCTGGATGATCTTTGGCAACTCAGAAGGCAAAGGGATTGCTTATGAAGCAGCCCATGCAGCACGCCAAGATGCTTTTACCCGCTTGGGGTGGAACACGGCCGTAAGTTATATCGCCCCCGAAAACGTTAGGTCAATCAAGTTGGCGGAGCGCATGGGGGCTGTGCTTGATCCAAAAGCAAAAGCACCAAAAGAAGATGAGCCCTGCCTAGTTTATCGTCACCCAAAACCAGAGGTATTATCATGACAGATACAACCCAAAAAGCCGCTGAGATTTTGGCAGAACATCGTGAAAGTATTGATCGTTTGGACGCGATTCTGATCTATTCACTAGGCGAGCGGTTCAAGCATACGCAAGCGGTGGGTAAACTGAAAGCGCAACACGCTTTGCCACCGTCAGACCCTGCGCGTGAAGCGCAACAAATCGAACGTCTTGAGGATTTGGCAAAACGCGCCAACCTTGACCCGAAATTCGCGACGAAGTTCCTGAACTTTGTCATCAGCGAAGTCATTCAACATCACAAGAAACATCAGGAATAGGGCCTCGGCCCCAAATAGCACATTTAGGAGAATTATCATGGCTATGAAAATCAGACTTGCCCGCGGCGGCTCAAAGAAACGTCCTTTTTATCGCGTTGTTGCGGCTGACGGCCGTATGCCACGTGACGGGCGTTACGTAGAAAAGTTGGGCACATATAACCCGCTTTTGGCAAAAGATGACGAAAACCGTGTTCAGTTGAACATGGAACGCGTAAACTACTGGTTGGGTGAAGGTGCACAGCCAACTGACCGTGTTGCTCGCTTTTTGGAAGCAGCAGGCGTTGTAGCTAAAACAGAGCGTAACAACCCTGAAAAAGCTAAGCCTGGCAAAAAAGCACTAGATCGTGCTGAAGAAAAAGCACAAAAAATAACCGACGCTGCTGAAGCGGCTGCGGCACCTGCTGAAGAAGCGGCTGCTGAGTAAGCAAGCACTGGTATTGGAGCAAATATGCGCGCATTTTCGCAAGACTTCCAATCCGAGCTATACGACCTAATGAAGTGGCGCCGCGATGTGCGCCACTTCACACCTGATCCTGTCGATCCTGAATTACTGCGGTTATGTCTGGATGCTTTCCAGATGGCGCCTTCGGTTGGCTTGTCAGAACCATGGCGAATTGTGAACGTAAACAGTTTAGACGCCCGACAAAAATCCCTAGATAACTTCAAAGCTTCCAATGCCGATGCGTTGGTTGGATATGAAGAAGGGCAAGCAGATCTTTATGCTTCGCTTAAACTGACAGGTATGCGGGATGCCCCTGTTCAGTTAGCTATATTTTGTGAGGAAGACACGCCAAAAGGCAGTGGTCTGGGCGCACAAACCATGCCCGAGATGAGACGTTATTCAGTTGTTGCTGCAATCATGAGTTTTTGGTTGGCGACACGTGCATATGGGTTGGGGTTAGGCTGGGTTTCTATCCTTGATCCTATTCAGTTACGCACTGATCTTGATTTACCTGACGACTGGTCATTGGTGGCCTATCTTTGTGTTGGTTGGCCAAAAGAAGAAACTATAACACCCGAACTTGAAACCGTTGGTTGGGAAATGCGTGATGCGCAACTGACCAAACTGATTGAACGGTAGGAACCTATGGCGCAACCTGATTTAATCTGCATTGCTGCAATTATTGGTGCATTTGGCATCAAGGGTGAATTGCGTGTGAAAAGTTTTTGCGCAATCCCTGCTGACTTTGGTAATTATGGCCCATTAAGCAATGAAAATGGAACCGAAACCTATGATTTGCGCGTTATTGGCCCAATCAAAGGTGGTTATTCATGCCGCATTAAAGGCGTGCAATACAAAGATCAGGCCGATGCGCTAAAGGGTACCCAGCTTTATACCAACCGCGAAAACCTGCCCAACCTGCCTGATGATGAGTTTTATCATGCAGATCTGGTGGGGCTGGATGTGTTTGATACTGGCGGTGAAAAACTGGGCCACATCACTGCGGTACACGATCATGGTGCCGGTGACTTTCTAGAAATTGCAGGCAAAGGAATTAAAAATACGGTGTTGTTACCGTTTACCCGCCATGCCGTGCCGACGGTCGATTTAAAAACGGGCCGCATTATTACCGACCCGCCTAGAGGTGTGTTTTCAGAGGCTAAAGAATGACCGATAAGCCTGCCAAATCCCACGGCCGCTTGGCTGTAAGTGCCAATCGCAAGCCGCGCGCCTTGATGACCGATACGCCGGATATTCAGGGCGCATGGAAAGTTAAAGTTATCACGTTGTTTCCAGAACTGTTCCCGGGCGTTCTTGGCGGCTCATTGACTGGTAAAGCCCTAAAAGAGGGTTTGTGGAACCTAGAAACGATTGAACTGCGCGGCTACGGTATTGGCAAACACAATGATGTGGATAGCCCGCCCGCAGGTGGTGGTGCTGGCATGGTGTTAAAGGCGGATGTAGTGGGTGCGGCACTGAAAGACGCACGGCGTGGCACCCCTATTGACTCAAACACTTGGCCCGTTGTTTACCTGTCCCCACGCGGTAAACCGATGACACAAAAGATGGCGCGTAAGTTCAGCCAAGCCCAAGGTATGACGCTGTTATGTGGGCGGTTTGAAGGCGTTGATGAGCGGGTTTTGGAAGAATACAACGTGCTAGAAATATCATTAGGGGATTTCGTTTTGACTGGCGGCGAGATTGCCGCACAAGCCCTAATTGATGCCACCGTCCGTTTGTTACCCAACGTGTTGGGCAATGAAGAAAGTGCGGTTGATGAAAGCTTTTCAAATGGTTTGTTGGAGCATCCACAATATACCAAACCAGCCGAATGGCACGGGCGCAAAATACCCGATGTGTTACTGTCAGGGCATCACGGCAATGTTGATAAATGGCGCCAAGAACAATCTGAGAAATTAACACAGAAACGCCGGCCGGATTTGTGGGATGTATTTGTGAAAGCAAAAAGTAAGGGCTGATACCTGTTGACGGATTCCCTGTTCTCTACCAGTGTCGTTCTTATTATTGTTAAACACAAATTAAGAACAGGGGTGCGAAATGGGAGGGGATTTAGTCTCTGGCGAAAAAGGTGACTTTGCTGAGCATGCCCAAAACTCATTTACACTGCCCTCTCGATATTACACGGATGACGACATTCACCAACAAGAACTATGCAAAATTTTCCAACGTTCGTGGTTATATGTCGGCCATATTTCGGATTTACCCGAGGTTGGCAATTACATAACGGATGAAATAGCAGGGCAACCCATTTTAGTCCTGCGGGAGCAGGATGACAAAATCCAGGTATTTTTCAATGTCTGCCAACATAGGGGTCATCTGCTTTTATCTGGACGCGGGCACACAGGAAACCGCATTGTTTGTCCCTATCATGCATGGTGTTACGGATTAGATGGTGCGCTTTCCACCGCGCGCTTAACCCGTGATGTTGCAGATTTTGATCGCGCAAACTTTGGCCTTAAGCCTATCCAGCATACAATTATTGCTGGAATGATATTTATTAATTTCAATCCAAATGCCACGCCCGAAGATGGCGATTTACCAGAGTTTGAAAAAACAATTCTTGGGCATCTGCCAGAAATGCCGAATTTTGTTGCAGGGCATCGGTTTGATTTTGATATAAAGGCAAACTGGAAAGTGATTGTCGATAATTTTTCGGAAGGGTATCACATTCCTATCGCCCACCCAACTTTAGCCACGCTTTACAATGAAAAAGGCGGTGCGTCGCAGGTTGGCAAGCGTTACGGGTTTTATCAAAAGACTGCAAAAGCTGGATTTAAAGGGTTTGAAGCCAAGGGAGGTGAACCCTATTTAACCTGGTTTCTTTGGCCTAACCTATGCCTTCTTAGCTTGCCTGGTAGCCCGCACTTAATCGTATTACGCATTGGGCCAAATGGGCCAAATCAGACATTGGAACATGCTGATATTTACAGCCCTTCTGGCGCAGATGTTCCAAACCTGACCGCCGCAAAATCCCTATTTGCAGAAATGTTCAACCGAGAGGACATCGCATTGGTCGAAAGTGTTCAACGGGGCCTTGCCAGTCTAGGGTATGACCAAGGACGCTACGTTGCTGACTGCAACGATTCATGGTTTTCAGAGTCAGGGCTTCATCGATTTCACAAACAAATTCTTGAAGATCTTGCCAAGGCTTGATTTGAAAAGCAGCCTTCACTATTTATGTCAGCTAGGTTGACTTATATTACATTTTAACTCACTCTTCACCAAGCCTGCTAAAAGAGGGAAATGGCATGGATTGGGATACAATACTGGCCACGCGCAATACGCAGATGAAAGCCTCTGAAATTCGGGAAATTCTAAAGCTACTGGATCAACCCGATATTATTTCGTTTGCGGGTGGCATACCTGACCCCAAATTGTTTCCCGTGCAAGACTTTCAACAAGCTTATGCAGAAGCATTAAATAGCCAAAATGCAGAGGCTGCGTTGCAATATTCTGTAAGTGAGGGTTATGTGCCTTTGCGCGAATGGATCCGCGATGAGATGGCCAAGGTTGGTGTGCCGTGCGATATTGACAATATCATTATCACATCTGGATCTCAGCAAGCGCTTGATTATTTGGGAAAATTACTGATCTCACCAAATGATACAGCACTGGTTAGCTGGCCGACATATTTAGGCGCCTTGGGGGCGTTTAATGCGTATGAGCCGACATATGATCGGCTTTATCCCAATGGCAATCGTTCAGCTGAAGATTATGCCCAAACTGCTGCCAACAATGGAGGACGCGTTAAGTTTGCATATACATCCGTGGATTTTGCCAACCCCACAGGTGTGACACTTGATCGGCGGGATCGGGATAATCTTCTGGATTTAGCAGACAGTTTGGACATTGCAATTATCGAAGACGCGGCTTACCAGACCTTGCGTTATGATGGTGAGGCAATACCACCAATTCTGGCACTGGAAATTGAACGTAAAGGTATGATTGATGCGTGTCGCACGATTTATACGGGTAGTTTTTCCAAAACATTATCACCAGGGCTACGTGTTGGTTGGGTTTGTGCTGCCCATCCCGTAATTGCACAGATGGTATTATTAAAGCAGGCATCTGATCTGCACACGCCAACAATCAATCAAATGGCTATTAACACAGTGGCGCGTAGTTGTTTTGACGCGCATGTCACGAAAATTCGCGATGCTTATCAAAATAGGCGTGACCATATGTTGAAAGCATTAACGGCTTATATGCCAAAAGATGTGACATGGACGCACCCAGAGGGCGGTATGTTTATCTGGTTGACTTTACCTACGCATATTAATGGGGCTGAACTGTTGGTCAAATCATTGCAATCAACACGGGTGGCATTTGTACCTGGGCAAGCATTTTTTGCGGATGGATCAGGCGCCAATACCATCAGGCTAAACTTTTCATTAGCCAGCGAAGTAACGATTAATGAGGGCATTAAGCGGTTGGGTGATTTAATAGAAACCCAATAAACAGCATAGGGTAAATACTGACATAGGATTAAAAGCCCTATTACCATTCCTCTTGATTGATCCCCCCATCCATCCTATACCGCGCGGACTTGGTATTGATGGATTCGCACCTTGCGTTTTATCTATATCAAAGGCCCAGAAATAATCGGGTGTAATGTGACGGGAATTCTTCTGCCTGACACGGATACATTCATCGCTTACGCGATCTGATTTGTTCGAAGCCACAAGTAAAACGTCGACCTGATCTCTGGCAGGCGCATATGCGGACCTGAATGAAGACCAAGAGCAATGAGGACGGATAAACCAACATCGCCAAAAGGCGAGCAAAAGGAAAACGTTATGAACTTGATTGCACAGCTAGAAGCTGAACAAATCGCAAGTCTTGGCGCCGACATCCCTGATTTCAAACCAGGTGATACCGTGCGTGTAGGCTACAAAGTAACCGAGGGCACCCGCTCTCGTGTGCAAAACTACGAAGGTGTTTGCATTGCACGTCAAGGTGGCGGCACTATCGCTGCATCCTTCACAGTGCGTAAAATCTCTTTCGGTGAAGGCGTTGAACGTGTGTTCCCGCTATATTCTACAAACATCGCGCATATCGAAGTTGTACGTCGTGGCCGTGTGCGTCGCGCGAAACTTTACTACCTGCGTGATCGCCGTGGTAAATCTGCGCGTATCGCAGAACAAACAAACTACAAACCTAAATCTGCGAAATAGGAGCGGTAAAAATGAAAAAAGAACTGCACCCAGATTACCACACAATCACTGTTCAAATGACAGATGGTTCAACTTATCAAACACGTTCTACTTATGGCGCCGAAGGCGATACATTGGTATTGGACATCGACCCATCTGTGCACCCAGCATGGACAGGTGGCAACCAAAAACTAATGGATGCTGGCGGACGTGTTTCTAAGTTTAAAAAGAAATACGAAGGTTTGGGATTTTAAGAACACCCACCCTTTCGAGTTTAAGAAAGCCGTTCCTTTGGGGGCGGCTTTTTTGGTTTTGGCAAAGTTAGTATAGCCTGTTCACCAACCAACCACGGTTCCTTCCATACTACACCCACCAGCGAGTCATTTACCGTTCATAACGGTATGTTCCAACAGAGCATTGGATATTTCAGTTGCATAAATTCAACTTCTATCATCTACTAGCCTCAAATTTAAATAGGGGATAACAATGAAGCTTAATCTTATATGTGCATCACTATATGGCACATTATTTACAACATTTGCATTTGCAGGCGGACCAGCGCCATTGCCCATTGCAGGTGCTGTTGGCGGCCCAGTTGGGCTTGGTGTGGCAATCATTGGGTATGGTGCTTATCGGTACTATAAAAAACAACAAGATAAGTGAGCACACCGTCAGATTTACAATCCTTGAACAATGCCAAACGTATATCACTAACAGGCAAGGTTCAAAAATCTGATGTGTACCTAGCATTACTTATATTAATTCTATGCAGCTTTCTTTCCAATCGGTTTGAAAGCTTGGGGTTGGCGTCATTCTTTATAACCCTTGTAAACACGAACCTATTTGTTCTGCTTGCCTTCTATGTTTTACTCCAGTTAATAACATTGGAACCTGATACCCGTCCTGCAAGATTAAAAGATTATATTTTCTTTGTTTGTGCGGCTTTAAGCTTGTTTGTTTTTGGCCAAACAGGGTCTATTTACGATATTGGCTTTGTAACAGGAGGGCTAGCGCTTTGGTTCTGGACACGGCGAAAAGCCATCCGGCAAGATCAATTTATAGCACTTGTCTGTTTTGCCCTGACCCTAAATATACTTATTTCACCCGTTTTATTTCAGTTTTTCAAATCCATTATTTTAATAGGCGAAGTAGATCTTATTGCCTTTATTTGGAGCAGCATTGGTTTCAACGTTTGGGCCGATGGTCAGTATTTGGGAACGCCTGGCGGCATGAGGATACAACTAATCGGTGCTTGTTCGGTATTTACAAACTTATCGTTTGGTTTTTTATGTTACGCGTCTATGAAAGCATTTAACAAAAGCCCTATGTCTTTTGGTGACATAAAGTATGTGATAATATTGATTGTTCTACTCGCCGTTGGTAATGCAATCCGAATAGGGTTAATGTTACCTGGCTATGAAGCGTATGTTTTTTGGCATACTGGTGATGGCGCCACGATATTCGGCATTGTACAATTTATCATAATCGTTCTAATCAGCTGCATTAGCGTATTGGTTCGAAAAAAAGTATAATGCGTCTTTGGCTTTGGATATTCATTGTTATTTTGACAACTTCGTTGATTACTGCAACACGGTTTCAAGCGAATATACAGTATGAACACTTGCGAAAAGTATACAAATTTCATTCGATATATACGCAAATTATTATAGACGCAGGTGCCTATGATATCACCACGACTAGACGGGATGCGCGAACAGAAACCAGAAGTACCAGTTTTCATTTACCAGATTGTTCCAATCCCTATACACTTTTTGAGCTGCCCATTAAAATAAGCCTACCAACAGAATTTCAAAGAGAACCGTTAAACCAGTTGCAGATGAAAGTAATTTATTTCGATAGCATAACACATGAATGGAGCCGTATTAGAAACACGTTGCGTTTCATAAAAGTGACGTTTGCGTCAATATTTTCATTAACGCGTTTTGTCCCATCACAAAGATTACTTCTTCTTTTGGTACCTGACACTTGCAATAGCCTAGACACTGTGGATTGGTCTAAGGTTTGGCATAAGGATTTGTGAATGCAAAATATTCTTATCTCTAGTATATTTATCGGTGCAATAATCTTGATAGTTGTAATTGAGTCTGTGGCAACCACGGCAAGTACTCGTAAAGAAACGCGCAAACGTTGGCCCGCAAATTTTGCATTATTAGTCATAAACACTGGCATAAATCTAGCATTACCATTTAGCATCACGGGGGTTGCTGTTTTTGCAAAAACCAACAGTTACGGGATAATAAATTGGCTTCACATACCTTTTGGAATTGCTTCAGTTCTAAGCTTTGTAACCATCAGTTTCATGATGTATCTGTTTCACCTTTCCATGCATAAAATACCCTTATTCTGGCGATTACATCAGGTACATCATAGTGACGTGGAATTGGACGTTACAACCGCATTTCGAAACCACCCTATTGCAATTATCTTGATCGCCGTAATTTTAAATACAGTTACCTTTATGTTTGGATTTGTTGCGGAAACCATCCTTGTTTATACAACTTTAATATTCCTATTAGACCTTTGCCACCACTCAAGTATTATCTGGCCCGCGTGGTTAGATACGCGTTTAAGACAGATAATAATCACACCCTATCTGCACCACTTACACCATTCAGATTATCAACCAGAAACCGATAGCAATTATTCTGTTGATCTATGTTTGTGGGACAAATTATTTGGCACTTATCTGGACAAACCACTTAAACAACAATCAACTGTGAATTATGGATTGAAAAAAACATCCGCAGATGATGCATCAGATTTACAATACCTTTTATCAACGCCTTTTAAATCTGGGCAATAACACAATTAGGCTTGCCTCTATGGCCCTTCCTATTTCACAAACAATATTGTAATCGAACATCCAATGACGCATAGTTGCGAAAATGCCTTAATGATTTGGGCAATGGGGTATTGAATGGCACATATCATTGTTTTCGGTAACGAAAAAGGCGGATCAGGGAAATCCACAACAGCAATGCACGTTTTAACGGCACTATTGCGGTCGGGTAAAACTGTGGGTGCATTGGATTTGGATCTGCGTCAAAAAACCCTGACCCGCTACATACAAAACCGTATTCTTTACATTGAACGCACTGGTATTCGTTTACCGTTTCCTGAAACAGCTGTGCTTAAAAAGCCCAGTGAACTGGGAATGGAGCCAGGCTTTCAAGCTACATTGCGGGCGTTTCAAGACGGTATTAACCAGCTGGATCAAACAAACGAATATATCGTGGCAGACTGCCCGGGCAATTACACCCAATTAAGTGAACTGGCCCATGCGATGGCAGACACGTTGGTGACACCGATGAACGATAGCTTTGTAGATTTTGATTTGCTGGCGCGCGTGGACGGAGAAACCAACAAAGTGATCGGCCCATCTATCTATTCTGAAATGGTCTGGAAAGCACGTAAGGCCCGCGCTGAAACGGGTTCACGACCGATGGATTGGTATGTGACCCGCAACCGAATGCACGCGCTAGCGATGAAAAATAAACGCCGTGTCGGGGAAGCACTTGAAGATTTAGCGCGGCGCATTGGATTCAAGCTGATCCCAGGGTTTTCCGACCGTGTTGTGTTCAAAGAACTGTTTCCAAATGGGCTTACTTTGCTGGATTTACCCGAAGTAACAGAGGAGCCTTTAAGTATGTCAAATCTGGCTGCCCGCCAAGAAGTACGTGATTTGGTAAATGCGCTTATGCTGCCTGATGTTGAAGTGAACTTTTAACTTCCAGGTGAAACAGTCAGGCAAGTGTGACTGCGGGCACGTAACCGCGAACATGTTTTATTAGCATCCGCCTGACTTAAACCCACAAAGCGGGCACGGTACATACGCGCACCGTTAACAGTAACATGCGAAATTCTGCGTTCAGCACCATCAAGGGGCCCCAGATTACTAAGGGCGGTTTTCAACAATGTTTTTTCCGCTTCAAACTTTGATCCAAACGCACCCACTTGAACGGCCCACGCATTGCCAGAAGTCGATTTGCGCGAAATAATGCGGGGTTCATTTGATGTCTGTAACTCGGCTACAACGATTTGCGGGGTTAAGGCCACTGGCACCACTTCGGCTTCGCGTAGCACAGGCTTAGTGGTTTGCGGTTGAACCGCCAAGATCTCTTCTTTGATCGCAAGATCTATTGCGCGCTCCACCTCAGACTTATCAATGGCGGCCACTACAACAGGAGCAATTTTTGGGCGCAGTTTAGGGATTGGACTTTTGCGCACCGCACCGCTAACGGCTACTTTGATAGTTTTGGGCTTGTTTGGCACTACGGGGGTAACTTTGACAGGTCTACTTTCGGCAAGCTGCGGATTTACGCGCTGAAACCCCATATCCAATAATTGTGCCACACGGGCATTACGCGAAGCAGAAGTTCTACCACCAAACACGGTTGCAATCACACGTTTGTTGCCGCGTTCAGCTGACGCCACCAAGTTAAAGCCAGCCGCGTTTGTGAAACCAGTTTTAATCCCGTCAGCACCACGGTAACTGGCCAGTAACTTGCGGTTGGTATTTGAAACTTTTCGCACGCCAGCATCAGTTGATCGTCGCGAAAACAAGTTGTAAAATTTTGGATAATCATAAAATAAACGGCGCCCTAAAAACGTCATATCGCGGGCCGTGGACAAATGCCCTGAACGGGTTAATCCGTGGGCATTTTTAAAAGTTGAATGGTTCATACCCAATCTGCGCGCGGTCACTGTCATGCGTCGTGCAAATGCCGCTTCACTGCCCGAAACGGCTTCACCCAAAGCGGTAGCTGCATCATTGGCAGATTTAACTGCTGCCCCTCGGATCAGGTATTTTATCGCAATCCGTTGCCCTGCCTTTAGACCCAGTTTTGAGGGTTGCTCATTAGCTGCATTTCTGGAGATTCTTACTTTGGTTTCCAAACTGATCTCACCACGCTCAATGGCCTGAAACACTACATAAAGCGTCATCATTTTTGTAAGACTTGCTGGGTGCAAACGCGTATCAGCATTGCGAGAATGCAAAACCTGACCCGTGCGCGCATCCATAACCACAGCGGCATATGGGGCCGCATAGCTGCCATTTGCCATAAATACCCCCATAAATAGGGACACAAGTACGGCACTTAACCAGTGATGTATCTGCCTTAGCATCGGTTGCTCCGATTTGCTTTATCTGCCTCAGCCGCTTTTGCGGTAATTGCGCAAAGAATAACACGCGGGCAAATTTGGGAGAATGCTTATTTGTTCAAAACTTATTTGGTGTTCATATAGCAACAATTTTCTTTAATTTCACTTAATACCACTACACTTAGTGGTTTGCGTCAAAGCAGCTACTAAACACGTGCCTTAAAATTGCCTAATTTGACCCCGATTAAGCTTTTCTCTTTTAATAACCGCGATATATACTGTTCTATATCTGTTTTGGAACACACACACACATGATCCCATACATTACCGCCTCAGACGACGACGCCAATAGTGACACTGCCACCGTCATCTTGACAAAGCCTAAAACCAAGCGTCCGCCGATGTATAAAGTTTTATTGCTAAACGATGACTATACGCCGATGGAATTTGTTGTGCATGTTCTGGAACGTTTCTTTGCCATCAACCATCAAACCGCTATTGGAATCATGATGACTGTTCATAAAAAAGGTGCCGCTGTTGTTGGGGTTTTTTCCCACGATATTGCAGAAACAAAAGTGGCCCAAGTAATGGACTTAGCCCGCAAACACGAGCATCCATTACAATGCACACTGGAAAAGGAATAGGCCTGCGCCTGACCCTAATATGACCCAAAATATCCGTCTTGAAAAATTCTTTACTTCACATGAAATAGCTATGCCAGAAGCGGGCACAATACTGGTAATTCGTGCTAACGCGAGCTCAGTATTTAGTAACTTTGATACTTTAAATCTGCATTGCCAACAAAGCTTTAAACCCAGCTTTGATGCATTAATGCGCATGGATATAACCCCGCATCAATCCCTTCCCGTTTTGGCACAATCCGCTATCGTTGAATTAACTCGATCCAAGCCCGAAAACCTTGCAAATATAGCCAAGGCCTATGCACTGCTTGATAAGGGTGCAAGCCTGTATATTGACGGCGCAAAGACCGATGGAATTGAAAGTATTCTGAAAGCAGTGGCGCAACGTACAGTCGTTGAAGAAAGTTATTCGAAAAGCCATGGCAAGACGATTTGGCTTGTCAAAAATCAACTTGAAAACCCTTTTGCTGATTGGATGCATCTGGCCGATATTGCAAAGAATAAAGATGGATTTTATACCGCCCCTGGTATATTCAGCTCTGACGCGATTGACCCTGCTAGTGCATTGTTATGTGAAAATATTACCCACCCGCTAAAGGGAAAAGGTGCCGATTTAGGTGCTGGATGGGGATATTTAAGCCACCATACCTTACAAAATTATCATGAAATTTCTAGTCTTGATTTGTATGAGGCCGAACATATTAGCCTGAATTGTGCGCAACAAAATATTACAGATCAACGGGTGCAATTTCACTGGCAAGATGTGCAAACTATGCCAGCAAAGCCGCTTTATGATTTCATTTTAATGAACCCTCCTTTTCATATTGCACGTAAAGCTGAACCATCAATCGGTCGTAAATTTATTGAACAAGCTTCGAAAATGTTGACTTCTAAAGGCCGGCTATGGCTGGTTGCAAATAAACAACTGGCTTATGAAGCCACCTTGGATGCGCACTTCAAAACTTGGTCTTATGTGATGCAATCGTCGCAATATAAAGTTATTTATGCAACCCGACCGAAGTAGTTGAACACAAACCGCTCCCAGTGATGTTATCTGTAATCTCTGGTGCATATGGGCAATTTGCCTTATTCTAATACAATAGAATCACAGGACAACGCACACTTTATGTCTTTTTCAATCGAGGGTAAAACCGCCATTATTACGGGTGCCGCCAATGGCATTGGTTTGGCTGTTGCAAAGCATTTCATCGAACAGGGTGCCAACGTCATGTTGACCGATATGGATGAAGATAAATTAGAGGCAGAGTGCAATGCAATCGGCAGTGACCGGGCTCACTTTTTTGCGGGTGATCTTCGCCAAAGACTAACCATTGCCAACCTTCAATCGGCAACAATTTCTTCTTTTGACAGCATTGATATTTTGGTAAATGCAAGCCGCCAAGTTTTGCCATCCAACCCGCTTGACGCCAAAGAAGACAGCTTTGAAGCATTGTTTCAACAAAATGTCCTAACCAATTTAAGATTAACACAATCCGTTGCTAGGTTAATGATTAAGAGCGCAAAGAATAATGGCGATGCCTTAGGTAACACCATAGGTTCTATTGTTAATCTCAGTTCTATCGCCTCTGATCGCACGCATCCTAATCTTCTGGCTTACTCGGTCAGTTGTGCCGCTTTGAACCAAATGACCCGTTCACTGGCGGTTAGTCTTGCAAAAGATCGCATTCGGGTTAACGCCATCGCCATTGGTTCTGTTATGTCTGCTAACCTACAACAGGCCTTACGCAGTGATGACGATCTGCACGATCAAATTACCGACGTCACACCGTTGGGCCGCATTGCCGAGGCCAAAGAGGTAGCAGAAGTTGCCCAGTTTTTGGCAACCGACAGTTCCAGCTTTATCACGGGGCAGGTCTTAAATGTTGATGGCGGGCGCACCTTGATCGACCCGCTTCATACCGCCGTTCATTAAGGGTTTATGAAATATCTAATGCCCCGTTGGTTAAAGTCGTTTTGACAATCATCTCTATCAATTCAAACTGAGATTCCGAACTAATATCCTCAAAATAAACTGTACCAGGCCAAGGCGGTATTCTTGTGTCATACCCATTCTTCGAAATCCTTTGTGCTACGTTTTTTATCGCATCCACATAAGCCGTTGATGTATCGTGAATGCTTATTCTTGTGGCATCCATATCTTTAATACTATTACGATCAATCTGCCCTGCACCAATGCCCAAAAAAAGCGGTACATTTCGAGTAATAGCTTGTTCTTCGTAAAAAGGCATTGGCACACGATCATCATCCAACCGAATGATATAATCTTGGCAAACACTATGCTTTAAATCTGTCAGTTCTTGCAGTGTCAGATTTGTTATAACTTCTGCTTTTGCCCCGCGACGCCGTGAAGATCTGTTTTTCTTCTGGACTAATGTCACGTAATCACCCCGGAAGTTTGCATCATACACACGATGCCCCCAAGGGTTTTCATCCACCAACCTACGGGTAGATCTAATAGCCATATCTTTACAGTTCTGCGGCCCTATAAAGAATGGTGATCCTGATGCATCAGATAATTCCAACCAACCATTAGGGAAACGTTTGAAAAAATGGTCAGCCCAAGGCTGAATGACTTTATCGGTCAAAATATCCAACAATTCGTTGGCAAAATCCGGCTCATGAACTAGGGCTGCCAGAAGCGGTTCTTGACCGAAAGTATCAGCCGCAAGGCTGTACGCAGCACTTAAGTGCAGGATAGGTTCTAAACCAGTAAGCCTTTGATAGATATCAATCATATCCGTAATAATTTTAGGGATACCGCTTTCAAAGTCTGGAGTGGTAATATCTTGCCAATTATCCCGCGTTAAAAGCATATCATCTGGATCAGCCCCTGGTGGAAACCTGTCTGGATACATCATAGCTTGCCCCATTGCCTCTGCGGTAAAGCCGTAAACTGGCCAACTGACATACAATTTATTCATGCCCAACAAACGACGCGACAACAATGTTGTGCGCACATAACGTTCGGGGTCACCCTTATAAAACTCGGCTGACTGGTAGCCATACAGGTCATTCATAATGGTCAGTGTCATTAAATTTAAAGAACCGCCTACATTGACCACACCCGTTTCTGTTGGGCGCGCGAAATCTGCATCAAACTCGCCGGCTATGGCCGCATCAAAAATCTCTTTCAACCGTTCCAAAGCGGCAGGATCTTTTGCCTGCCAACGTGACAGCAGTTTACACCCTTCTGAAACATCAAATTCTTTTATCATTGCCTATATTCCTGATAGCTATCCATTTAGCGTAGTTTGCAAAATTGTAGATAAAAAAACAGTTGGAATAATTTATGTAACTTCATACAATAATTATATGAGAAGTGTTCGTCACATATTAAATACACTACCTGCTTTTGTCGAATCTGCGCGATTGGGAAGCTTTACTAAAGCAGGCGAAAAGTTGGGCATGGCGCAACCCTCAGTAAGTCGTTTCATTCATAACCTTGAAGCCAGTACGGGGCTTGAATTATTTAATAGAAATCACAACCGGATAAAGTTAACAAAAGATGGAAAACAGCTTTTTGATGCAGTAACGCTCGGATTGAATCACATAAACAATACACTTGAAAACATGTGTGAAACGTCCATGACGGATGCGCTGACTATCGGGTGTACACACGGGTTTTCGCATATGTGGTTACAAGAACGATTTTCAAAAATTCAAGACGCGTTACCACAACATCAGGTGCAAATATTAACAACAGACCACACTGCACCACGTACCCATGACGACGTCAGTTGTGCGATAAGGTTGGGTGATGGAAATTGGCCTGATTGCGAAGCGCGCCTTTTGTTTCCAGAAACAGTTTTTCCAGTATGCACACCTGAGTTTGCCCAAAATAATAACATTCAAAATGCTGGTGAGTTAACACCCCACATGATACAAAACCTTCCGCTTTTGGTTCAAGATGCTGGATTATACGGTTGGCTAGGGTGGCGTGAATGGTTTGCATTTCACGGTATTTCATATCAGTTTTGCCCAGATATAAAACCGATCAACAATTACGCTTTTGTCTTGCAGGCAGCGATGGAAAGTAAAGGTGTTGCATTAATGTGGGAAGGCCTTGACGCCCCATATCTGGAGCGTCGTTGGTTAATAGAAATGGGCCAGTTACGTGTAACAACTGGAAACGCCTATTATTTGACGTTCCCCAAAAACAGCCCATTTGTAGATACAATAAGCCGTGCGCTTTCAAATAAAACCAACCGTGATTAGTCTGCTTCACCGCCGTCTTTTGGCAAGTTAAACAGGCTATCCGCATCAATTACAGGTTCTTCTTCTTTTGGCGCCTCATCTTTCAATGTGAAGTTTTCAAATGCGCTTAGCACACCAGGCACTTTTGGCTCTTCTGACATATACAAAGATTGGTCAGTTGATAGAAGCTTCATGCGTTCTTCTTCGGTTAAAACAACACCGTCTTTGGCATTTTTCTTAGCGGCTTTTTGCACTGCGGCATCAAGTTCAAGTTGTTTACACAATCCCAAAGCTACAGGATCAATCGGTTGGATGTTGGCGATGTTCCAGTGGGTACGTTCGCGCAAAGCCTGAATAGTCGGTTTAGTTGTGCCGACTAATTTTGAGATTTGCCCATCAGTTAGCTCTGGGTGAAATTTCACTAACCACAAGATAGCTGCTGGACGGTCTTGGCGTTTTGACAAGGGTGTATAACGCGGGCCACGGCGTTTTTGTTCACCTTCTGCGGCAGCGTAATACATAAGTTCCAACTTATGTATCGGGCTGTCTTCGCCCTTTTTTATTTCTTCGCGGGTTAATTGGTGATTGGCAATAGGATCAAAGCCCTTGATGCCTTGTGCCACTTCACCGTCAGCAATGCCGTTCACTTCCAATTCGTGCAGGCCGCAAAAATCCGAGATCTGTTTGAAGCTTAAAGTCGTGTTATCAACCAGCCAAACAGCGGTCGCTTTTGCCATAATCGGTAGTGCCATTTTTGCATTCCTTTTTTATACATCTTGCCCGTGCCGAGAATCGGGTACCAGCCACTTTGGCCAGTGAATTTTCCGTTTCAAGAGGGGAATTCACCGCCTATATAGAGGGGAATCATCAAAAGGAAAAGTCTTAAATGATACGTATACTTTTCACCCTGCTCTGCCTTGCCCTACCTGCACATGCCGATGGTGAGCGCGCAGGTTATTTTGACTATTACGTAATGTCATTATCATGGACGCCGACATGGTGTGACTTAACAGGCGATGCACGGCATTCGCCACAATGCGCAAACGGTCAGGGCTTTGGCTTCACCTTACACGGTCTTTGGCCACAATATGAATATGGTGGGCACCCAAGTTACTGCAGAACAATCGCACGCAACCCATCACGCGTTATGAGCGACGGTATGGCCGACATTATGGGCACCAGCGGATTGGCTTGGTATCAATGGAAAAAGCATGGGCGATGTTCAGGATTAAGTGCGGCGAATTACTACGCTTTATCGCGTGAAGCTTATGCTACTGTCACGCGCCCTTCGATTTTTCGAAAACTGAAGCAAGACATCACTCTGCCCGCCTCTGTGGTAGAAGAAGCGTTTCTGGAAGCCAATCCGACACTATTACAAAACCAAATCACCATCACCTGCAAAGCCCGCAAAATCCAAGAGGTACGGATTTGTCTAACCAAAGATATGAAGCTGCGAAAGTGCGGCTATGAAGTATCACGGGATTGCTCAATAAGGGATGCTGGGATGGGGATGATGCGTTAAGCTTACAGTTTCAACACAATCTTCCCAATATGCTTTCCCGCCTCCATATGTTGATGCGCTTTGCTTGCGTCAGATAAGTCAAACACCTGATCCATCACGGGTGCAAGACGGCCAGCTTCGATATGGGGCCAGATTTTAGTGCGTAAATCTTCGGCAATACGGGCCTTTTGCAATGTGTTTTGCGGGCGTAGGAAAGACCCTGTCAGTGTCAGTTCTTTGGCCATAACATCAACCAAGTTTACCGTCACTTTCGGGCCATGCAGAAAGGCGATATTAACCAAGCGCCCACCCTTGCCCAAAGCCTTAAGATTACGCCCAGTGTACTCACCGCCAACCATATCAAGAATAACATCAACACCGCGCCCATTTGTAGCGGTAGCTACTGCCTGAACGAAGTCATCGTTGCGATAGTTCACAGCTATATCTGCGCCTATTTCCAAACACTTATAGCATTTTTCATCTGTGCCCGCAGTGGCAATAACACGCGCGCCAAACAGCTTTGCCAACATGATTGCTGTAGTTCCAATACCGCTGGTGCCACCATGTACAAGCAGGGTTTCACCCGCTTGCAGCTTGGCCTTGATAAACAGATTGAACCATACCGTGAAAAAGGTTTCGGGCAGTGCGGCAGCTGATGCCATATCCATGCCTGTAGGCACAGGTAAAACATGTGCGGCGTGGGTCAGTGAATAGTCGGCATAACCACCCCCTGGCAACAACGCACAAACGGCATCCCCAACAACCCAATTTGCAACACCTGTACCAACAGCCGCCACTGTCCCAGCGCTTTCCAACCCCAACAGGTCAGAGGCACCTTTGGGCGGATTATAAAGGCCCGCACGTTGCAAACAGTCGGGGCGGTTAACACCTGCGTAATGGTTTTGGATTAGAACTTCGCCGTGGGCAGGTTTGGGAATAGCGCGTTTTGAAACCTGTAAAACCTCTGGCCCGCCAGCGGTTGAAATTTCAATGACACGCATCATCTACGCAACCTCTTGTTGGTTGAAACGTGAATGCGCGTAATCCCAGTAAATTTCACGTGCGCGCATAGCTAAGGGGCAATCTGGCATTATGCGATCTTCATATTTGGCAACAGGCATAACTTTAGCAATATTACCAGTACAAAAGATTTCATCGGCTGTAGCGAAATCATCTAGTGTCATTGATGTTTCCGTCACCTTCACACCGTCCGCACGTAACAATTTAATTATCCGTTGGCGGTTAAGCCCATTTAGGAAAGTGCCGTTTGGAACAGGGGTGAATACTTCGCCATCTTTAACCACGAATACGTTTGTCGATGCAGTTTCAGCGACATTCCCATCTATGTCCAAAGACAGCGCATTGTTAAAGCCACGCTTGCGTGCGTCTGCCATGATGCGGCCGTTGTTAGCGTAAAGTGAGCCAGCCTTGGCTGTCGTCATCGCCATATCTTGGCGCGGGCGGCAAAACGGGGATGTCGTTAAGGAAAATGTACCGATTTTAGGTATTAGCAATTCTTCGATGCAAATTGAAAACCCTGTGCTGGCGGGGTCTACGTCAATGATGCCAGGGGTTCCCTCTTTCGACCACATCATCGGGCGGATGTAGAGTTCAGCATCTGGTGCGAACATTTTGCAACCTTCTTCGCAAAGGCCAAAAACAGTGTCAGCATCAACAGGTGAGATCATACCCATCACTTCAGCGGAATTAATGATACGATGACAATTCAGATCAAGATCAGGGCGCACGCCTTCAAATTGACGCGCTCCGTCAAATACTTGGCTGCCCAGCCATGCGGCGTGATCGGCGGCACCGATAATCGGCGTGTTACCTTCATGCCATTCACCCTCATAGTATGTGACAATTTTCCCGCCTAAAGCCATATCGCATTCCCTTTGAATTTTATTTTGGGTAACTTTATTTTACACTTCACTCAACCCTGAACATGAGGACAGATGCAAATAGCCAGATTATTACCCGCTTTGCAACTCAGCCTTTTGAAAGTTTTGCCTATCGCATGGGTTCGTGCAATTTATGGAGCTTTGGTTTTACCTGGCAGATCATCAGGTATGTGATTTTTTGGCTTACGGATGTTTGGTATGAAAGCTGCCAACCCCTTTGCAAGCGGGTTGTCTTTTAGCTTAGCTTTGACAGTTTCAAACTGCATCACGTTATCAATGCGGCGATCTATAAACGCCCATGTTTCGGTTGAACCTTCGCTGTCGTCACCAAGCCAAAACAAGATAGTTGCGGAATAGACAGCCGATAAGGTTGCGCGTTTCGTGTACCAGTTAACATCTTCTGATGTGTCCCCCAAAACGTTCCAGATTTTATCCGTTGTGGCCCACAAGGCTTGCGCACCTTCTGAGGCATGTAGCGGTAAAGCAAATAGGGTAACACCACGACGAACAGCTTCTTTGTTATCCGCCACAGCTTCAATACGCAGTTGAACAGCTTTTGCTATGCGATCGCGAAACCGCATATCAGACAGATTAGTGGCAGCTAATGCCAATTCCATTTTTTCGTCACCTATACGATGAAACGCAAGTGCCAGATCAACTGCACCACGAGGGCATGCTTGCCCTGCAAGGCCTGCGTCAACACCTGTATCCTTAATCGCAGCTTCCAATGTAGAGGCTGACCAACCATCAAAAGCAACATGGGGCAGTGCTGCTTCAACAAGCATTTTTTGGGTTAAGCTAATATGGTCGGTTTCGGTTTTTTTTGCTTTTGGCATAATAACCTTTATCGGCTAGAGGCAAGTTTCATTTCTGGCATCCTAACGCAATCCTGTGGCTTTGTCTGGGTAAAAACTAGGGGGTCACGGTAGCATTCACAGAGCCGTGCCAGCTGCCCGATATGGCAATGCCAGCTTATATCACAGATACAAAATGGGCCAATCAGAATCCTAGACAAACCCAGATACCCCTGCTATATGGCGCATTCCTGCAATTCTGCAAACTCTAACCCTAGAAAGGTGGTGTAACCACATGCAGGTATCAGTACGCGACAACAATGTTGATCAAGCACTTCGTGCTTTGAAAAAGAAATTGCAACGCGAAGGCGTATTTCGTGAAATGAAGCTTCGGCAGCATTACGAAAAACCTTCGATCAAACGTGCCCGTGAAAAGGCTGAAGCAATTCGTCGTGCGCGCAAACTGGCTCGTAAAAAAGCCCAGCGTGAAGGTCTTTTATAAGATCTAAGACTATATTGGATTAAGGTTTATACTTTAAGCCTAGATAACCCCCGCAGGCTTTCTGTCGGGGGTTATTTGTTTTTGGGTCTAGTTTTGACCTTCGTCATTCTCATAATATTTACTGGTAATAACACCTTCGGTAGCACCGAATTTTCTCATGAGTTTTGCAGGAAAATATGTTGATTTCATATTTTCAAAGCCAGGCAACTGATTAAGAATTGCTATAGTATTGATCGCACATGTCGCATCTAACGCACGCCCTTGGGCTTTAGATGCCACTATTGCCTTTTCAGCAACCTCGCTTGTGACATATATTTTATGTGAAACCACGTGATGCGTTTTACGAGCGTGAAATGATTTATAAAACTTCAATAACTGCGGTGTAACACCATAAAGCAAATCATGTTGTTCTGGCACTTGCGAGTGTTTCCACCTACCTGCCGGATCATACATTACGGTTTCTGAACCATTTATCAACAGCGACGAATGGCCACCAGAACCCGTTTTATTGTTAATCATAGTCAACAAAGTTAATGAGGGCGGCTCGCTACTGCTGTAGTTATACTTTTCCACATGATCTTTTGACGCAAACTGGTCTTTTGTACCATATGAGCACGCCGTAATTATGAGCGCAACGCATAGCAGCGCAGCATGACGCATCAGTTTCATTTAAACCCCCAGTAATTAATTTTACGAATTAAATATTGCCAGAAAAATCAGAACCGCGATGCTAAGTGTTGCAACGCCGATGCTCCAACGGATGAATCCGTTAAATGTGTTTTGCTGAGTGGTAACACTCATTTCGCCATGTTTATGATTAGCCATACCTTAAACCCCTATCGTATATTTCGCGGTGTGTATTTCACAATTTTGTGCATTTGCAAAGGCTTGATATTGAACTGCGTCTATCTGATACATCATTTAACACCGCCATCCGCATGTTTTTTGTTCAATCCATTTGCCAATTTAAATCCAATTCTGTTTGGTTCTGCCGCCTTATCTTCTTTGTCGGCTGCAACAAGCATAACATTAAGTTGGCTAACATGTTGAACCAACTGCATTTTTGCCCCCATTGGGTCTGCGCCGTAAAATGTAATCAGATCTGGTGCAAAGTACCCCATACCTTGTATTTTCAACGTACCCACATCACCCCCGACAAAGCCCATACCAACCTCATGATCGCTATCCAATTGCTTCTCGAAGTTTTGAATGTACAGCACGATACGCTCATAGGCCCATTCAGCAGGCGATTTTTGTTCAATCGGCTTTTGCAGCATAGACGATGGTATGGGTTCTTGTTCGGCGCACGGGTTTGATTCTGCGTCCATATGAAGTGCATACGCATCAGGCAATACAGCCGCCTCTATCGCTTCTGCTGTTGTTTTTATGGCGTCAGACATATCAGTCCCTATTTGCTTTTCCAAATCCAGACCCCGTCACTATCAGTGGTTCTTATCACCTTACCTGCAAACAGCAAATGGTTCAAATGCGCCATCGCTTCGACCATAGCCAAACCGTAGTTGCCACCTTCAATTTTGCGTTTAAACAAAACTGGAAAACAATCCACAGCAGTTCTTGGCGTTTCCAAAAACACCAGCAACCGCTTAAGGCCGCTATGATGATTTTCGATCAACTGATGCAACCGTGCAGGCAAACCCGTGAAAGGTAGTTTGTGGCCTGGAAAAGCCAGATGATCCTCGGTTGCAATTCCAGCCAGACGTTCGCAACTTTCCAACCATTCTGAAAGCGGATCCGCATCTGGCTCTGTTGCGTATACGCCCACATTAGAGGATATGCCCGGCAAAATCTGATCGCCTGCAAGTACTAGCGGCTCTTCGTTACACCACAGTGTTGCATGCGCAGGTGCATGACCATTCCCTATGTGAACCGTCCAAGTACGGCTGCCGATTGTCAGCACATCATCTTGGCAAATACGGGTAAAGCCCAAGGGCATAGGATGTACAATATCCGCGTAATTAAACGGCTTACCGTTCAATCGCTCTTCATAAATGGTTTTTTCCATACCTGTTGATTTATAGAATGCCGCCAATTCTGGTGCCCATTTATCATGCGTATCCAGCACCATCATTCGGGAATACAACCATGCGGTGCGGGTAGAAATCAATTCAACCCCATGTTCTTTTTGGAACCAACCCACATTACCAATATGGTCGGGATGGTGATGCGTCATCAATACTTTTTTGACAGGCTTTGCAGCTAATGGCCCTTTTAACAAAGTTTCCCAAAGCGCAACACCGCGTTTAGAATGATAGCCCGTATCAATTATAACCCAACCGTCGCCATCATCCAGTGCGTAAACGTTCACATGGTTCAATGCCATTGGCAAAGGCAGACGTATCCATAGAATACCAGGGGCTACGTCGATTGCTTCACCTTCCGCAGGCGGGCTTTCAAACGGAAAATCAATATTTCCAAACTTTTTTACCATTGGCTATTTTCCAGTTCTCACAGAGTCTTTGCATCCAGTCGGGTGTCAGTTTAAGACAGGCCTAATTTTCGAAGGTACCGCGCGAAAGCGGGGCCGACAACATGGAATTAGCGTTAGATGACTGATTTGCAAGCAGATGTTTTGACAGCCGATCAAATCGGGATAAAACAAGCAGCCAAAATTCTGAGCAAAGGGGGGCTTGTCGCCTTTCCAACAGAAACCGTTTACGGCTTGGGGGCTGATGCCTGTAACAGTATAGCTGTTGCACGCGTGTATGCGGCAAAAGGCAGGCCTAGTTTCAATCCGCTAATCGTGCATGTTGCCGATTTAGAGTGTGCAAAGACATATGCGCAATTTAATGATACCGCCCTGAAACTTGCGTCAGCATTCTGGCCCGGCCCACTGACCCTTGTTTTACCATGTGCACCTGACAGTCCGCTGTCTGAACTGGTAACGGCAGGATTAGACAGTGTTGCTATTCGCATACCTGCACATCCCATAGCCCAAGCGTTATTACAACAATTTGATGGCCCACTTGCTGCACCTTCTGCAAACCCCTCTGGGCGCATCAGCCCAACACAAGCAGCCCATGTTATTACAGATATGCACGACAGGATTGAGGCAATTCTTGATGGTGGCACCTGTAAAGTTGGGTTGGAATCAACCATTTTAAAAGTTGAAGACAATCAAGTATCTTTATTGCGTTCAGGTGGATTATCCAGCGAACAGATTGAAACGTTTCTAGGCTATTCAATAATGACGCCAAGCGATCCAAAAACACCGCAATCGCCCGGACAATTAAAATCGCATTACGCACCAAATTCCCCTGTGCGGTTAAATGTGAAAACCCTACAAGGCGCTGAAATACTGCTGGGCTTTGGCCCTGAATGCAAAGTGGCAACACTGAATTTATCCCCCACAGGGAATTTGATAGAGGCCGCTGCAAATCTGTTTTCATATTTGCGCAAAATGGATGCGCTTTCCAAAGGTACAATCGCTGTCAGCCCAATACCTATGTCAGGCCTAGGGGTGGCTATAAATGATCGGTTGAAACGGGCAGCAGCCCCAAGAAATTAAGCAGTTCCGCCTGTTGCAGACAATAATCGCGGGTCAAACCCCAGACTTTCAATGGCACCTGTCCATTTGGTGGTATGGTCATCCGAAAATATCAGGTTAGCATCTGCCTCGCACGTCAGCCAACCGTTAGCCCGAATTTCATCCTCTAACTGGCCTGGCCCCCAGCCAGCATAACCCAGTGCCAACAAACAAGTATCTGGCCCATTTCCATGTGAGATATCCTCTAAAATATCCAGAGTTGCAGTCATGCCGAAATTATCGTCCACTTCCAGTGTAGAATCCTTGGCAATGTAATCTTTTGAATGCAGCACAAACCCGCGTCCGTGTTCAACTGGCCCGCCAAAATGTATTTCTATCGGGGCAAACTCTTCGGCTGGCGTAATATTTAACTGCTCAAGTAGATCAGAAAATCGCAGATCAATCGCTGGTTTGTTTACAATTAACCCCATCGCCCCATCCTCTGAATGGGCGCACATATAAATCAGTGACTTATCAAACCTAGGGTCGCCCATGCCTGGCATTGCGATTAAAAGTTTTCCATCAAGATGCGGCAGTGTTTTGCTATTTTCCATACGATGAAGATGGGATAGAAGTTTCTTACATACAAGGGGTAGATCGACACTTGACACATAACTAAACCAAAATGTGATTTCCACTTTTGCCAAGTATGTATAGATTGGCCACGTAATGTAAGGTTTCGAAGTAATGTTAAAAAGACTACCCCAATTCTTCTGCTCAGTAGCACTGCTGGCAACACCTGTTAGCGCACAAGATTATGTTGCACAAAAGGGATTGGAAAAAGTAGAATTCTTACATGGCTGGCGCACTTCAAAAGGCACGCATATGGCCGCAATGCGCATTACATTAGAGGATGGCTGGAAAACGTATTGGCGTGCACCAGGTGGTGCAGGCATTCCGCCAAGCTTTAAATGGAAAGGCTCGTCAAACATAGCATCCGTTAAATATCACTGGCCCTCACCCAAACTTTATCTGCAAAACGGCATTCCCACCATTGGTTATAAGGGCGAGTTGGTTTTGCCGATCGAGTTCAAACCAAAGGTTCAAGGTAAACCAATAACAATAAAATCGCGTGTTGATTTCGGGATTTGCAAAGACGTCTGTATTCCTGTCGCATCAAAATTGGATATAAACTTGGTAAACGATCATAGCCAAGATAAAGTTTTGATAATGAATACGCTTTCTGAAAAACCAAAATCTGCAAAATCAAGCGGCCTGAAATCGGTATCTTGTGTAGTGAACCCAATAGATGACGGGCTAGAAATAACGGCAAGCATGACATTTAAGAACAAAGCGCCCGCAGTTCAGAAAGTAGTGATTGAATTCGCGCAACCTAATATCTGGATAGAGCAAACTGGTTTAACGCAGTATAACAAGCATCTAACTGCAAATGCAGAGCTTGTGTCATTTTCAGGTCAACCGTTTTTTATGGACAGAAGTAAATTACGCCTAACCCTTATTGGCGACAAGCAAGCCCTTGAAATTAAAGGATGTCCTGCCCCAAGTTAAACTTTGGCAGCTCTATTAACACCAATTAATACAAACAGCATCAGCATTGTGCTAAGCAAGATCAGTACCAACCCGATAATTTCTGCGGCCAACGTTATCAGCACTGGCGAAGTGCCAATTAGTTTGATTATTTGTGAAGGTATAAGTTGAAAAACCCAAGGTGCAGGGGTTTGGTTTATAATCAAATGACCCGATGCTAACGCAATAAGCGTAATACTTGCCAAGGTTGCCACGCCTATCAAACCGCGATACCGCATAGGTGTTTTTGATCCAAGCAAGCTATGGCGAAACGCAGAGATTAGCTTTGATACATCTTTTTGTACAACCACCAAAGACGGTACAACCAACAACACCAAAATCATGCCAAACCCAAGCCCGTAACACAAAGTAATCACGGTCGGTTTCAAAAACTGTGCCTGACGTGAGGTTTCGAATAGCAACGGCATAAGGCCTAGCACGGTGGTTAATGTGGTCAACAAAACAGGGCGCAACCGATCACATGTTGCATCTACAATAGCAGGTAATAGCCCACGCTTTTGTGCATATTCATCAATCGTTGTTACCAAAACAATGGAATCGTTAATGATAATACCACTCATCCCCAGCAACCCCACGACCGAGAACATAGATAAAGGCACCTCCCAGACATGGTGACCATAAATAGTTCCGATCAACCCAAACGGAATGATCGCCATAACCACAATGGGCCGTGACCAGCTTGCAAATATCCACGTGAGCGTCAGGTAAATACCTAAAAGGCATAGAATAAAACCCTTTAACGCGTCCGTTAAAAAATCCTGCTCTTGTTCTGCAAGTCCAGACAAACGCCATTCCACACCTAATCTAGATGCAATATCTGGCAGATGTTGATTGCGCAGCTTTTCAACAATCTCTTGCGCACGGGCGGGATCATCTTCGGATATATCCCCTGATACTGTAACCAAACGAATACCATTTTCACGGCGCACAGTTGAAAACCCAACTTTGGTATTTACAAAGACGATATCAGACAGGGTAACATACTGCCCTTGCGGACTGCGCAATTTGGTTCTGTCCAGAAAATCTGCGGTTAATTCACTTTCTTCCAACCGCACTGTCACATCAGATGTTCTGGCACCAACCGGAAAAGATGCAGCCGTAATACCGTTCAATCGATGGCGTAATTCACGCCCTATCACATCAATGGTAAAGCCTAATGCTTGCCCTTGCGGGGTAAGCTGCAATATCAGTTCTTCTTTGTCATAGGCCAGACTATCTTCCAATGCTGAAACCTCTGGGTATACCGACATTTGTGATTTCAGATCTTCTGCGGCCTGCTTTAAAATATCTGCACTGGCACCGTAGAATTGTACATCAAGTGCATCGCCCCCTGGCCCCGAACGCCATCGCCTGAAACTAACCGTTTCAAGTTGCGAATGTTTGCGCACAGCATTCTGAACCGCCGCTAAAAAGACTGTAGAGGTATAAGGACGAAAATCTGCATCTATCAATTCTACCGCGATAGACCCCAATAAATCTTTGTCTTTTGTACCAGAGCCAGACAGGCCGCGCCCCGTGTTACCCCCCACCTCGGACAACACATAGGTAACAGGGTTTACACCATGTTCATCTTCGAATTGCTTGGCCGTTTCATTCACCGCACGTTGTAACTCATGTACCATTTCCAGCGTGTCACTGCGGTCAGCCCCCGGCAGCATCGCAATATTTGCAGATATTGACCCACGTTCAGGCGCATTAAAGAAACGCCATGTTACTTCGCCAGAAAAGAATAGTGCCGCTTGTGTTGCCAATATTAAGGTCACAAGTGCCAGCACAGGGTATCGCAAAACCAACACCCCATGCATAAACCTTTTAAAGATTACCTCTCGGAACACCCTAAACCCACGGTTAAACCAAGTGCTGGGAAAATCGTACCATTTATCTGCCTGCTGCCCAACAGAATGGCTCATGTGGTTTGGCAAAATGATAAAACATTCCAGTAATGAGGCCAATAAGACCACAATGACAGTAAAGGGTATGTCCACAATCAAACTGCCGAAATGCCCCCCCACAAAGGTCAAACTCCAAAATGCTAAAACCGTGGTAATGGTTGCTGAAAAAACGGGCGGCGCCATTCGTCTTGCCGCATTTACAGAGGCCGTAACCGCGTCTTCGCCTAATGTTCTGGCCCTAAAATCTGCGTGTTCACCCACAACAATCGCATCATCCACAACAATGCCCAGACAGATAATTAACCCAAAAAGCGAGACCATATTCAATGTTATGCCTGCCAAATACATAAAGCCTATGGCGGCGAACATCGCTGCTGGAATACCTGCTGTTACCCAAAAAGCCGTGCGGGCGTTTAAAAATAAAAACAACAGTAAAATGACAAGACCCAGCCCAACCAAACCATTATCCAGCAAGACATTCAGCCGGTCTGTTATGGCCTGTGCGCGCGTGCGGATCAGATCAATCTTCACCCCTTCTGGTAAAGTTAATTGCATATTATCGGCTACTTCTTGCACGATTGCCTGCATTTTAATGGCATCGCCCTGATCCGAACGATCTACACGAATAGAAATTGCAGGGTCTTTACCAACATAATAGGCCCGTGCGCTGTCACTGCCCAATAGCTCAACCGTTGCAACATCAAAAACCCGCAACTTTGAACCATCAATATTTGACTTCACAACGATGGATTGTATTTCCTCGACCGTGCGCTTTTCAACGCCCGTTTTGACCCGCGCCAAACCACCCGCAACATCCCCCGCAGGATCAGTATTGGTTTCACCAGCAATCACTTCGGCAATTTGGCGCAAAGTCACATCATGCTGGATCAAAGACAGCTCTGGGGCTGAAACAACAATTTCAGGGGCAGAAACGCCCCGAATATTGGTGCGTGTAACGCCCGCGCGAAACAAACGTGCGGCAAGCTCATCCGCAAAGCGGCCCAACTGTTCAGGCGGCACAGGCCCTGTTATCACCACATCCGTTACACGGTCACGCCATGCGCCACGGCGTACAACGGGTTCGTCAATATCTTCTGGCAGGTCAGTTACACTATCCACGGCAACCTTCACATCATCTGCCGCACGTGACATGTCCCAATCAGGAGCAAAATCCAACGATATAGTCGCCCGCCCCTGACTGGCGTTTGATGTACTGCTTTCAACACCTTCCACAGCCAGCAAAACAGGCTCTAACAGGGCAACAATACCATCATCTATTTCTTCTGGCCCTGCACCATCCCATTTCACACTAACACTGACATTATCGATAATTACATCAGGAAAAAATTGCGCCCTAATTTGGGTTGATGCCGCAAAACCAAACACAAGCATGATAACCAGCAATAGATTTGCAGCTGTTCCATGACGTGTGAAATATGATAAAATCCCACCTGCCGTTTCTGGCAGCTGCCGCATGGCCATATCTTACCCCCCCATCCGAGAAGTGATACGGTCATACGTTTCTTTTGGTATTTGTGGGCTGTTCAGCTTACCCAGAATACTGCGTTTTAAATCTACAGGCATTTTTTTATTTGCCTCGACATAGGCGATCATTCTTTGGCGCAACTCATCGCTAACAGGTACAGTTTGATCTTTATTTTTCACCGCCTCATCCCTGCGTGGATTAACTTTTATCCCCGCCCCAAGCTGTGGTGCGCGTTCCAAAACAATTTCGCGTCCTTTAAGTTTCCCAAGAGACACAATAATCTGATCTGCCTGTTTGCGCAGGATTTCGACCTTCATTACTTCCAAGCGATCATTTTCGCCTAAAACCAGTACATCCCCTGTGGCAGAGGCCGCCGTTGAGGGCAGAATAACCACATTATCCAATGCAGGTTCTTCCAGTGTCACAGACACAAAATCACCAGGGCGGGCATTTGAAACTTTTTCAGCATCAAGGGATGCGAATAATTCCCGACCTGTTTTGCCTTCACCAACAGCGGCACTAACGCGGTCAATCGTTGCAATCACGCCTTCGCCTGTACCGTTAAATTTTACGATTACTTTCGCACTGTTTATAGACAATTTTTGTGCCGTCATACGCATAAACTCTGCACTTGTTATTCGAAATGCAACTTCAAGCGCGTTAGGGTCAATCAAGCGTGCCAAACGTTCATTCGCATTTACAAGCCCACCCAAATCACCTGTCACGTCACTTAGAACACCGTCAAATTTTGCGGTAACGGATGTATCGTTTAATATCCTTTGGGCTTCATGATGGTTAATCTGGCTGCGTGACAGCGCAATTTTCGCCCGATTAATACGTGACTTGGCATTGGCAAGACTTTGACGTTTTGCAAGGGACGCTTGTTCAGCGCTAGAGGCCGAAAGGGCAGCCGTTTCTAATGCTGATTCCGTACCAATTCCGCGCTCGCGCAGTGATTTTTGGCGTTTATATGCCTGTTGGCGTAATTCATATTGATGCACGGCTGCACGCAATTCATCTTTGGCAAGGCCCAATGCCTCATTTGCCTCGCTTAACTCGGCTTTAGCTTCATCTAGCTCTGTTGCAGAAAGCTGCGCTTTTGCTTGTGAGGTTGCAGGATCGGTTTGAAATAGTAATTCACCTTCATGCACCAAACCGCCTTCGCGAAAACTATCAGCGATTTTCACCAAAGACCCACCAGATGCTGCGCGTAATTCAAGCGTGCGCCCACTAATAACTTCACCGAAGGTTCGAATAACAGGTGTGGCACGGGTGGGTTCTATTTGCATGACATTCACAACAAAAACGCGTTCACGTGCCGATCTCGCCCCATGCCCAGCAATTTCATCCTCTTTGAAAGACGACAAAACCACCATCCCCGCTGCCATAAGCAACGCGACAGTCAAGCCAGCCAGAAACAGGCCCATCAGGCTCCGTGTCATAAATCTCATCGCTTCCTCAATGCAGTTTCGCAGTAATATTCAGGCATTATACGTCTTTAAACTATCATTTCGTCGGTTTCCGACAAATGATTTTTTCGTAATCGACAGGGTTTTAGCGGTTTTCACCCCATCAAAATCAATGTCCCAGTTGGGACACTATGTTAACATATTGAAATTATTCAATTATACACAAAAAATACTGTAAGTACTACTAAGTTACTTTAAAGTAATACTTTAGCACCCGATGAACAACAGGTTGCAAAGTGAAACTATCAATCTGGTCTTTATGTATAAAGGCAAATCCCGCACCTTCATTCAAACAAATATCTGATGATTTGACACACCGTTCTAATAAAAATATGTAATGATGCGCACCTTCTGGCGTTTCATTACAGTAGGCTTTCGCAATAGGCTTAAGTTCATCAGCCCCTGCATGAATACCCGTTTCTTCATATAATTCACGTATTGCCGCATCAGTCAGGGTTTCACTGTCTTTTACCCCACCAGAAAAATATCCCCATGTCCCACGCGCTAGAACATTTTCAAAATCGTCTCTGAAATGTATCGATATACGGCCTAAATCATCTTGTAATAAAACCGCCGCAGATACATATGCATGTGCCGAATGCCACGGGGTAACCGTGTGAAACAATCCCTTCATTTCTTGCGTTTCTTATGCTCTTCCAAGCGCGGCATCATTTCAATGAAATTACACGGCATGTGGCGGTAATCCAGCTGATGTTGCAAAATCTCATCCCAACCGTCTTTGCAAGCCCCAGGGCTGCCCGGTAGGGCAAACATATAAGTGCCGTGCGCTATGCCAGCACAGGCACGTGATTGCACAGCAGAGGTTTTGATTTTTTTGATCGAAATAATCGTGAAAAGGGTGGAGAAAGCATCAATTTCTTTTTCATATACATCACGGTGCGCTTCAACGGTTACATCCCGGCCGGTTAACCCAGTACCACCTGTGGAAATAACAGCATCGATGTTATCATCATTGCACCACGCAAGCAGTTGTTTTGAAATTTCCGGGCGTTCATCCTGAATGATCTTGCGATCCACCAAAATATGCCCACTGGCTTCAATACGGCCAACCAGAATATCACCTGATCGGTCTTCATCCAGTTTTCTTGTATCCGATACGGTCAACACAGCAATACGTATGGGAATAAATTCGCGGGTATTCGTGGTCATTGTCATCCTCTCAATCGAGCTTGTAGGGTTAGTAAGTCGGCCCATGCTTCACGTTTTTTAAGCCCGTCTTGTAATAACGCTGACGGGTGAAACATTGGCAGAGTTGATCGTCCGTCAATCTCGGCCCAGCGCCCACGCAGCCGTGAAATACCTTTACGCCCTAGCAATGCCTGACACGCCAAATTGCCCATTAACACAACCACATCAGGGTCAACCAAAGCAATGTGGCGTTTTAGAAACGGCAGCATCATAGAGACTTCACCCACCTCAGGCTGGCGGTTTTGCGGCGGCCGCCACGGCATTGCATTTGTTATATAAAGCGCATCTTGCGCGGTTTTTCCATCGCGCGCCAACCCTATGGCACCAAACATTTTATCCAGCAATCCCCCCATTTCACCAACAAAAGGGCGGCCTTGCTGATCTTCTTCGCGCACTGGTGCATCCCCAATAACCATTACACGCGCAACAGGGTTGCCATCTGCGAAGACCAAGTTTTTAGCCCCCTTTTTAAGCGCACAATGGTCAAAAACAGCCATCGCATCGCGCAACGCGGTCAGATCTGTGCATTTATCTGCCATGATGCCTGCAATATCAACGACACTATCTTGCAGAGGAACAGAGGGCATGACCGTGACTGGGGCAATGTTAGAGCTTGGCCCAAGTTTCAGTTTTTGTTTTTTCGGATCCACCTCATATCGATTAATTGGAGTATCGCCAATGCACTCATCCACACCCATCTCTACCTGCCATTCAAGGGCGGCTTTAGCAGCTGTATAGTCTAGGTCATACATCATGAAGGGGTTCCAGATTCTGTATTAGAATAGAAACTCCCACGCGCCGCGTAAATACCTTGTTTCTGCACACAACCCATCTTATAAGCGGCAAAATAACTTTGAGGGCCTTCATGGGAATTTCGGTGCGCCACCTTTTAGGGATAGAACAGCTTTCCCCTACCGATATTACAACCATTCTTGATCTGGCTGAAAGCTATGTTGATCTGAACCGTCAAGCCAATAAGCATTCCAATGTTCTGGCTGGTCTTACACAAATCAACATGTTCTTTGAAAATTCCACCCGCACACAGGCCAGTTTTGAGTTGGCTGGTAAACGGCTAGGCGCGGATGTGATGAACATGGCGTTAGGTGCTTCATCGATCAAAAAAGGCGAAACGCTGGTTGATACAGCCCTGACACTGAACGCGATGAACCCTGATTTGTTGGTTATGCGCCACCCGCAATCGGGTGCGGTCGATCTATTGTCAGAAAAGGTGAATTGCGCGGTGTTGAACGCAGGTGACGGACGCCACGAACACCCAACGCAAGCTTTGCTGGATGCGCTAACCATTCGCCGTGCCAAAGGGCGGTTGCACCGTCTATCAGTAGCTATATGTGGCGATATCGCGCATAGCCGTGTGGCGCGTTCAAATATCTTTTTGCTGAACAAAATGGAAAGCCGCATTCGGCTGATCGCGCCCCAAACCTTGCTGCCATCAGGCATCGACAAGTTCGGGGTGGAGGTATTTCACGACATGAACGAAGGGTTGAAGGGTGTTGATGTGGTGATGATGCTACGCCTGCAACGTGAGCGCATGGATGGTGCATTTATTCCAAGTGAGCGCGAATATTACCACCGCTGGGGTCTGGATGTGAAAAAACTGGCCAACGCCAAGCCCGACGCTATCATCATGCACCCCGGCCCGATGAACCGGGGCGTTGAGATTGATGGCGATATTGCCGACGATGTCACTCGCTCGGTTATTCAGGAACAGGTTGAGATGGGCGTGGCCGTCAGGATGGCCGCAATGCACTTGCTGGCAGATGGCTTGCGGACGACTAAGCAGGGGGAAGCAACATGTTGATCCTTACCAATGCGCGCCTAATCGACCCTGAAAATGGCACGGATAAACCTGGCTCAGTCGTAATCAAGAATGGCAAGATCGCGGATGTTCTTTACGGCGATGTGCCCAAAGGTGAAACCATCGACTGCGCTGGCAAGTGCCTTGCACCCGGTATCATCGATATTGGGGTGAAAGTTTGTGAGCCAGGCGAGCGGCATAAGGAAAGTTATGCGTCCGCTGGCCGTGCCGCTGCTGCGGGCGGTGTGACCACAATGGTTATTCGCCCCGATACTAAGCCTGCGATAGACAGCCCCGAAACCTTGCATTTCGCGCACAGCCGTGCGGTGGAAGATGCAGGTATGAACGTGCATCTGATGGCGGCATTGACCGTTGGGCGCAATGGGCGCGAGATGGCCGAGATCGGATTTTTGCAAGATGCGGGTGCTGTGGCGTTTTCTGACGCAGACAGTGTGATTGCCGACAATAAAATATTCGGGCGTTGCCTGACTTACGCCAAAGGCCTGAATGCTTTGGTGATGGGACATATTCAAGAACCGTCGTTAAGCAAGGGTTCTGCAGTTACATCTGGCCCGTTTGCAACCAAAATGGGGTTGCCGGGCGCATCCCCTATGGCTGAACGGATTCAGCTGGAACGCGATATGGCTTTAGTGGAGATGACGGGCGTTCGATACCATATCGACCAGATTTCCACTGCCGTCGCCCTGCCCGTTTTGGAACGTGCTAAAGCGGCTGGCCTGAATGTGACGGCTGGCGCATCTATTCACCATCTGACATTGAACGAATTGGATATCGAAGGGTATCGTACGTTCTTTAAGGTTAAACCACCACTGCGCCATGAGACCGATCGTGTTGCAACAGTTGAAGCGGTTGCAAGTGGGTTGATCGACATCATCAGCTCGATGCACACACCCCAAGATGAAGAAAGTAAACGACTGCCGTTTGAAGAAGCCGCATCGGGTGCTGTTGGTTTAGAAACCTTGCTGCCTGCTGCGATGCAGCTGGTGCATGGGGATTATATGGACATGCCTACCTTGTGGCGGGCGCTATCGTTGAACCCTGCAAAATTGCTGGGGTTAGCGGGGGGGCGTTTGAGCAAAGGCGCACCTGCTGATCTGGTATTGTTTGACCCTGACAAACCGTTTGTGCTGGATCGCACGACATTGAAATCAAAGTCGAAGAACACACCATTTGATGGGCGGCGGATGCAAGGTGTGGTGTTACGCACATTAATTGGTGGGCAGGAAATTTACAAAACTGAGTAGCTTATTTTAGACGCACCAACGGGATCATCCACACAAGACACGAAACAATCCATACCACACTGCCAATAATTGTTAGTGCATCACCGTATTTCACGCCAACTGCGATAAATATAAAGCCTGCAATGATAAAGCCTATCAACCCGATAAGCTGGTATTTCGTATCATCCATTATATCACCACTTATTTATACACTTAAAAACACAAAACTATCCGCCGTTTTCCATTACGTCAAATTTTTCATTTTTCAGGGTTCTTTTCGGTTTTTTTACTTTAAACTAAAAATAAAAAGTGCCTATGAATGCATCCATTATCTGCACGTCTTTAACCTAGGAGTGATACAAATGTATCCTGATTTGAACTTACCCTTTATATTTATCATAGCCGTTGCCAGCCTAGCATACCTTTTAGGTTCCATCCCTTTTGGTATGGTCATTACCAAATTCATGGGGTTGGGGGATCTGCGTAAGATCGGTTCAGGCAACATCGGGGCTACCAATGTTTTACGCACGGGCAGTAAATTAGCCGCTTTTCTAACGGTCGTGTTCGATGGGGGGAAAGGGCTAGTTGCGGTTCTTTTTGCAGGCATTATCCTTGGGTATACTGCGGCCCTTATTGCAGGTGTATTTGCTTTTCTGGGGCATCTTTACCCTATTTGGCTGAAGTTCAAAGGCGGCAAAGGTGTGGCTGTTTTTCTGGGGATATTACTGGCAGTTAATTTCTGGGCAGGACTGGCCACATGCATGACATGGTTGGCAACTGCCATCATTGTTAGAATATCATCAGCCTCTGCTTTGGTTTCCTCGGCACTTGCGCCAATTTGGTTATACTTGATCGGTTCTGGTTCTGCTGCTTTAATGGCAACTATTCTGGCAGTGCTTATCTGGGTCAAACATATGGAAAATATTAAACGTATATTAAAGGGCACCGAGCCCAAAATTGGAAAAAGGGGATAACAATGGATTTCATGACAGCCGTTAGATACAACTTTCAAAACTATTTTAATATTGAAGGACGCGCACAAAGATCACAATACTGGTGGTTCACATTATTCATGTTTCTTGTATATATTGGTGCAGGTGTGCTTGACGTTCTGGTCGGGTTTCCAATCTTTTATATGATCGCGGCATTAGGCTTTCTGGCCCCGTCAATTTGCGTTGCGATCCGGCGCATGCACGACCATGATAAAAGTGGTTGGTGGCTATTGATTGGCTTCGTACCCGTCGTGGGGTTTTTATATCTATTATATCTTTTCGTAATACCCGGCACTGCGGGCGATAATAATTTCGGGCCTGATCCGCTGGGGTAAGCTTAGATTAAACAATTGAAAGGCCGCTTAATACGGCCTTTAACGATCAATAAGATAAAGCGCAAATTGGTTTAATAGCTATATTCCGCGTAAATTCGTTTTATGTCGCCGCCCCATTCATTATGGAATTTTTCAGTCAATTCACATGATGGCGACATGCCTGTTTCAATCACTTCCTCCATAGCGTTTAAGAAATGTGTTTCATCGGGGATCATACCACCTGCACCCGGTTTTGCCCGTGCGGCTAGGCCTGCTTTGGAAATCGCCACGGTTTCACGTGCCAGATCAAGCATTGAGATGTTGCCAACTTTAGCGGCAATCCCGTCTACAGAGGCGGCAACACGTAAAGCCTCACGTGTTTCCGCATCCCAGTCTTTGCACAAATCCCACGCCGCATCCAACGCGGTTTGGTCATACATTAGCCCAACCCAATAGGCAGGAAGTGCACAAATTCGACGCCAAGGGCCGCCATCAGCACCGCGCATTTCGATGAATTTTTTCAAACGCGCCTCTGGGAAGCAAGTCGTTAGGTGGTCTGCCCAGTCAGACATTGTGGGGGTTTCGCCCGGCAATGCAGGCAGTTTTCCATCCAGAAAATCCCGAAACGACTGGCCCAGCGCGTTAATATATTTACCATCGCGGTAGACGAAATACATCGGCACATCGAGCATATATTCAACCCAGCCCTCAAAACCAAAACCGTCTTCAAACACAAACGGCAACATGCCTGTGCGGGCTGCATCCAGATCGCGCCAAATACGCGCACGCCAGCTTTTGTGACCATTTTCTTTGCCTTCAAAGAACGGGGAATTTGCAAATAATGCGGTTGCCACAGGCTGTAATGCCAGTGCTGCACGCATCTTTTTCACCATATCGGCCTCTGATCCGAAATCGAGGTTAACCTGCACAGTACAGGTGCGGTACATCATTTGGGTACCGTGGGTGCCCACGCGCCCCATATAATCGGTCATCAAACGGTAGCGCCCTTTGGGCATCATCGGCACCTGTTCATGTGTCCAATCAGGCGACGCACCTAGGCCGATATAGCCTGCACCAATACGATCTGCGACAGTTTGCACTTCTTTTAGATGCACATTCACCTCATCGCAGGTTTCATGGATGGTTTCTAATGGCGCGCCTGACAGTTCCAGTTGCCCGCCCGGTTCTAGGGACACGTTGGCACCGTCTTTTTCCAGCCCGATGATGTTGCCTGCTTCCAACACAGGTGCCCAGTTAAATTCATCGCGCAAACCTTCCAGCATTGCTTTGATTGAACGCGGGCCGTCATAGGGTAAGGGTAATAATGTGTCTTTGTCATAGCCGAATTTTTCATGTTCGGTACCAATGCGCCAGTCTTCTTTAGGCTTGCAGCCTTCTGCCAAATGTTCAGCCAGTTGATCGCGGTGCTCTATCGGGCCGCCGCCTGTTTGTGGGATAGACATATGTGATCTTTCTAATATCTGTTTGAACTAAAAGGTGCAGCTTCACGCCAAACTGTCAAGGCAATATAGTTACTTTACCCACGCTTCCAAATAAGTTGATTGCGTATTGGCGTCTGATTTAATGCCATAACAAGCGTATCCATTTTAACACCTGACAGGCTGGTAAAAGCATCAAATAAACTTTCCGATCCTTTGGCACTGGTAGGCACAATCATCGGATCCCCTTCAGTATGATGCATAACCCAGATTGCGGCATAAGCCTCACTTTCGCGCAACTCTATTTTAAGCAAGCTGTCCAAAGATATGGTTTTGCCTGTTAAAGGCCCGAAATAGTTAATTTCGCGTTCGGTTATTGTCACTATTCCTGGGGCCATTTCAGCGCGTTTAAAACGGATTCGTTGAATTGTAGTGCGCAACAGTATGATGCCGATCATAGCCACCACCAAGCCCAAGCCCTGCAAAATTAGGTTAAGCGTTGCAGAGCCGCGCAAGAACAGCCAAAGCCCTAGGATTAAAACAAACCCAACTAAATAGGCCTCGCGCCATTTAATAAAATGGGCGGCAACGGATGGTCTGATGAAACTCATCGCCAATCCCCCAATGTGTTTTGCCATAAGGTAAGGGCGGCCACCGCTGCGGTGTCGGCACGCAATACGCGCGGGCCAAGGCTGATTGAATGTGTGGCCTTCATAGTGCGAAGTCGTGTAATTTCTTGTTCAGAAAATCCGCCTTCTGGGCCGATTAAGATGGCCCATTTTTCACCCTTTGCGCCTGTAAGCATCTGTGTTGCACTTTTCACCAAAGTTTCATCGCAAAATAACAATTTACGATCATCAGACCAGTTATCTAGAACCTTGCTTAACTTTTGCAAGCCTTCGACGGGGGGCACATATGTTTCGCCGCATTGCTCTGCTGCTTCGACCGCATGTGCTTGCAAACGGTCTTGTCTGATCCGTTCCGCGTTGGTGAAATCGGTCTGAACTGGAATAATTCGCGCGGCCCCCAGCTCTGCCGCCTTTTCCACAATAAAATCTGTGCGGGTTTTTTTGATCGGGGCAAAATATAGCCAAACATCAGGCGGGGTTTTTTGTGGTTTGGATTGGTCACGGCAAATCAGGTGCACTTTACGTTTCCCCGCCTCAACCAATTCGGCCTGCCATTCGCCATCACGCCCGTTAAACAGGGCAATAATAGCACCCGCTTTTTGGCGCATCACACCTGTGATATAATGCGCTTGATCTTTGGGCAGTGATAGGGATTGCCCTTTGCCCAGTGGCGCGTCTACAAAGAGTCTGATTTTAGCTTTAATTGTCATGGTCTGAACTTATGTCTGAAACCCCGAAGAAACCAGCCCAAGTTGAAGGCCGCGTGGCTGATGCCACAGATAAAAACTGGGTTGATCGTTTTTGCCCGTCTTGGTCACGGCCTTATCTACGCCTATCGCGTGCAGATCGCCCTGCTGGCACATGGTTGTTATTGATCCCCTGTTGGTGGGGTTTGTTTTTGGCAATCCTTGGTGACCCCACTGGTGCTACATGGGCAGATGCCTGGTATTTTATCGCCTGTACTATTGGCGCATTTTTGATGCGTGGCGCAGGATGCACGTGGAATGACATTTCCGACCGCAACATAGACGGTAAGGTGGAACGCACCAAATCACGCCCAATCCCGTCTGGCCAAGTCACCCCTAAACAAGCTGCCCTATGGATGATCGTACAAGCAACCATTGCATTTGGCGTTTTGCTGACATTCAACAATTTTGCCATTCTGCTAGGCGTGATTGCACTAGCCCCTGTGCTGATCTACCCGTTTGCCAAACGGTTCACTTGGTGGCCACAGGTTTTTTTGGGTGTCGCCTTTAACTGGGGTGCCTTATTGGGCTGGGCCGCACATACTGGCAGCCTAACATGGGCACCCGTTTTACTGTATTTGGCTGGCATTAGTTGGACACTATTTTATGATACAATTTATGCCCATCAAGACAAAGATGATGATGCCTTAATAGGGGTGAAATCCACAGCACGCCTTTTTGGCAGTAATACAGCTGCATGGTTGTTAAAGTTCCAAATCATCAGCATCATATTAATGACATTTGCCGTTCTGATTGCGATTTTAGATCAGGTAAACCCTGTTATTTTGGTTATATCACTTGCGGGCATATGGGCGTTTGGTTGGCATCTGATGTGGCAATTAAGACGCTTGGATATTGATGATGTAGACCTTTGCCTAAAGTTGTTTCGTGAAAACCGTGATGCGGGGCTAATTACAGTTTTTTTCTGGGGTTTTTCGCTCATCTTAATAACACTAGGTTTTGGTGCTTGAACGCAGATCAGGCATGGAATAGAAATTTGTTCTGCAGACACGCACAAAGGTGAATAATGCTTCGAACCGCTCTATTAACAGCCGCTATCAGTATTGTGCTGGCATCGGCACTGGCCATCTTTAGTGCAGGTAAGCTGGTTGACCATGTAGAGCGCCATAGTGTGCGTGAACTTGTTACACTTTTAAACGCAGAAGGTGAAAGCTGGGCAACAGTTCGTGCCGACGGGTTTCAAATAATCGTAGGCGGTTTGGCAGAAAACGAAGCCGCGCGTTACCGAACGCTTCAGCTTATCTCTGAAAACATCAATCAGGGGCGCGTATATGATAAAACCAACGTGTCACAGCCTGATGGTTTGCAACCCCCTAAATTTGCATTGGAAATTTTGCGTAATGTTGAACGTGTTTCTTTAATCGGATTAATCCCGACTGCTATGGGACGCGAATATATTCTGGATCGTGTCAGGGTGCTTAGCCCCGATACCCAGATAACTGACATGTTGGAACTTACCGAGTTTCCTGAACCTGAAGGGTGGAGAGAAGCTGTTGATTTTGCATTATCGCGCCTGAAGCAAGTTCCGCGATCAAAAATCAGTGTTACACCTGAACGCCTAAAGGTTACAGCTGTATCAGATACACCCGAAGAGCAACAAACGTTGCAAATATCTTTGGCGCAAAACAAACCTGATGCAGTAGATTTAGTTTTGGATATTTCAGCACCCCGCCCTATTATAACACCCTTCTTGTTCCGCCTAAGAGTAAACAATGGTCAAGGAGAGTTGGATGTGTGCTCGGCAGACACAAAATTCGCCCGCATAAAAATTATACGCGCTTTGAAAAGTGTCAACCTAATTGACCGTGCCGAATGTAAAGTTGGGTTGGGTGTACCAACCACGGATTGGAGTGCGGCAGTCATACTGTCTATTAATGCCATGGCAGAGTTACGTTCGGGGACAATCACTTTGTCAGATTCCGATGTATCCCTAATTGCGGCAGATACGGTAGAACAGGAAACCTTTGAAACCGCGGTTGCCCGTTTGGAAAACGCGCTGCCAAAGCTATTTTCCCTGCAAGCGATATTAACACCCAAACCACTTATTGATGGCCAGACAGGGGAAGTTATTTTGCCTGACTTTACAGTAACCAAAAGCCCCGAAGGTTTGGTGCAGATGCGTGGCAAGTTGCCAGATCAATTACGAAAAGATACGGTTTCGGCTTATGCGGCATCCTTATTTGGTAAGGCAAATGTCTATAACCAAACCCGCATCGTTGAAGGCTTGCCAGATGGTTGGACGGTGCGCAGTATGGCAGGCCTAGAGGCCATGTCTAATATGCGTAACGGTAGTCTAGAGGTCTTACCAGACGAGATTACAATTAAGGGCAAAAGCAGCCAGAAAGATATTTCTTCGATTGTGTCGCGTATTTTTACCACGCGCATTGGATCAGACGCGAAATATACGATTGATGTCATGTTCGACGAAAACCTTGTTGCTAAAGAACCCGAAGTTATTGAGCTGAGTGATACGGAATGTGAAAACCGAATTACCGCTGTTTTACTTGCAAATAAGATCAACTTTGCACCATCCTCAGCCAGTATCGCCGCTGGTAGTTTAGACGTGATTAAGAGCATTGCAGAAATCCTTGCTGACTGCCCGAATACATATTTTGAAATCGGCGGGCATACTGACAGCCAAGGCGGCGAAGATTCTAATGCAGCTTTAAGCCAAAGCCGCGCCGATGCAGTTTTATCTGCCTTATTAGATCGCCGTGTTTTAACCGCTAAAATGAAGTCAAATGGCTATGGCGAAACCCGCCCTATAGCTGATAATGGTACCGAAGAGGGCCGTGCAGAAAACCGTCGGATCGAGTTTCGGGCGATACAGGAGAATGGTGACGATGGACAAGAATGAACTGATAACCGCCATTTCAGCCGCCTTTATGATATTTTTCGCATTGGGGTGGATTGCACGAATGGGATATGGCCGTCTGCGGCGGATAAACTCATCCAATGTTGAAGAAATTGACGGTTTGGCAACCCGTTTACACGATGCAGAAGAACAGCGCGATGAAGCGGTTGCCTATTTGTATCAACGCGAAAGTGAATTGGTTAACAAAGCGTCCCAAGCAGAGGCTGAACTAGATGCTGCTATGCAAGGGTTAGGGGCTGCACGCCGTGAAACCGAGGAATTAAGACGCTACATTGAAGACCTACAGCAAAGTTAAGCCTTCCAACGGTCTTTTGCATCTTCGTCGGCCGCTTTACTACCTACCCATTTCGCACCATCCTTGAAATTCTCTTTCTTCCAAAACGGTGCGTCTGTTTTCAGGTAATCCATCAAAAATTCAGCTGCCTCAAAAGCATCTTTGCGATGTGGTGATGCGGTCGCAACCATCATAATTTGCGCCCCTGGGGCCAAATCACCATAACGGTGGATTATCATGCTTGCATTAAGTGACCAGCGTTTAGCTGCCGCTTGATCGATCGTTTCCAATGCCTGTTTGGTCATCGCTGGATAATGCTCTAATTCCATAGAAAGAAGGGCGCCATTTGTGGTGTCACGCACCACGCCTACAAAGGTTACTATGGCGCCAATATCAGTGTTGCCATCGGTCAATTTACTGACTTCATCACCCAGATCAAAATCTTCTGCCTGAACACGAACTGCCATTTAACCACCTGTCATTGGTGGAAAAAATGCGACCTCTTTGGCGCCATCAAGTGGTGCATCAAGCGATACCAAAGTTTGGTCGATAGCGACCTTAACCACGCTCATATCCTGAAATGCTAGCTGGTAGCGTTCTTCGCGTGCTGACAGTTCTGCAACCAGATCATTGATCGTTTTCGCCTCAGTTTCCACCTGTTCTTTTGCAAGTCCAATACGTTCGCGTACCCACGCAAAATAAACAACATCCAATTTTATCATTTGGTATCTTTCAAAAACGGCAACGATTTTCTGAAATAATCAACACCTGTGATGAATGTCAAAATAGCTGCGATCCATAGCAAAATAACCCCTGCTGACCAACTGATATTCATACCATTCACGTAACGTGCTAAATGATTCACGTCTTCGATTTCACCTGCCATTATACCCTCAAAAATCGCCTGATCCATTCCATAGGTCAATGCCCCTGCGTAATGTTCTAAAACACCTTTTGCAAACAACACAGAAATAGCGATCATCTGTACGGTGGTTTTCCATTTCGCAAGCTTTGTGACTTTTAGCTCACTAGATTTGTCGCCCAGAAACTCTCGCAGGCCTGACACGAAAACCTCGCGGAACAAAATAATGATGGCTGGCAACAGAATATAAGGATCCATAACGGTTCGAAACTGGGATGTACCCGCCGAAAGCCCCGTAATTACCAGCAGGGCGATAACAACCATCGCCTTATCCGCGATCGGGTCAAGCATAGCACCAAAATTACTTTCCTGATGCCATTTTCGCGCCAGATACCCATCCAGAAAATCTGTAACAGAGGCTAGGATAAACAAAGTCATCGCATACCAGTCTGCCAGCGGCCTTGGAAAATACAAAAACATTATTGCAACACCAGGGGCGGCAAAAAGACGGATAATGGTTAGTATATTTGGTATGTTCCAGCGCATATATCCCCTCTAACTGATCCGTTAGCCTTTGTCATGGAAGAAGTCATAAATTATGTTGGCAAGTGCGTCTGAAACACCTTCTACTGCACATAAATCTTGTAACCCCGCACGGCTTACTGCCTTGGCCGACCCAAAATGCGTTAGCAGCGCTTTTTTACGTTTTGCCCCCACGCCTGCAACTTCATCCAAAGGTGTGGAGGTGAAAGCTTTTGCGCGTTTTGCGCGGTGCGTGCCGATGGCAAACCTATGGGCTTCATCGCGCAGTCGTTGAATAAAATACAATACCGGATCATTGCGGCGCAAGGCAAAAACCTTGCGATTTGGGCGATGAAACTCTTCTTTGCCAGCATCCCGATCCTCCCCTTTTGCCACGCCGATAAAAGGCACATCATTCACACCTAATTCTTGCAAAATTTCAGCAACCGCAGAAATCTGCCCTGCCCCGCCATCAATTAACAACAGGTCTGGCCAAAGGTTTGTTTCGCGGTTTGGATCTTCTTTTAAAAGCCGCTTAAAACGTCTGTTTAGAACCTCTTTCATCATACCAAAATCATCACCTGGCGTTATGTCTGTGCCCTTAATATTAAACTTGCGGTAAAAAGATTTTTCAAAACCTTCCTTACCTGCAACAACCATAGCACCAACCGCATGCGCACCTTGGATATGCGAGTTATCATAAATTTCAACACGGCTAGGCGGCGCTTTCAGATCAAATGCATCTGCCAAGCCTTTTAACAATTTAGCCTGTGTTGCACTTTCTGCCATCCGGCGCGCCAAAGATTCTTTGGCGTTGCGCATGGCGTTTGCAACCAATTCAACCTTTTCCCCACGCAGCGGAACCAGCACTTCTACTTTTTTACCAAGCTTGTCTGATAATAGCTGCTGAACCAAATCAATATTTTCAATGTTCTGTGACAAAAGCACCTGTTTGGGCGGTTGTTTGGTTGAATAAAACTGCCCAATAAACGCTTCTAGTATCTCTGGGGCATCGGCCCCCGTCCCTGTATTAGGAAAATACGCACGGTTACCCCAGTTTTGATGGGCGCGGATAAAGAACACTTGAACGCATGCTTGCCCCCCGTCCATATGCAAGGCAATCACATCTGCCTCGGATACAAACTGTGGGTTCACCCCTTGGGTAGACTGCACATGTGTAAGGGCGCGAATGCGGTCGCGCAAACTTGCCGCGCGTTCAAATTCCATCGCCTCACTGGCTTGCAACATCTCTGCCGCCAGCTTTTCTTGAATGGCTGTGGTTTTGCCTTTCAAAAAACTTTCGGCATCGGCAACAGATTGCGCATAATCTTGCTTTGAGATATGCCCCACACATGGGCCAGAACAACGCGCAATCTGGTATTGCAAACAAGGTCTGGTACGGGTTGAAAACATACTGTCGGTACAGTTGCGCAACAGAAAGATTTTCTGCAACTGATTAAGCGTTCTGTTTACAGCACCAGCTGATGCAAAGGGGCCAAAATAACTACCTGTTTCAGAACGTCTGCCGCGATGTTTCTTTATCATCGGAAAATCATGTTCTTTGGTCAAAACAATATTTGGAAAGCTTTTATCGTCACGCAACAAAACATTATATTTAGGCTTTAATTGTTTTATCAGATTTTGCTCTAATAACAGCGCTTCGGTTTCTGTGCGCGTGGTTAGAAACATCATAGACGCCGTTGCTGAAATCATACGCCCAATACGTGCCGTATGCCCGGACATTTTCGCGTAATTTGAAACCCGTTTTTTAAGACTGCGCGCTTTGCCAACATACAACACATCACCCGCTGATCCTAGCATGCGGTACACGCCGGGGCTGTTATCTAGGCTGCGTAAATAGCTTTGAATTACCTGATGCCCGCGCAACCCATCCGTATCTGGGGCCAGTTTTCCTTCTTCATACATTTCAGAGTTAGAGGTGCTATCGGTCATAAGGTCGTTTTACATGATTCTTAAGCGGTCTACACACATTAGCTTCATAAACAAGAATAAACCTGTCCACCAAACCTGTGGATAACTCTGCGTATAACTTAAAGGATTTCGTAATTTTTTGTTTGTTTTGGCAGGCTTCCGCGTATTGCCTAAAAAATAGGCAACTTTTTAGCCTGTTGTTTTTAAAAGATATATTTTTATTCATCATGACAAATTACTGATTTCATTAAGGAAATATTCATCAATGTAAAGATTTTGTAAAGCGCGTGGACAACCACAAGTGTTGTCATTCAAAATTTGGGCTAACACGCCGATAATATTATATGTTAATTGCACCCAAAAATGACCCATATTAGCTCAACCAACAGTCAAATTGCGTGTCACATTCAAACTTTCAGTCATAATTTACCCGAAGAACACCAGCTTACTGTGCATTAAACAAACAACATCCAGATATAAATCACATAAGTGGCTAGAAACGCACCGCCCCAAAGTTTTGTCAGGTTTATTTTATACCAGATAAACGGCAACAGTAACAAAGATGACCCAAGCATTATCCAGAAATCTTGCTCCAAAAATTCATGCGAAACTGGAAGGTTGGTTATCAAGCTGGTTACCCCGATAACACCCAAAAGATTGAAGATATTCGACCCTATCACATTACCGATAGCGACATCTGCCTCTTTACGATATGCCGCCATAACTGTGGTTGCAAGCTCTGGTAAAGAAGTCCCTATCGCCACTAATGTCAGGCCAATTACAGCCTCTTCAATACCCAGTTCTTGTGCAATGTGTACGGCACCCTCTACCAGTAAATTAGCCCCGATCGGTAAGCCAATCATCCCGACACCGATCAGTATAATAATTTTCCACCACGCACTATTTGTTTGTGGCAAGTCATCCATCGCAGCCAACATAGCCCTTCGAGAATTCTTGGCATGCCTATACGCTTTGAATAAAATAACTGCCAGCATCAAAAGCAGTAATACGCCGTTAAGCGCCGTCAACGGCCCCATGAACCCCATGACTATAAAAACTATAGTCGCAAGTATCATATAGATGTAATTAGACTTAGACGTGTTATCTTGTGTTGAGATGCCAAAAAACAACGCAGGCACGCCCAGAACCAGCAGCACATTTGCAATATTAGAGCCAACCACGTTGCCCAATGCCAAGCCAGCCGACCCATCCAATGCAGCTTTGATAGAGATTAGCAATTCGGGTGCCGACGTGCCAAACGCCACGATCGTCAAACTGACGATAAGGGCCGGAATACCCAGTTTAAGGCTAAGGCTTACGGCCCCGCGAACCAGAGCATCACCCGCAACAAGCAAAATGACAAAACCGCCAAACACATATAGAAAATCCAAAGCCGTTCCGTTCTTATTTTTTGTTGCAATTACAAGGCTTACTGCCGATATTATAGGCGCCGCATTTGCTGCATTTGCCAGTTGCCTGAACAGATTTCCTTTTTTTAATGCTTGGTAATTTTGGCATCCGTAGTTTACCAAAAAGTGCAAGCACCATCATACCAATCAAAAAAAATGTAACGACTTTAACCATTGTTGTTACAATCCATATTGTGACCAAAAGATACGTTCTTCTACATTAGAAAGCATATCAGACGAACTTCCTAACCCCAAACGCTTAAAAATTGATTTCTTCTGTCCGAAGACCACAAGTTTTATATCATCGCCGAATTTCTGTTTCATCTTAGGCGCAAGATGTGCAATTCCGTCTATTAGGCCATTATCAACCGCATCTTGCCCAACCCAAACTTCACCTGTGAACAATTTATCATCGCGTATTTTATCACCACGTCTGTTTGTTACGTGGGCAATGAAATTATCATGTATCTTCTTTTGCAAAGCTTTCAGTCGCTTCACATCTGAAGGACGTTCTGGGCGGAATGGGTCTAACATACTTTTATCTTGGCCTGCGGTATGGACACGTCTTTCAACGCCTTGTTTTTGCAGCAATTCATGAAAGCCAAATGAGGCCGAGATAACGCCAATAGAACCTATAATTGAACTGTCGTCGGCGTATATTTCATCTGCGGCACAGGCCAGCCAATAGCCGCCAGACGCCGCCACGTCTTCACAAAAGGCGAAAACTGGCACGTTTAATTCTTCGGACAAACGTCGAATTCGGGTGCCGATAAGCGATGACTGCACGGGTGATCCGCCCGGAGAGTTCAACTCTATCGCAACCGCTTTGGGTTTGTTTTTACGAAAAGCGCGTTCAAGAAGTGGCCCAAGTGTTGCATCGTTTAATGCACCACCACCAAAGCGACCTGCCTCTGCAATTACCCCAGAAAGGCGGATCACATTCACAACAGGTTTGCTTTTTAACATTGGAATATATTTTATCATAAGATGTGATTTAGGGCCTTAAAGCGCAATCAACAAGGTCATTACTGGTTTTTCCAAATAATTTATCCCCCCAGCTATCTATGACTGCGTATTTACAAGGTGGGCAAGCAGTATCGCTCTGCCACGCCCATAAGCGGCATCAAAAAATGCAAAAAGACCTTTCTCAAACTTATATGTGAATACAACCAACCAGAAAGGACAGCTATAATCGCGACCTTATCCTGTCATTAAAATGCGAATTTTTTCAATCAATGCATCATTGATTTTTCTAGGCTCAGTCGACAAGCGGTTCTTATGGCGTCTATCACCTGGCATCCGAACACCATCCATTCCACTCATACGGTCGAAAAATATATCACAATGATCTGCCCAACCGTCGCCCGCGATAATTTCAGGCGACATCGCCAGAATAAACTGCCCACCACGTGGCGGGCCCCCATCGCCATTATCACCTTCTTTAGCTTCAAATGAGAAGTTTTCGTTCACCAACCCAGCCGCTAACAACTCAACCATCATCGCAATAGCAGACCCCTTATGACCCCCGAACGGCAACAGCACGCCGCCTTTGGCAATCATGCTTGGATCAGTGGTTGCTTGCCCATCTGCATCAAGTCCAGTTCCCAGTGGTACTGAATGGCCATCACGGGCCGCGATTTGCACCTCACCCATTGCCATAGCTGCGGTTGCCATATCAAAAACAACAGGCGTTTTATCTGGTCTAGGCCATGCAAAAGCAATTGGATTGGTACCGAATAAGGCTTTAGTTGCCCCAGCTGGTGCCATAGAAGGCATGTAAGGCGTACAAGCCAAACCAACCAAGTTATGTTCAGCAATCGCTTCTACTTCTGGCCAAAGGGCTGCCATATGGTGTACATTGGTCATCGCCAAAACACCAATACCAGTTAACTTTACCGCTTCAATCAATGCAGGTATACCAACCTGATGCGCAACTGGGGCATAGCCATTATCACCATGCAAACGCACCACAGCCGGGGTTGCAGACGTTGCAATAGGTCGCGCTTTACCATTCACCTTACCTGACCTAAGAGAAGCCACATATGCGGGCAATCTGAACAAGCCATGCGAATGCGAACCATCACGCTCTGCCTTCATTATTGTACCCGCCAATGCCGTTGCATTAATTTTATCTGCACCATTTTGCGTAAGGCAGCTAAAGGCCAGATCGTATATTTCATCCAAAGTAAGGTTTACTGTCGCCATATGCTAAAATCCTTCTGTCATAATACTATTATTTTTTACTAGACATTATCATTGGTAAAATGAAATATACCGTCGCTCATTGGTCAATGCACTTAAAGTTACTTTTTAATATATCCACATATAAATTTACCATTCGATGCTACCCGAACGATGGCGTGCCCTGCTACAGTTCCGTAAGCTTTTACCGTTGTCTGTCTAACATACGTAAAAATAACTGCTTTCCCATTAGGTTTAAATTTAACGGCAGCATTTCTTTTTGTAATAAATACGGATTTGTGCGCGCCAGAACATGCCCTGTTACCAGAAGTTACATTAGCCGCTGGTTTAGGTGCTTGTGAAGGCTTCTTGGCTGTCTTTGACTTCGTTGCCGCTCTTGTGAAAAATCTTGCTGCTGCATACCCAAGTCGCTTGCCTTTTTTCAGTTTATACCAAACCTGCCCATTCGATAGATGAATAGATTCCACAACAATAACTTCTTGCTTGTTTGTAAGTTGAGCAATTTGTGAATAGCTAGTTCCGGGCCCGCTTCGTACATTCACAATGTTATTTGCTATGTATTTTACATTCCGAACAGATGTTGCTTTTGCCCCTGTTATTTTAACACCATTCACTGAAACAGACGATGTTATTTTAGGGGCTGGTTCAGGTTTTGGCTCAACTACAACTTTTGTAGGTTTTTCCCCAAGGCGTTCATATTCTTTTGCTAACGCCATATCTGTAAAAGTTTTAGCAGATATTTCTTCCTCTTCCTTCGCCAATGCATACATATATAAAAGTGCATCACTTGGATTTTTTGCAGAGGCTTTCTTTAATATATTAACTGCAGTCTTACGTGGGAAGCGTAACAATCGGGCCTTTACCTTATCGCCCTTCGCCTCTTCAATGCGTGCATTCAGCTCTAACAACACCACAAGACTTTGGCCCTCAACAGCAGCATGCTTGATATCAGTCTTTACATCTTTTTCAGATTGCAGCCCTTTATACAGCTTTTCAGCTTCTTCATATTCTTGCGCCAAAACATGCTTATAGGCTTTTTGTAAAGTGGCTAAGTGACTTAGATTTAGGTCTGCTTGTTGGGCAACAGCCGTGCTGCCTAACAAACAAGTTATTAGTGCAATAATCGTGCATTTAATGTTTTTAATCATCACTTCGTCACAACCACTGCCCTATTCCGAGCAAATGTCCCCTGCTGCCAATCTAAATGATAATTCGGGCCGTAGGCTATTATTTGATACACAGCCCGCTGTCATGCCTGAATCTTCTACATCATACAGCACAAGTTTTTTGCGAACCGCGCTTTGTGAACCGCAATTATCTTTAAACAATTCGCCAGAACTAATTGTTTCAAACTTATCAGGCGCTGACAGTTCTGCCAAAACAGCTGCGATAGCTGGGGCGACACAAACCTGTTGTTTTGTTTTCTTACCAACCCATTCAGCATAGCGTGTAGCCAGCCAGTATGAAATATTAACAGCCGCACCAGCAGAGCCAGAGGTTGCATTTGCTATTTCCGCTTTCACATCTGCTTGTCTTACTTTTAGCTTTTCACCAAAGGCCAACAATTCTTCATGTGAAACGGGTGCGCTGTTGACACAAAACGTTGTCACTGTTCCAGCCTCATTATTATATGCAACGCCAGATTTCTTAACGGATTTATTAATTCGAGCCAGGCCTTCTGCAAGTTTTTCTGCATCTGACAAAATTGGCAGCATTTCAAATCCATTATCAAAGGTACAATTTATCAAGGTACCGTTTTCGAATTTACGAACCAACTCTTCCAATATTTCTATGTTCGTTTGTAACTGGGTATTGTGATCCAAAATATTCAAATCAGGTGAAACAGTTAGCTCTGCCAAAGTCCTTAGGTATTCTGGGTGATTTCCCAAAGCGGTTGTGCTTATTGTTCCATTCAGCTCATCATATTTACCAGTCAGGTCATTTTTTCTTGAAACCGCATCAGAATGTATCTCTTCGGCTTTATCTAGATTGGCCAATATCAAATATGCTTTTGATGCATATGTGTCATACGATTCTTGTGATTGCGGTATATTGATGTCTTTCAACTCGGCCGCACCTGTTTCAGCCAATGCGAATTCTTCAATATAACCGCCTATACCTTTTTCAGTTAATGCAGCGGTTGTTTGTTTAATTTCGCCAAATAGCTCTTTTGCCTGCAGCTCAATATTACCACGTTTAGATAAAGCATAACCTTGTTCACATTCTGCGAAATGTTCCCGACCGATTGCGGCTGGATCAACTGATCTGATCCGCGTAAGAATTTCTGAAAGTTCAGCCCATACAAGCGTCGTTTCCATATTTTCTATCTGCTCAACGCTTGCCAACATAGCCGTACATACGCCATTACCTTCGGCCCATTGGGTTTCAAGTTTTGATATTTCATTGCTTAAAGATGTATCCAGTTTACCAAGGAAGCTCCAATCTTTATAAATTGAAAAAGACTCTCTGCTATTAAATTGTGAGCTTAAGATAGCAACTTGCGACTCTTCTAACCAACCGTTCCTTTTAGCAATATCCAGCGATTGCACGATGTTTTGGGTAAGGCGTGGCACTTCGGCTGCTAGCCCACCCATATATGTCTCTATCTCTGAAAGGGCTTCGGCTGCATCTGAAAGTGTTCCGTAATAATCTTGGAACCCGTTCACATCAGATGGTAATCCTTGGGCCTGTAAGTTGATTAAGCTTTCTCGGATTTGGCCAAAGCCAACACCAGCGTCCCCTGCATCTTCTTTTTCAAGTTTATCTGCAAGGCTGGTCATGTTTACCAACAATTTATTTGCATCTTGCGATAATCTTTTCATGTTAAAAGATGTTAGTTCGACAAGTGCTGCATTTTTCTTTTCAATCCCAGCAAAGTTTGCATCCAAAGCAAGTGCAGAGCCTGCTTTCGTCAACATATTTGTTTCTACTTTTGAAACGTCTTTAATATTTAGCAGATTTTGGGCAATGCTGTTTTGGCTAACTGCCTTTTCAAGCATTTCAGAAAGCACAACACCTCGTTTTTCATTTATTTCGTCAGCAAGGCCACCCAATACTGCCTCTACTTGGCCAAATTGCCGTGCTTTTTCAGAAGCTTGCGCTTTTCCTAACTTGCCTTCTATATCTAAGGCCGTGAAATCTGTACCTTCTTGATCGCTGCTTTTCTGACCAGCAGAAATTTGCGATCTTAGTTCTTTCAGCAATGTTTTCTTCAAGTCGGCAATATCAGAATTGCCTTTTTCACATAATTTTTGGCTAGCAGCCAATGTATCTTCTGTTTTACCGTTTTTACGAACTTTATCTTTAGCAAAATCAACATTTGCCCAGCCTGCCGACAACATAACGCGGCTGTCTTTGAGTTTGTTAATTTCACCAAAAAAGTTACCACATGCCTCTGATGTTGCGGCAGTTTGCTTTTCCAACGCAAGCTTTTCCGCACGCATTGTCATAAAGAAATAACCACCAATCAAGATAACTACCGCAGCGGCACCAATCATAGGAAGCATCATTGATGACTTTGGTTTTTCTTCCATCCAGTGCCCACCTGCTGGGGCGCCTGGCATATCAATTTCCCCGCCCATGATGGTGGATAGACCGTGAAAGAACATCTGCGCATCATCTGGGCGAACACTGGCAAGTGATGATACTGTATACGCCAAGAACTCTGCTATTTCCGCACTTAACTTATCATTGCTCAATTGTTCCAAACGGGCTGAATCGTGTTCGGCATTGGAATGCGCAATATTTGTCCATAAAATATGATCTGCCATCTTGGTCGAGATAACTTTTTGAGGATCTTCAATATCTTCATCATCATTGGAAAAGAATTTTATGAACCGCACAGGGCCGAGCAAGAAATATATTATAAATTTACCTAAAGAATATACATCCGTTTCTTTTGATTTATGCGGCATTTCGTTTGATGGGCCACCCTCAAACAGCTCTGGTGCCGTGAAAGCTGGCTCAAAGAACAATGATGCAGTTGGGTCGTCGGATGTAACATCACTAAAGTTCAGTAACTCAATTCGTAAAATTACAGATTTAGCTTCATTCACACAAGAGACTGTCTGATGCCCTAAGGCACCATGAACCATACCGAACCCGTGCAGAATATTAACGGCTTCAACAAGCTTGCGCACAGCCCCAAGTTTTTCTGGAAACGAGAAGTTATCATTTTCAAGCCACGAAATATCACTGCCTTTTCGCTCGCCATCCATAAGATTAGCTTCTTCTGTTCGGCTCGTAACGAGAACTATGCTACCCTTTGCGTTCTTCCCTTCTAATAGGTCGATAGCCTCTGGCAGGCACTCATGTATTTTTTCGTCATAATAGGCTTTGAACTGCTTTTTAATCAGCTTTTTAGCTGCGCCATTATCCCATACATCTTCACGCGGAACATATAATTTTACGCGCCGTTTATATAAGCGATCTTCAGCTTCGATGATATTACACCAACCAAATTCAAATATATTTGCCCTATCGTATTCAAATTCTTGGCTTAAATGATCGTGTAGTTTATCTGAGATATTAGACATTAATTTTCCCCAAAATTAATTTAATTCGTTCAAACGCTTTAGGGCGATAGCCGGCGTTACCAAATCGGGATCCCCCATTGCTTTTAAAACTTTTTCATATTGTTCTTTTGCATCCACAGTACGGCCTTGTTGTTCAAGCCGCCAAGCTTCTGAAAATAATTTTAGAACGCGTTGCTTAAAATTATTTTGGATTACAAGTTTACGTTCTGCATCCATATCAGATGATAAAAACTGTTTTAGCTCTTCAAAATTAACAGGCATATCGGATAATGCAATATTTCCAGAATTGGTTGCTACATTCGTATCGATTGCCGCAATATCTTCATTTAGCGCACTAGTAACATCAACCATACCAATCTCTGCTATTAGGCCGGAATCTTTGCTGCCATTAGCCACAAAATACATTCCAACCATCAACATAAGCATTAGATAGGAAACGCCAAGCACCAAATACAGTGGCTTTATTTTAGGGCCAGATGAGTCTTTTGCTTCTTTTTGTTTTTTCTGCGCAACAAGGTCAATTTTGTAGCGAATGCTTTGGCCTTTTTTCAAGCTTGGTAGCTGAATTTCATCGCCAGATTTAAGCAAGTTCTTGCGTTTTAATTGCCGACCATTTAGCAGAATTGATCGTGGCTGAAATTCAGCAATAGTCCACTTTCCAGAAACCACTTTCAGTTCAGCAAACTGAACCCCGTGCGGAATGCCAGAAAGTTCAATTTCAGAACCGCTACCTTTGCCACCTAAAGACGTCTTATCTGAAGCAACATTTATTTCCTGGCCAATTTGCGGGCCATCTTTTACTTGAAGCGTTAATAGATCATACATTGTTATCACTCAACTTATTTAGTTCACGGTAATTGGTAAGTGCATTACCAAGCAAGTTCTTTTTATCATTCGAAAAATTCATTATATTATTCCCCCTACTTTAAAACCGAAACGTCTTTCCTAAACCACCCTTTTTAGGCACACATTTTCCCCTTTTATTTAGCTCTTTGTCTTTAGGGCATGTTTTTTGTGGCGCAACAGTTGCTGCTGGTTCTGGTATCGTTTCTTTTACTATTGCACGTTTTTCTTCTTTCACTGCTTTAACTGATGACTCTGTTTTCGTAGAGCTTGTTGTAACTTTTGGCGTTGTTGTTGCTACGGGCGCTGGCGTTGTTACAACTGGTTTAATACGAACACAGCTTTCACCAACCTTTTTAAAACCATTACCACAAATAACTGGGCATATGCGTTTTGTTGGTAGTGCTTTTACCTTTTCAAGAACTGCACAGCTTGGTTTAACACCAATCACCCCAATATTCGCAATGCTCACGAACCGATTATAGCCCCTTTGGCTATTACGCCCCCAATCACCATCAGCAAAGCCAACATTACAACCCAGCCTATTCAGTTGACCTTGCATCTCTCTATAACCGGCTTTGTTAAGCCCTGGAACGGTTTGTGTCCCGGTTGGTGCTTGACAAGATGCAGGAAGCAACTCGGCAGGCGCAGCGCATGTTATCTTGATTTTTGCTTCCGCTTTCACTTCAAAGATAGAACCCGCATTCGCCTTTTTAAAATTCTGATAAGCCTCACACGTATTGGCCAATTTTGCGGATGCCCAAGCATCTGATGCTTTGGGTTTTACAGGCTCTGCGGGCGTTGGCACTTCTTTAACGACTTCAGGCTTTTCAACTTCAGGCTCTGCAACTTTAGGCACGCCTTCTAGGCCAGTGCAGGATAAAACATCATTAACCAAAACCTTAGTAAAACAACGTTTTTGTGGGTTATCAGGATCTGGGGAATAGCCGTCCATCAATACTGGGTCTTGTGAAGCTTTCCGCTTACGGGCCAATGCAGCAACAGACCAAGCGAGTTTTTGTTGTAATACGTCAATATCAATCGACGGGTTTTCAGATATAGCTTTTGCAAACACCCGCATAAATAAACTGCTTTTCTCAGAGTCTTTTTTTCCAAGACTAGTAATGGCAAGTTGGCCTTTTTGAGTGGGATAAAATATTGCCGCGTCCCGCACTTTAGTAGGACTACATGGCCGTTCTTTTATAAACACCCAATATGGGGCATCTTTATCACTTGGAAGTCCCTGCGCAGAACATGCGTTATATATCGCTAGCAACTGACGCGGCCGTCCTTCGTGTAAATCTTTAATCAAGGCTGCTAAATCTATGCTATTTTCTTTAAACCGCCGCCTGCTAATACGCACTTGCTTATTTTTGGGTACTTTAAAATCAACAGGTAAAATATAGTTTTTATGATCGTCAAGCGAGCTAACACTATACCCAGAATAGTAAAATAATAACTCTGATTCAGGCTTCATTTCCAACGCGAACTCAAACGCCGCATCCTCTAATTCTTCCTTGCTAGGGTCCAACAGCACCTTCACATTTTCTTTAGGGTATTTCAGACCATCAATCGTTGCTAAAATCGCATCTTTATCAGCATCAATTCCTTCTATTTCCTCAAAGCCAGCTGCGTAATTTTGATTAATAACAACAAATGCGTAATTGTTTTCAGATGCCTTAGCGGTGACGCCTGGAAACAGCTTTGGTGCCTTGTCGACATCAGTTGGCTTTTCAACCTTAGTTACTTGGGCAGGTTGTTCTTTTATCACTACTATAGGAGCGGCCTTAACAGGCTTCGCAGGTTCTTTTACAACAACTTTCACTGGCTCCTTAACCACAACCTTAGTAGGTTCCTTTATAACCACCTTCGCGGGCACTTCAGCAATTTTTGGCTTTTCTAAAAAGGCTTTTCTATCGGCATCACTACACTTAGCATCAGCCCGCGCTTTTGCTTTACTGCCGAAAAGAGATTTTGGATGATCTTCAAGGAACTGTAAAAATCCTTCACAAGAGTTTTCCCGCCTTGCGTCTGACCAGCTTTTAAATGCGGTCTTTTTCTTTGGTGCAACTGGCGCAGGTTTTGGTGCGTCAAGCTTGACAACTTCTTTAACTGGCGCAACTTCTTTCACAGGGGCCTCTACCACAACTGGTACCGCTGGCTCTTCGACTTCCACTTTAGGTGCTTCTACAATTTCGGGCGCAGGAATTTTCTCTATCGGGCCACATAAATTATTCATTGCCCGCGTGGCTTTGGAAATAAACGGTGATTCCGGATAGTTTTCAACAAACTCTTTATAAGGCTTACACCGCCCAATCATTTTAGCCGCAGTCCAATCATCACGCATATTACGTGGCTTTTCGGGCACTGTTATTTCAGCTACTTTCGGTTTTGGCTTTACTGGATCAGGCTTTTTCTTTGCAGGTGCTTTCTCTGTTGGTCCACATAAATTTTCCTTTGCCCGCTTTGCTTTACTGATAAATGGCGAGTCAGGGTAGTTTTCAACAAACTCTTTATAAGGTTTGCATCGTCCAATCATTTTAGCCGCAGTCCAATCATCACGCATATTGCGTGGTTTTTCTGTTGGTGCTTTAGCTTCTTGTGTTTTTACAGTCGTTTTTTTAGGCGCATCCTTACAAAGCTTTGCAATGGCCGTATCTGCCTTTATCCGCAAAAGACCAGACGGGTGTTTCTCTATAAATTCTTGGTACGCTTCACAGCTTCCAGCTTTTTTTGCCGCAGACCAATCAGCCCGCTGTACACCGCGATTGCTTTTTTTCTTTTTATTCTTAACAACTATTTCTGATTTTTTTTCAGTTTTCTTAGGCACCTTAACTGGTTCTGCTTTAATTTCAGGTGCAGCAGCTACCTTTACAACCTCTACAGGTTTTACATTACAAACTTGTTCATCCCCCTGCATGTCTTTACGCAAACAAGTTTCTGAAAGGTCCTTTGATCTACTACCTGTTATTAAAACCGGCTCTAGATAATTTGGACCTTTTTGTGGGTCACTATCGTCAAATTGTTTGGCCAAAGCTTTTTCCAACGCCAACAAATCAAGCGTTGGCGTTTTTGATAAAACCGATGTTAGCGCGTTCACTAAAGACGCTTTTCCAGATTGCGATCCTGCATAAATTATTTCTGCGCCAGGAACCGCGCTTGAAACACAGGCTACTCTGTTAAACACCTTCCAGTGTTCTAAATCATCATCTCGCGTTACAAAATGTGTATTACAAGCATCATATAAAACTGTTACCTGCCCCACACGTTTTGGAATAAAATCCAAAATCAGAGTTTCAAGACTTACGCTGCTACGGCTGACCCGGCGTTCCAATAAAAACAGATCATTGGAACGTGGTAATTTAAAACTAGTCAGCAACATTTCATTCTGATCAGTGTCAGCAAAATTAATATTGTGGCCATTATAATAAACCAATAAATCGGATTTACGGCTTAGCTTTCTGGAAAATTCATAAACCGCATCCTCCAAATCTGATTTACTTGGATTGTCTAAAATTAGAATATTATCGTCTGGAACTGCCAAGCCTGCCAACAGCTTTAACATTCCTTTTTTGTTTTCAGCGTGGTCATCAATGGGCGTTATGTTCTTACTATAATCATTATTGAAGACCAAAAAAGCAAAATTATTCTTGCCATTCTTCGCATCAAGCCCTTCATAAACGTCATTGGACTGCGCTAAAGCTTGGCTATTTAGGCCTAAAGCTAAACTGGCTAGAACCCAAGAAAACACAAAAAGCACACGAAAACACGCCGTAAAAGCATGGCTTAGCTGACTTAATTTATGTTCTACAAAGCGTTCCACAAGTAAGTATTATATCCAATCAGTTGGTTGTTTTGGTGCAGTATCTTACAAGAATCCACTGTCACTCATTTGCACAATAGCAGGTGCAAGGAAAATTAACAAAACCGCCACAGCACTTAAAACCACAGGAATAGCAAATTTTGCGTTCAGCCGCTCAGCCGCCTGCGCCCCTAGTTCTTCACGAAGTGTGCGCATATCCTCTGATTGTTGTTCTAGCGTTTTTTGTAATTCCGTACCTGTGCGTAATTTCTGCGTTAGCTCACCTAAGATATTACGCAACCCTTCGTTGCCTACACGGTTACGCAATCGGTCAAAGCAATCCACCATACTATGCGATTTTAAATCTTCGCGTAAGATCATCAACTCTTGTGATATTTCGTTATGCCCAAATATCTCACTGTAACTTTTAATAGCATCTTGGATGTTACCGTTAGACTGAACCGTTAACAAAAATATATCTAGAAAAAACGGAAACTGTCTAACCTGTGCAACCATAGCCTGGCTAATTCGATCTTTGTTTGCAAAGTTTATAATAACGTTGGCAAAAATACCCATCATCACAGCAACAATTGCGGACTTAATCAGACCAGTACCAAAAAGGGTTATAAACAAAACAAAACTAAGAATGCCTATAAAAATACACAGCTTGCTTACACCTCGTTTATATTGTTCTTTTGACAGGCGCAAATACGTATGCACTTCACTAGTAATACCAGCCGCATAATCTTCTTCTTCGTCAGTTTCTTCTACCCCACCAGCAAACGCGATAATTGCAGCCGAAACCGGATCTTGATACCCGATCACAGAATTAAAATCCTTCATGCCCTGTTTTGCGGGCATCCATATAGACCTTATCAAACCAACAGTTATCAAAAATACTGAAACGCCGGCCAGAACTTGAATAACCAAAGTCATATTTTCACCTTCGATAGCCAGATGGCGATCCCTAATGCTAGGAAGTAAAAGAATGTGGCTGCACCAATCATTACTTTGCCTGATGTGCCGCTAGTCGCCAATTCAATCAAACCAGGGTCGACCATGTAAACGATGCCAACAACAACAAATGGCATTGCCAACATCAATTTCATAGACATCCGACCTTGCGAAGTAGCGGTGTCAATCTTGGCTTGCATTTTAATCAGCTGTGTAAAAACTTTTGAAAGGTTTTCCAGTGCCGCGCTAGTACGCCCACCTTTTTCATCAGCGGTGATTAATACCGCAGACACAATATCAAACCATTGCGAACTCATCCTACCGCGCGCATTATTAAGTGCTACAGCAAAGCTTTTTAGTTCTATTTCTTGGCGGCTGATAAGTGTTAATTCATAATCCATAGGATCGGGCGCAGTCAAAGCAACCTCTTGCAAGGCTAAACTAATACTACCTGTATTTTTAGTATTTGCCGCCAGCTGTTGTAGCACATTAGGCAGAACCGAATTAATTTTCTTTGTCCTTGTGGTTTTTTTGAAATTATAAACCAACATTGGTAAAATGTAGGAAATTAATAAAATAACTGGCACAAGAAAAATAGAAGCAAACGAGAACATTACCATCAGTAATAGAGTGACAAAAATATATGCACCAAATACCATTATAGGATTATCTGGGAACTGCAGCTCAAGAACAAATTTATCCCGGTACGCAGTAGAATATTCTTGAAATTTCTCTGTTATTCCATTGCCAAAAGTAAACCAAAATCCAACAATAAACAGAAAAACACCGATAAACGATAATGCTGCTATCGCAAGATTATTATCTGGTATTTCCATCTGTTTCCCCCTTCTAAAAACTTAATGTAGACGCATCAAACCCTGCTTTAATCAATGATTCAATGTCGTCAGGCGTACGCCCTGCAAACGTAAATACAGCCACTGCATCAGGATCAGAATGATTATAATCCGCCTCAAAAACTGGGTTTACCTCTATTCGGTTTGTAACAGGGTCAATCCCGCCAATTTCTGCAATTTCTGAGATTTTGCGCGCGCCATTCGCATACCTGCGTAATTGCACAACATAATCAACCGCCCCTGCAATCTGGTAGCGTATCGCATCAATCGGCAAGCCTTGATCCGCCATAAGAACTAGGTTTTCCATCCGAGACATTGCCTCTATCGCAGTATTAGCGTGCAACGTACTTAATGAACCTTCATGCCCAGTATTCATTGCCTGAAGCATATCAAACGCTTCGCCACCACGACACTCACCAATAATAATTCGGTCAGGTCGCATCCGTAGGGCGTTCTTAACCAAGTCCCGAATTGTAACAGCGCCTTCCCCATCCGCAGATGCAGGGCGCGCTTCCAATCGTACAACGTGTGGCAAATCTAGTTTAAGTTCCGCCACATCTTCAGCCGTAACCAAGCGTTCATCTGGCGGGATCATTGAACCAAGCCAGTTAACCAATGTCGTTTTTCCTGTACCCGTACCGCCTGACACAAGAATATTCTTCTTTGAAACCACGCACCCCCGCAAAAAACTCGCCATTGCATGTGATAAACACCCAAAGTCAATTAACTGTTCAACAGTCAACGGATCCGCACGGAATTTACGAATTGTAAGCGCTGTACCGTCAATCGCCACAGGCGATACAACCGCGTTTACCCGCGAGCCGTCTTTTAGACGTGCATCTTCATACGGGTTTTGAACGTTAATCTGTTTACCTACTTGCGCAACAATATAACTGGTAATGGTTTGTGAGGATTTTTCATTTACAAATGACAGGCCCGTTTCCACAAGATTACCATTAAGTTCTACAAAGATTTTATCTGTGCTTACCACCATAATCTCTGAAATAAATTCGTTTTCCGTAAGGTATTCTAGCGGGCCTATTCCAAAGATAACGTCATCAACAGACCGCAACAAAGTTTGCCGCAAAACTTTTGCCAACAATACATTGCTATAATTCTTTGAGCTAACTTCAAACCTTGGCTCATATTGCGTATTTACCGCAGCCAGATCTTCAACCTCAAGCTTAGTCGTAAATGTAATACCTAACCGTTTGGCTAATTGGTTTTGGATTTTATCAAAATCCAATCTGTCAGCATCTGATACGTTTGATAACGAGGCTGCGCCACTTAATACGCCCTCACTTCCCAAGATACGGTATATCATATCACGACGACCAGCGTCCCCCGCCAACCTATGCAGGTCTGAACCTTGCAAAGCCGCTAAAGCTTCATCGGTTAATTTTGATAAAATTTCACGCACCTGTGCAATATAAACTTCATCTTCAGTGTCAGGCTTTTCTGTGCGGGTTAATAGTTGTGTCTCTTTCGTGACGCGTAAGTGAATATCACCTATCAACACATTCAGCGAAAGCCCGCTTTTATATTCTTGAGCTTCTTCTTCTGTTTGTCTTTTTTCTGCTGACAGAAATTGAAACTCTATATTTCCAAGTACAAACCGTGATCCAGGGCCAATCTTTTTGGGGTCACGCACATCTAATAGTGCGTTGCCCTTATCACGTTGACGGATTTGTGGTTGCAACGCAGTGATAACCCAACCAGCACGCGTTTGTTCAATCAGCGCATGATCTTTGTTAACGAAAGGGCTATTCACCTCAATAGCTTTACCACGATTACTTTGATCCTGACTGCCCACTGCGTATACACCGCCCTCAAGCAGATGTTTATCAGCGTCTGTTTTGCCAGGATACTTAACTTCTAAGACAAGTTCCATTCTGCCCTACTAGCCACACGTCGCATTGGGTTCTGATGTATCGCACTGATTACGCAATAGCACCATAAGTTCGCCTTTAATAATCTCGCGATCAAATACCATACTTTTTGCTTCATCAGGTGTTACGGCAACTGTTATTGTAGAATAACTGGCGCTACCGCCACTTTGCAACGAATCGAAACTTAAAGACTTACCAACAGCAAGAACTTTAACATCTACCAAAAGCTCATTTACCTCGTATACTTGTGTCTCGTTAATCCAGAGCGCACCATACACATCAACACGGTTGCCCGGAACAACGCGGTTATTCAAAGAGTTTTCTTGGTTTACATTAATTGAAAGCGCACGCATTCCTACTGGAATTATCTGATCTAGGCGTTCTGTTTCCAAATCCTCAAACAGATTATACGTCAAAACACGGCCTGGCGGAATTGTTGCGTTTAGTTTTTTGCCCACAATCCATGTGCGATTCGTTGGTGTATCTGCAATTAAACGTGTATTCAGACCAAATATATCATTACTGTTCGGCAGCTCGATCGTACCCAAGTGGGCCTCTTCGATTGCGTCCCCAGTGTACAGAGCTTCAACTTTTACATCACTCGCAATAGCTAAATACGTACTAGACGCCATTCTAGCGTCTGCGGCACCTAATTTTTGTGTGACCAGAAAAGCGGCAAAAAGACCACAAACTAATCCTGCGATTATCATTAATTTATTCAAAACGTTTCCCCTTACCTAATTGTATTGGCTACCCAATTACAAAATCAGTATCAATAGGATCAACTATAGCGCAGAAATTTCAACCTGTAAATTCTTCTAATCCTTACTGTAGATAACAAATAGAATTAAGCTGGTTTGTTTATCAGCATCAAACTCTGAAATTGCGATCGTTGCACGTGCATCTTTTCGCTGAAATGTCACCGAGGACGTGGTGTCAGATGAGCTTTCACGAAACGGGACATTTTCATTAGCTAATTGAGTAGTTAAAAAAGTTGCCGCATCTTGTGGTGATAAAGGTGTTTCCACACCAAAGTTACGTGCCTTAACACCCGAAACTTTGGTTGTTCTATCATTAACCATTTCACTACCAGCAGGAAAACCAATACTAAGATTATCATCAATCTTTAATGAAATGAGATTGGTGACACTTGGTGCAATATTACTTTTTTCACGGTTTTTAAGCAGGATAGCAACTAAAGTATGGCCGCCTTTTTTATTATCTTGCGCGAAAAGCGTAGCACCTTGATCGTAAGTTTTAAAATCAGACCTTTTTAAATCACTAAATAATTCCAAAATTTTCGCACCAAACTCTGGTGGTGTTGGTTGGTTAATAACTGAAAAAATATCAACACTGTTCAAATTTAAAATAAAAGCTTTTGGTGTTTTATCATCCTCAAAGCCTTGCATTTCCAGTGCCGTTTTTGCTTCAAAAACCTTGCCGCCATAAGCTTCTTTGAAATCTTCTTGCAGATCTTTCCAGTTGGTTATTTGGATAGGATCGCCCGCGTATCCAGCCTTCCCACCGCTAGCGACTTTAACTTCTTTCGCGGCCCACGCAGTATTGCCAATACAGCACATCACAAGGATTGCCAGATACTTATGTAAATTTTTCAATGTGGTATGCTCCTACACTACCTATTTTTCGCTGGATATACATTCGGAAACATTTTTTTAGCATCACTGCTGAATTCTTCCCATACCCTTTTATCATGCCCATTTTTCCAATGCGCTTTGTCATAAATATAATAATCCGCACTTGGTGCCAACAGCGCTGATTGCCCAGAGGTAAACGTTTGTAAAACACTGGCTATAACTCCTACATCACCCGATCTATCACCTAAATCCAAATTCTTTGTATGTCGTATATAGCTTGATCCTTTGGATGCTTTAAAGTCACCCTTATCTTTCATATCACGTGTAAAATTACTAAATTCTGAATTTGAAACCGTATCCATTTTCTTCCAAAACTTATCATTACTTGGCATATCTTTTTCACCATCAACCTTTGAACAGGTCACCGCTGTTTGGGAATGTACGTTCGTGCTAACGCCGATTGGAATGGGCAAAAATAATATCCCATTACAATTTCCGTTTATTGCCTCATTCATGGCCGCAGATCGTTGCGCCCATGAAGCATCCAAATGCACTTCACTATATCGGTACAAAAAAGCAGTTGGCGCAAAAAAGAATGTTACTACCAGCCCCGCCCATATCGATTCAAACCCAATAGAACCGCTTGTGTCTTTCCAGAATGATTTCCAAATACTATTTTGCAACGACTTCACCCCACGTGGCTTCGTTTTTGACTGCGTTAAGATCTTCGGTCAAACCATTCTTAAAATCTGACGGCGCTTTACTGTTCATTCGCGTAACAATCCCTGACAATTTACTTGCCATTTTTTCTGCAGGAATTAGTCGCGCTTGCCAGTTCTGTGAATATAATCCGATTTCATCAGGGTTATATACCAAGGCTTCGCTATAGGTATAAAACCCTTTAGTGGTATCTTTGAATACCGAAGGTGACCATCTTTTGTTTGATTTTCTATAAACAAACGCAAGGGGTTTGTAGCTATCAGAATAGTCACTCAATCCTGGCTGTATAGAAGGCACAACGCCTTCATCCATTGGATGATACACATCAACTTTCGGTAATGCACCTGTCACTACGCTTGCTATCGAAGACACGCTTGACATTCCAATAGCATCGGTAAACGACCCCACAGGGTCACCGATACACATGTTTGCTGTCCGTACATTTACCAAATCTTTATAAACATTACGATCTTCGGTTTGTTCATAAGGGTAGTTGATCGCACCCGCTTGTCCAGGGGATTTTGCACGCAAAATTGGCCCCACGGCATCTAAAACCTGATCTAATAAATCATCCACTTCATCTTGTAATTCACCTGTGGGCAGTCCCAGCGCATCTGCCGCGGCTAGTGCAGCAGCAGCAGCAGAAAGGGCAATCAATGGCCCGCCAAGAACCCCATCATAAAGACTTTTATTATCAACCAGACGCCAGTAATCTTTTAAAATGTCGCCTATTCTGGTTTCTTTACTTACAAAGTCCCGTAAATTAGGTGTTTCGCTATCTCCGCCATATGACATAGGGCCTTTCAACGTAGGGAAGCCGCGTTTTACAAAAGAACCATTAAATAAGCTTGCCCCAAGACTTAGGTTTACACCACCTAGACCAAGACTTCCCAAATCAGCGCCACCCGTTCCAAAAAACAAACCCGCACAGAAACGCGGATAGCCCGCAAAAACGTTTTTCTCCACGGGCAAATTCATCCCAAGCCGTTCTTTATCACTGGCCGAATTACAGGTCGCAGCAGCATCAGGATCTTTGCAGTTTTCGTCAAAATATATTGTTGTAACCTCTGCAGATTGCGCAACCTGTTTTGCTGCAATCGATGCAGCCTCTGGAAATCGATCTAAAAGGGCCTTATTTTTTGCATTCAAGGCATTGACTGAATTACTTGCCACTTTCAAAGCATTATGCGGGTCATGTGTAAAAAATATAGCCGCCGCACGAATTCCATTTTCCGTAAAACGTTCAACTGTAATAAGCGTTGGCACCATACACGCTCCATATAAAATCGTTCCGACAATAGGTATCGATTTATAGGGCTTACAAATGCTGTTGCCTTCTTTCAAAGACATTGCAATAGCAAGAGCCACCAAAATTTCATGCGCCAAAATAATAGGTATCAATGATCCACCAGTTACACCGCTGGCGAAAGCTTGTGTCATTGATACTTGGTTCATTGATAGTGTATTTAATGACCGCGCCGCTTCAGATGCATGCGCCAAAGCAACCATATCAGCCGCATCTTGTGTACGTGTATGTTCATGGATCGCTTTTGATGAATTCACCAAATAGAAAAGCATCAGCGTTAGTGGAATAAATGAAACAATAGTGATAAATCCAATTGCCCCACGATTATCGTTGTGAAACTTGGTAATTACACCTTTGATTTTGGTAAATATGTTCATAATAAAGTCACACTAACCTCTCCGGCCCAGTACCGTGAGCCATCCCCCCTTGAACCGTTTGAAAATATCATCCGAACCGGTGCCATAATTGGAAGTTTAAATTGAACTGTGGCTGTTACCGGTGGCGGCCCTTTAGTAATAGTCAGACCGCCAATTTGTGTTTTCCATTCGACTTTCACGGCTACATTATCAGGCTCAAAAGCATAACACGCTTTTTCTTCTAGCGTTGTTTTCAAACCAGTTCGCACTGCATTTGCGTTCATAATTTTGATTAACGCCTCTGGGTAGGCACAGTTACCCCCTTGCCTAGCACGTGATTTACCATTTGAAGCCGAAATAGGTAATAAAGCGATACGCGCTGCATCTTCTGGCTTACCAGAATCCGCGTCACAATATGCACTAGAATTAAAAACACTAAAAAGATTGGATGCAATATTGGTAATACTTGGCGGATAACATTCATAAACCAATGCACTGCGAGCTGCCGCATAAGCCGCTTGTTTCATAACAATAACGCCATGCGCCATAAGCATGAATTGGATCACACAAAAAGATACTAAAATAAGTGGAATGGCGACAAGAGTAAATTCTAATGCCGCCGCACCAGCTTCATCTTCCAGTATAAAATCGGTGAACGACTTTCGTAAGTCGGCCATTAGTAGTCCCCTTACTTTAAAACAGTTCGCCTAATTTAATGTGCGATCTAGCCAATCCAGCTAGATGCCTCATCAAAAATGTTAGGTGCATTGTCTTGTACCCATTGGATTACATTTTGCCCAAAATAGGCTAAAAACATAACCAAGGGTAAAGCGATCACACCAATTAATAAGACGTATTCCAGAACGCCGCCGCTTGTGTCGTTGCAAAACGACTTTAAGCGACGGTTAATATTTGTGAAAATAGGCTGCATGGTATCAGTTCCTCTTTTAAGGATTACCAAGCTCCACCATCAGCTTTTGATTTCAAAGCATCTGATTGCGCTTTAGAAGCATCAGCATTGTCTGTGAAGTTAGACATGATGTTTTCACCAAAAAATGCTAGAAACATTACTAGTGGAAGTACGATTACGGCTGTCATTAAAACTTTGTTCATTTTATTTCCCCTTTGTTGATTAACTAGGACATTACTAAAATTTAAGGCCCTCAGAGTCAAATATTAACACGAAAAAGTGTGCGTTTTGTCACCAATTTTTCGTCAAAGCCTCACGATCTATAGATAAATTACCGCCCAATATTGGGGTTTTTCCTGTCCATGTAAGCATTAACCCACCTGGGCCTGTATCATGTGGCTCAAGAACAAATAATGGCTGTAACTCATATTCCCCTGTGGAAATATCGTAATTCACCACTTCGGATATTTCAGTCACCCGCCGAATACCCCTATAGCGTGATACTTGAATAATAACGTTAATCGCAGATGCAAGTTGGCGCTGTAGGGCCACCAATGGAATATCCACCTCAGACATCAGGCACAATGTTTCCAAACGCGCCAAACAGTCAATCGGCGAGTTAGAGTGAACCGTAGACATAGACCCCGCGTGACCAGTATTCATTGCCTGTACCATGTCAATCGCTTCACCAGAACGACACTCACCAACGATCACCCGATCAGGGCGCATCCGCAATGAAGCGCGTAACAATTCACGTATATCAATGCCACCCAAACCTTCACGGTCGGGTTTAACGGTTTCAAATTGCAACACATGATGGTCTTCTGGGAACTGAAGCTCTGTCGCATCTTCGATCACAATTACGCGTTCAGTGGATACGATTATTTCGCTTAACGCGTTCAACATTGTGGTTTTACCAGAGCCAGTACCGCCCGATACGATGATATTCATATGGTGCTGCATTGCCGCTATCATAAATTCTTCGGCTTCGGCTGGCATTGATTTAAACTTATCCACCAAAGTACGCATAGTAACGCGATCTGCGGGGAACTTCCTGATTGCAATACTTAAGCCTGGTCTAGCGGCTGGTGATTGCAAAACGTGCACACGTGAACCATCAGGCATGCGCGCCTCTACTGACAAATCTTCTTTGATCAGTCTTTTGCCTACAAATTGCAAAATTGCCCTAGATAAAGAGATCAGCTCTTTTTCAGATTTAAAGCTTTTCCCAGTGTTGACTAGCTTGCCACCACGTTCAATAAAAATTTCGGATGGGCCGTTTATCATAATTTCTGATATATCATCGGCCATGTAAAACTCATTAATCGGCCCCATCAGGCCCTGAATAACTTGATTATGGTATTCTTTGATTAAATTCTGTTCTTTCGCTAACTTCTCTTCTTTAGTTAGCTCAACCTTTGTTTCACTCATATTGGAAGCATCCATAAACTTGCAGAAATTTCATATAATAAACCTAATGTGGTAATCATTCGCATCATAAGCATTGAAATGGGTATCCCAATAGCTGCCGTAAGTAATACATATTCCAGTGTCATTTTAATCCCCCCTTAGTTTAGTAGGTTTTCCAAAGGCCTGCGCGCCGATAGCTTATTAAGTGAAAGTTGGATCAACGTCAGAACAATCGCAATTACCATTGTCGTCATTACAACTGTGAACACAGCCATTGGCCCTACCGGCAATACATCTATTGCTTTTCCTAATGTGATTGCATCATAAACTTTGGATATGCCCAGCATCTCACTAAGAAGATAGAATTTTATAAGCATAAAACACCCTACTGCAAAAACAAGGGAAATAGAGACCCCCAGTATCACCTGTGTAATTATCATTGCTTTCAACTGCATCCATGAAATCCCGTTCGATAATAACATTGCATATCTAAAACGGCGGTGGTCCAGTACGGTTCCCAGCTGAACCCAAAGTATCGCTGCTAACATTCCGATCATCACAGTGCCAATAGGTCGGCTGATCCCATTCAGAAGTTCAGTTAAAAAACCAAACCGTGTTAATGAATCTTCATAAATCTGATTAATCATCAATCGCGACTCTGGAATATTCCCATCAGAATTTGCGGGAATGCATAAATGTTTTCGTGCCATCGGGTTCGGTGTCCGTTCTGTAGGACGGCAAGTCATAAAATCAACTAAGTTCTTAATTTCCAAACGTTGACGTGCAAACAGAAGCATTTCAGAATATCCGCCACCTTCAGTCGCCATCGGGATATCTGCAATACAACTATCGTCCGCACCCTTTCTGTCTGCTTTCCTAAGCGTGCGGTCAGTTAAGCTGCCGCAACTAGAAAGCACGGAATTTGGTCTGCCAGATAAATGTGGCGCACTGGCCAGAACAGCGCCCAGCTGTTTACTGGTGTTGTCCAGACCAAGTTCTTTTGCAAACATCATCAACCTAAATTCTGAAATACCTGCATCACATGTGTTTCGAAGTCTGCTTTGGTCTTTTTTGCGATCGCCAAAATATAGCGCGATACGACTACCTGCATTTTCAACTTTACCACCCAAAACCCCTGCAAGCTGTTCAAATTCTGCGCGAATAGCGTTACGATCTGCTTTAGACATCCCAAGTAACCGGTCTGACCTTAAAGACAAAACGCGCTGCCCCAACTTTGGCCCAGCTTCTAAAAATGCACATAGTTTTGGGTTATCTTTTGCGACAACAAAAAGATTATGCAATTCAATCGGAACAATATAGGCCGTATTACCAGACCCAATTCCAAAATATTTTGACCATTTGATTTTGAAAGGCATTAAGCGTTCCGTTTTATGGATTTTTATTTTTAGCCAAATTTCTTTCATATCGGTTAAATGGCTTTTGTCAGCTGGTAACGATGCAATGGCAGAAGCAGGTATTTGCCCCTGCAATGCACGCTTGTATTCATTCAGGTCGAAATACTTATCAAACAGCTTTTCATCCAAGACAATATCCCAGTGGCCGTCCTTTACTACATATGGCTCTTGATCCAAACCGTGCAACCCGCCTTGTGGACTAGGTGGTTTATCACCAAATATACCACGCGGTGGTGGGGGCGGGCGTTTTATAGGTCGCCCATTTGCATCTTCATGCGGCACCATAGGGCCCCTAAAATCTGTGGCCATGCCAGAAAATTTAATTTCATCAACTTTAGTGTTTTCAGCCCATATATATTTTTCTGGCAAACGCAGCATTTGATCATTATCCAACCGCCGAAAGGGTGCTGCAAGATAGCCCCCACTTTCAACGTCTTTGATAAGATTTGATGTAATCAACACAGGTTGATTTTCACCTAAAAAGTTTGGCAGCGTCCAGATGGGAATACCAAACCCGGGTTTATTACCCAAAAACGCATCAACAGAACGTTCAAGCACCCCTTCACGGGCCGTCAGTATGACAAGCGCCAACAGCTGAACAAAGAACATCAATAACGTTGTCCATAAAAAATCCCTGCCGCCTGGTGCGCGGATGGAAATTGATCTGAAATATTCCAAGAATGCCAGCTTTAGGAAGACGCTTTTCATAAACCCGCCTCCTTAATGCCATCAACTGTAGTCCAATCTTTAGCACCCATTTTTTGCCAATTAGCCGTACCGTCACCAACATACAAACGTCTGTTAGCATTATTATCTTTTGGATCACTTTCATGGTGCGTAACCCAGAACAACAAACGTTCTTCTGGTTTTTCTGCTAACCAGTCTTGTAGCAAGCCCATCACATCCCCGCGCGTCACCTTATCAAGGCTACCTGTAGGTTCATCGGCAAACAAAACACAAGGGTCACGTATAAATGCCTGAAGCAATGAAATTCTTTGCCGCTCACCACCAGATACTTCTGTCTCGTAACGGCCCATCATATCTTTTGCCCGCGCTTCATCACCACCAAACACAGATACCAATGACTCAAATGCTTTATCTACGGCCATCTTTTTCGGCACACCAGAATTTTCCAAACCGTAGGTCAAGTTTTCTTTGATGGTTAAGTGCGGTTGCAATGAGGCCGTTTGAAATGCATAGCCGAAATATTTTTTCCGTAGTTGCAATAAAATTTCACGCCCCGGCCCATGATTACCCCAGCTACATTTATACCCGTCTGGAAATCGCCAAGTAACTTTCGCATTTGGGCTAAGCGGGAAACTGATACAAGAAAGCAAATTCAACAAGGTGCTTTTACCAGCGCCACTTGGGCCCATTATGGGCAAACGGTTCAATTTACCGCCCCCAATACGCATATCTAGATAATCAACCGACAGATTAAAACTAATCTCTCCGTGCGAGTTTTTGCGCACAAGGTCAACAGCCTCAACTTGAGGGCCCCAGGTTTTATGTTCTTCAATACTCATAATTATGGCAGGTACTTATTTGGTATCCAGAAAATTGTTTCATTCAACTGAACTTGGCGAAAACTCATTGTGTCTTCTGGGAAGCGCTCGCGCCCTTCCATTTTAAGCTCTTTGGTCGGATAGCGCATTTCACAGGTTTCAACATCTTCAAGACTAAACAATGGCACCTCTGAGCGATCTAGCGCATCAAAAATTTCACGATGCCGTTCCAGCCAACGCGCAACCCTGTAAAGTTCACAAATCTCAATTAGATCGATGCTTGAATCCCCTTCAGCAACATCATCCTGATAGATAAAGTCACCGATAGAATAATTCAGCAGCGGGGTTTGTGACCCTGTTGGAAGGCCATGCTTAAGCTTAAGGAACTCAGCAATCGACATATTCATCTCGGAAGGTGAAAGGTCACCTGTAGAGTTTTGCAACCCATCCACCATCATTTTCACAATCGTGCTAGAAAGCTCTTTTGCTGATAGTAGGCTGGTATCTTTAACAAGCTCCAGTTTTGAACGCCACGCGCGGAACTCTTCACCATCGACCCAAATATCCAACTGAATATCTTCGTTATCTTCGATATATCCTTCAGTAATATCGTTGAAAACACGCTCTTCACAAGCTTTCCCCAATTCTTCACAAATCCGTTTTTCGATAGAGGCAAGACGTAGTGCCGGTACATTATCCGAGCCAGACAAGGCCGAAATAATTTTAACCAAAGCGGTGCCACCTTGTAGTTCGGCAATCACTTCGTTGATTGGGCGTTGGTCGCCAAAGTTTGAAACTCTGCCCAAAATATATTCAACCAGCTTTGTCTGTGAATCCGCTATGTTAGAACCATCTAGCGAATAAAAATGCTCATTGATTTTCACATCAGAATTGCCTTTTAACCCGATAGAAAAATGGTCGCCAATTTTCTGAGCAAAATGTTTGCCCTGATCTTCAAATTTTTTGTACGCCGCTTCATAAGCTTCAAGTCGGGCACCACGCATTTTAAGTTGCTTGCCAACATTCGGAACCTGAATAAAGAACGGAATGATTGGATCATCTTCAGTAGAGAAGTTTTGCGTCATATAACTCAGAACTTCATCTTCATCTTCGATTGGTGTTCCGCGCTCTTTTTGCGTTTCCAAATCGTAACCCGTGTCACCAATAACAAACAAAAGTTTCACATGTTCTGGGCAGTTCGCCATATCATCTGCGGCATAAGCCAGACCAGTAATTAAGTTCTCTTCAAAGTCCGTATCGCGTGGGCCACCAGTCCCAAACTGCGTGTCGATCTTTTTGATTTCTTCTTCAAACTTTTTACCACTTATATCCAGCTCTTCGTCAGTTGGTGAACAGTTACTGTCAAAGGGCATACCTTCACCAATTCCGTAATTGCCAGCATAATGATCGCGGTACACACGATACCCAAAGCGCACTTGTACATTTTCAAACCTTGGATCATTTTCAAACGCATCTTGTATAGCCGTTAAAACACCAGATCCCCCGTTTGCACCAGTGAGTGAATCGATATGTGGCTGCATAGATTGCGTGCCATCCAAAAGGAAAAACACATCTAAATTGCCCAAGTTCTGCAATAGCTTAATCGCTTCATCCAAACCCTGAACCTGAGAAAGAACATCATCAGCCGCATCCGAGCCAACACCAGAAGTTGGCATTGCTACGTGGAAATAGTGTTTACCGTTAAATTCAACACGCTCAAAAACAGGAATGCGCAATGAATAGTTAAACCAGCGATTACCACCTAGAATTGGCACGAAGCAAGATTCTGTACTATCGCTTTTATCTGCATCTTCCAGTGTTTCATACAAGCAAGCACGGCGCTCATCCCCTTCGGACCACTCACCAACTGAACTGTCAAACACTAGGTTTTCTTTTGGACGCAAACCAAAACGCGTATCCCATAGATACCCTTCTTTTAGGTTAACCCACCCGATTAGTGGCGCATCCGCATCCGCAGATGGACGGCCTTGTAACAATACCCGTTGCGAAACTGGGTCGCTTGCATAAACATAATAAAGCGTAAAGCGCGACAGTTCACGACACCGCCCGTTTATGCCTGCACACTCTTCTGTGCGCGGCCCAGATCTAGCGCGGATCGCACCCTGTTCTTCATCAACGAATGAAGCCTTTGTGCGAACATAAAATTTACGCGCGATACCTTCAGGACTAAGAACTGGCCTATTACGACATAATAGATCATTCCCTTTAACCCAACCAAGGCTACTTGTTTCATCTTTACGTGTATCCAGTGCTACTTTGTAAAACCCATTTTCAAAATGTGTAATGAATAGGCGATCACCAAAGGCAAGCTTTTGTATAGTTCTGGCACCCTCTTCAGGATCTGCATAAACCTCTGAACCATCACGTAAAATTGGTATTGGGTTGGCGCGAGTAACTTCGCCATCATCCAGAATTTCACCAACCGCACGAGGGTCTTCAAAATAATCCTCACAAGATCCAGCTATGCCTGCATAAGCAGAAGCACTTCCTATAACCGTTGCCACCACAAATGTTACTGCACTGATGCAGGTGTATTTCATTGGCTTTACAAGTTTGCTAAACATTCTAGCGTCCCCTAATCTATTTTACTATTGAGCAACCAAAGAACTTAATCCTTGGTCAATATACTTTGTCAAAACCGCATCAAAATCAGCAGCTTTTCCCTGTTCACATTCTTCAAACAACAAAACATCCGTATATGTTTTACAGTTTTGTTTTGCCGAGAAATTTATAACCCGACGAAAGACATCTTTTATCTTCCACGCCATAGCAGCTGGTGACGCTATCATGTCCACAGGCTTGGCCTTTTCACCATCTGCAATAACAATGACACCACCAAGGTTGTCACCCCAAGTGCGGTAAATCCATTCAAAATCTCGCAAAATTTCGCTGTTTGAATTTACAAACCGCATATCAAATGCTGATTTTAAATTAACGCCATCTTCTGGAAAGCGCATATCTTCTGCAGATAAAATTATCTGGCGTTTTGCATCAACAGTATGAACAATATCGACAGAAGCGCATACTTCTTTCGCCTTCATCCCATTCGCAAGTTTCACAAGCGATGCCACAATCGCTTTACTGTCACGCCCATTAATCGTTTCGTTTTCAGCTACATATAGAACCAAACGTTTAGCTGCGCAGTTAGCAACTTCTAAAACCGCCGTAGCCGCTTGGGTTTCTTTGTTATAAGCAACCGCTGAACAAGTAGAACGCGCTTTTTTGCCATCAAATATTCTATAAAAACTACATTTTGGCACATCGGGCAGTTTATTACCTGGGTTTGATAAATCTAGATATTTTTTCAAAATAGGTGCCTTGCATACTGCATCTTTAAAGAACTTCACGTTCCGGCCCACTTTAAATACCTTACCAACCATTTCTATATTTAGCGGTACTAAAGAATTGCCCGTTGATTTCCTAATCAATACAGAAACCGCCTCTACTGACACAGGTTTTATAGAAACCGTTTCTTCGCCCAGTACTGTTGCCGCTTCACCAGATGTATCTACTAAAACCAATTTGGCCTTAGTCGGTAGTTGCCCTAGGTCCCAGCCTGCTTCCGCTAAGCTTTTCAAATGTCCGCTTTCATCGATCGGCTGCGGGCCGCCTGATAAATCAGTACACAAGTCATTCAGGCAAAACGCACCCAGCTGTAGTTCCAACTGTCTTGGATCACATTGATTTGAAGAAGCAGTGTTCAATCCTGCCATAACTTCTGATGCAGGGAATTCGGGGTATAAATCCGACAAGCCCAAATCGTAAACTTCAGTATCCTCTACAAGCGTCAGATCAATATTTTTCCAACCCTTCAACTCTACCGTGATTGATTTCTTACTGTTAGAAACCAAACAACTGATTTCCGAACTGTTAGAATGCGTGCATTGTTTGCCTTCCAAAGGCAGTTTGAACGGTGCATTAATTGTGTACTCAGAACACTCAAAGAAAACCTCTTGTGCATCTTTTAGCTGTTCCACTGTAAACGCCTTGTTACAGCTAGAGTTCCGGTCCGACGAAAGAATAAATAGATCGCCTAATGATTCTGTTAAATTGATGCGACCCTGAATTAACCCATCTGCCTCTTGTGTTTCTTCAAGAAGCTCTTTGCCATTTATCCTAAGAGACCCATATGAGCTTGCCCATGAAACATCAATTCCATTAGCCATTGCCACAGAGGGTGATGGGTCACTTACTTGCGCCAACAAAATTTCTGCAGGTGGGTCAGTTTCTACTATTGGCTCAGGTGCAGGTTGTGCCTTTGCCACTTCATCAGTTGGTGTAGGCTCGTCAACAACTTTGACTTCAGGCTTTGGTATTACTTGTGTTTCATCAACTGCCATGTCCTTTAATATCAAAGGTTGAAGTTGTTCGGGTATCTCTTTGAGTTGTTTTAAGCTGGCTTCTCTATCAGCAGTATATGTAGATACTAAATGTAAGGCCCCTACATGTGGTGCTCCAATATATAAATCAGGGCGTATTTGAAGTGCCCCATAATTGGTTTGCACTCCGTCTGACCCATCGCGCGTAAATTCAACCTGATATACATGCTTAACGGGGCATTTGAATGTAAGTTCGCGTCCATTTGCTGCAGGAGAGATATATTCGCATCCAACTACGCTAAAGCTTTGCGGGTTAACTTTTTCTTTTATATCAAACCCAACTTCAATCTTGCCTTCACCAGTAGCCGCTTGAGCGTCAAAACCTGTAGCCATAAAAAATGCTAGGGCAAAAGAACATGCCAGAAATATCTTCTTCAATAAAAAATTAGCAGTAATAACTGACACAAATTCCCCAATTCTGTCAAAGATTAAATCGCACCCTTATACCTAATTCATCCGTATTGAATTAACTTACTGAAATAATTACTAAATCGTCAATAGGCTTAGCGCAATATCCCAATTTAAAAAGCTAGCAATACACATAAAACAACAAGATCTGTTCATACTTATACATTATATTGGCGTATTTTCTGTAACTTTTTTACTTCCAAAATAAATGCGCCCGCAGGCATTGCCGCGGGCGCAATAATTCAAAAGGTAATTAGGTTCTTATCTATAAGTTCCGATGAACCACATACCAGATTTCAACTTGCGTTTTACGCAACTGATACATGTCGTACTTGCTACTGGATTAGTATAAACTACAGCGTCCACACTTGGTACACCTACAGATGTTCCTGCGCTTACAGAAGATGTAAGACCAACAGAAAGCATCATAATACATGCGCTTAACGTAAGGCTTTGTTTAATTTTAAACATTGGGATAGCTCCCTTTCATAATTCAGAATGCCCCTTATGCCTAATACGCCTAAAAATCAAAATTTGCAATTAAATTTAAAAAATCAAAATTTTATGATGCTGGCGGACAACAAAAAACGGCAGCGTAATAAAACGCTGCCGTTAGAAAACTTAATTTAAATGGCTGCTTAGAATGAAATTCTGCCATTCAATGTTAGGCCAACACTGCTTACGTCTGAGTTTGCCCGTCCGTCAATACGAGCGCTTAGGTTCATCTGACGTACCGCAGCACTAGATTGTGAACCATTCAGAAGCTTAACGTAGTTGATACCTAGGCTTAGCTCACCGAACGAACCAATTGGGTCCGTTGTCAGTGTTTGCGTAGTTGTTCCCAAGCTATCAGTAAATGTCGCTACTGTATCATCTGAGAAGTCACCGTAAGCTGTCGCTGTACCGAAGAAGTTAAGTGCTGAGTCACCAGATTCTGCTACCTTAGTTTTGGCCACTGTCAGACCAACAAACCCGATTGTAGAATCGCGATCAGCAGTTTCAAGTTTTTCGCCATTTGTAAAGTTCAGCGTATCTGTTGAAGTGCTTGTAAAGCCAAACCCAACTGTTGGAACGAATGTCAAGTCAAGAGCTTCACTGTAATGGTTATAGCTAACCGCACCACTAAATGTTGTTGCGTCGCTAGAGAAGCTTTGGCCATTCAAACCTAGTGGCAGTGCCGCACCAATAACTGTTTCACTTAAATCAAAGTCGGTATTCTCTTGTCTTAGCTGCACATCAATCGCCCAAGCCCCTTTAACAGCCGCTAGGTAGATGCCTCCGAATTTTTGGTCAAACTCGTTGTTAACCCGGCTGGTGATAGTTGTACCTTGGAAAACGTTCTGGTCAGTTTCACCTGTGTTGATGCCCAACATACCACCGAAGGCCAAATCCCAACCAGAGAAGCGTTGGTCAAAGCAACCAAAGTCTCCACCTAATTGGAAGCCTGCGTAACTAGCTTCAATGTCGCTACTTGCATTAACCGGTGTGGTTGATCCAACAACTGTGTGGCTGGTTGTATCAGCCGTACCACCTGTTGCCCGTGCCCATGCACCTCGGCTACACCCATCGTCGTCTTGGTATGCGATTGATGAAACATTTGCGCTTGATGGGCGGTTGATAACCGTACCCAACAATGATTGTACAAAAGAGATACCGCCGCTGATGCCGCCAATAGCTGGGTTCACTGTGCTTTGGATAACAATGTCATCTGTTTTTTGCACCACATCAAACAAGATTGTACCGCCCAGAGGCATGCCAGTTGTTGTAAATGTTAGCGGTGCAGCATTGTCACCATCAAACAGGATGATGTCAGAGGTTTGCAATACACGCGTGCCAGCTGAAAGGTCAGAAACGTTGATATTGTACGTTCCACCTGCTGCTGGACCACCGACTACATTGATAACATCTGATTGTGTTTTAGCACCCGTAGTTTTTGTTAGATCAACATCTAGGTTGTAAGTACCTGCACCTGACAGACCGCCATTAAAGGACAGTGATTGGTAAGCAGCAGTTGAGCCATTTGCCAGATTAACAATTCCAGTATTAACCGCTGCACCCGTTACCGTACCTGCACCAGTGCTGGTTAGTGTGGCTGTGTTAGTCAACGAACCTGCAATCGTACCATCGATTGTGGTGGTACCAGCTGAGTTGGCGAATGATCCCGCGGTCAATGTTGTACCCGCATTAACAGTTACTGCACTTCCAGAGGTGGATGTGTTTGTCACTGCCCCTGTTACAGTTGTATCACCCGTAACTGTCGTCGTACCTGATGGAGTGTTTGCAAGAGAAGCAAGCGTGCCACCAGACAATGTTGCAGTGCCAGAAGTAGTTACAGCCCCTGTTGATCCGCCAGATATTGCCAGTGTACCCGTGTTACCGATAGTACCGGTTGTACCAGCAGTTACAGTGGTTGTTCCAGCATTGGTAATTACACCAGCCGTTCCAGATGTGTTCAACGTACCCGCTGCACCAACTGTTGTATCACCTGTTAATGTACCAGTGTTAGTAACATTGCCACTGTTTACAGTAGTTGTTCCAGTAACCGTACCAGCCGCGTTATTGGTAAATGTACCTGTGCTGTTATTCACAAGGCTTGCAACAGTACCACTGTTGCTGGCTGTTCCCGCATTTGTAAAGGCACCAGTTGTACCGCCACTTACAGTGGTTGTGCCACCGTTGTTGATAACACCTGCCGTGTTAGATGTGTCCAAAGTACCAGCCACTGCAACCGTTGTAGTCCCTGTTAGTGTACCATCATTATCTACAGTGCCGCCAGATACAGTTGTTGTTCCTGTAACCGTACCAGCCGCATTGTTGGTAAATGTACCAGCGTTGTTCACCAAGCTTGCAACAGTACCAGCGTTGCTGGCGGTTCCCGCATTAGTAAAGGCACCAGTTGTACCGCCACTTACAGTGGTTGTACCAAAGTTATTAATAACACCTGCTGTATTAGATGTGTCCAACGTACCCGCTGCACCAACTGATGTGGTACCTGTTAATGTACCATCATTGTCTACAGTGCCGCCAGTTACAGTAGTTGTTCCTGTAACCGTACCAGCCGCGTTATTGGTAAATGTACCTGCAGCATTCGTTAGGCTTGCAACAGTACCAGAGTTGCTGGCTGTTCCAGTGTTGGTAAAGGCACCAGTTGTCCCGCCACTTACAGTGGTTGTACCAGCGTTGATGATAACGCCTGCTGTTAGTGATGTATCCAACGTACCAGCCGCTGCAACTGTTGTAGTCCCTGTTAGTGTACCATCATTGTCTACAGTGCCGCCATTTACGTTTGTTCCGCCAGTAACCGTACCAGCCG
>CAJXSR010000012.1 GCA_913061275.1 uncultured Paracoccaceae bacterium | reverse complement strand
TCCTTTTGCGCATAATACGCGGTTAAAGGAGCGGCACAATTCCGTGACAGGTCCAAACCTTGTTAAGCTCGTTGAATGATGCCCGTGAGGAACTGGAAAAATGGAGGGAAGATTACAATCACCACAGGCCACATTCATCGATAGGAAACTTAACCCCATCCGAATCTGTAGAGAAATATAGGGTGGACAAACTGGCTGCATAAGGCCATCAAAATCAAACCAAGGACTCTAATAACGCTGGAGGAAACTTGGGGCTCAGGTCAATGACTTTATCTTTGCTTGATAGGATGTGATTGGCCTTGCCTTAAAAGGCAGGGCCATATGGCAACAAAATTTGAATAGACAAGGGGCTATTCAGTCAGCACCGTTTTGATAGCCTCAACGACAGTAATGGTATTGTACCAGTGGGCATCGGCAGTGTGATCTGGAATGTTTAAGTCATTTAAGCTTGATATTGAAAACCGCCCAAAATGATCAAGGAGCGCACGTTGATGTCCGCGACTTAGGCTGTCTGCCTCATTGGTGAAATAAGTGAAGCGTCCGCCAAGTTTGAGGCTTTTAGAAGCTGTGGCAAAGAATGTTTCAGCAAAAGTTGTGGTTGTCGCCAATGCTTCAATTAGCTCTTCTTCGTCTAGTGGATAGGTGTGAAACAGAATGCCATCATATAAACCAAACTGTTCTGCAACATCTTCCCACCGCCCTTCGATTAAACGGATATCACGGTCGCCTTGACAAGCTTTCCATTTGTGGAAGTCCGCAATGACATGCGGATTACATTCCACAATCGTATGAGATTGAACATTGTGGCTTTGGACGAAATCCGACAGGATGCCGCGCCCAAATCCAATTTCAAGAATATGCCCCCCAGGGCCTGCTATAACCTCGGCCATACGTTTCATAAGTGGGATCTGCCAATCCTCCATGATCTCGTCGGGTGAGAGTTCTATATGGGCGCGATCATTCATCTCTATTGCGCCAGTCGCGGCGACCATATTATGGGCTTCCCCATCAAGGTGATCTAGGTCTTGTGATAGCTCGCGAAGACGTTGCCGTAAGAGCCAATCACGCTGTGCGCTACGGGGGGCCGCAACAAAATTATCATCCGTGATATCTAACGTAATCTTGTGCTTGAATCCGGCCTGAATTCGAGGTGCAGTGACAGCATGGCTATTATTAGCTTTAACGTTAGAAAGCTCACCTTCTACCTGTGCCACTACTTTGCCGATCACAGGTTCTTGGAACATCGAGTTAAAGCCCTTAGTTTGTACAAAATAATAGTTACTATCTGGTAATAAGCTATCCCACCCACTTGTCGGGGACTCAGGGTCGTAAAACGTATTGTCTGGATCTCGGACGATGAGTGTTCGGCCAGCGTAAGGTTCATATGTATATTGTTTGGAGGACAGATAAGAGCGTTCAACAAAATCACGATCCCTCATGCGTTTAGACAACTCCTTTCCATTTGCTTTCGCCCGCTTGAGATAAAGTATCTCAATTTGACGCGTCAAATTCGCTTTAGAACGTGAAGCCAGTGCAGGTAGTTTTTGGATAAACCGGGGAATTGAACGCAGTCCGTTTTTGTGTAATTGTGAAAGCCTTTTACGAAACCACATTTCCCTACGATGCAACTCCCGTGTGCCGATGTATGGCGCATGTAAGTCGTGAAGCAAAAGCAATAGATCAGGTTGCCGTCCTCGCGCTGACAGTTGTTGTGCTACTTCGTAAGCGTAAAGGGCCCCCAAGCAAGAGCCTGTAATGACCAACGGCCCAGACGGTTTGAGATTAAGTATTTCTTCAACATAGATAGCAGCTTGATCAGCAACCTCTGTGGGCCCGTCTGAGTTTGACACCCAATTAGAGTTTAAGCTGACCGCGCCACTTTCTCCTACACCGTAGAATGGGTGTTCAGTGGATAGATTTTTTGCAAAGCCTCTAAATAGCGCTCCATTTTTTTCCAAACTGTGTATCGCAAAGAAAGCGGCACCAGTGCCTTTGCTATTGTACGGGACGACAAAAGGTTTTGGGCCGAGCACCGATTTATTTACCAAGCTGGTATTGCTATCTGAATTGGCGAGGTATTTTGCATAAAAACCCCTAGGCGTAGGTTCCTCATAAATTGTTGCGGTAGAAAGAGTAACTTGAAAGACATCCTCAATTTTTAGCAGCAATCTAAGTGCCACAAGCGAATATCCACCGTGCTCAAAAAAATTGTCGTTTGCATTAAAAGTTGTCGAGTTAAGAGTTTCACAACACAATAAAACGAGCGTTTCCAAGTCAGCATGCGGTTTTATTGAAAATTCCTGAGCGTCTGTATCGTTGTAGGATTTAAGGGGCTTACTCAACGGGCGAGGGGCCATCGAAGTCAATTTTCGACGATCAATTTTCCCGTTTGGTAATCGTGGAAATTGATTGTGATAAACGTAATGTGCAGGCCTTTGACCAATCGGAAAATTATGCGCCATTGCTTCGCGCAGCTGTGCATCAAGACCTTGCTTTGAGGTCTCTAAGTGTGCCACCATCACAGCATCCGAAGAAATATCGTCGGCAACAGTGGTACCTTCTTCATTGTGTTTATCAAAAGCGACAACAACAGCGGTTTGCACGCCTGATTGCTTCATCAATTCGGTTTCTAATGGGATAGGTGAAAGCCGAATACCCCCGATGTTTATCTGATCATCAGCTCGCCCGAGGAATTCGAAATGTTCACCATTAAAAACAGCTTTATCACCTGTGAAGAACAATGGCCCCTCTGGTAGTGTGGTCCCGTTGGGCCTAGTAAACCGTTTAGCATCTTGCGCTTTGCCACCGATATAACCTTTGGTTATTTGCGGCCCGCCAATCACAAGTTCGCCTTTAACTCCAGCAGGTAAGATCATACCTGTTTCGTCAACCACTGCGGCCCAACATTCTGGCACAGGTAAGCCAATGGGTATAGCCTTATTTGTTGGGCTAATATGGTGATAAAGTGCCCACACAGTGCCCTCGGTTGGGCCATATTCATTGGTAAGCGTGGAAGCTTTGAATAATGAGAAATGCTTTTCAGCCACCGATGTTGGGCATGCCTCACCTGCTAGAATGACCGTGTCAGGCCATTTTTCTGACATAGCAAGATCAAGCAGAACATCGTAAAGAGTTGGCACTAGCAAAACAGTATCAGCCCCTGTTGCTAGCAAAGTGGACAGAAACTTAGGGTCGCGCATTTCGTTTTTGTCTGGGATTACAATCGTACCCCCAGTGGCCAAAGTCCAAAAAACCCCTACAACAGAGCTATCAAAGGCCAAGCTTGAAAGAAGCGCAAACCGCCTAGGTGAATGCGTATAGGTTTGAACCCTTGCATTAGTACTATGTGCCAGCTGCCCATGAGTGATGGGTACACCCAGAGGTGTGCCTGTGCTACCCGATGTGAACATAGTGTAGGCGACCGTTTCAGGGTCTTGTTGTTGAAGGGGTGTGCGACTTAATTCATCCCAGGGTATACCGTCGATGCCTGCATCTGTGATAATCATACCGTCACCAGTATGCCGTAGTACAAGTCGCGGCTTAGCTTCGCTAAGGGTGCGGGAAATTTGGCTGTCAGGATAGCCTATGTCTAACGGAACATATCCAACCCCGTGGCCCATACTGGCTAAGATCGCCGCCAAATATAGCGGCCCACGTTCCAATGCGATTGCAATGCGATCAGCGGGTTGAATTCCACGCTCGTGTAACTGCGCTGAAATTGCTTCAGCGTGTGCAATAAGCGCGTTCCAATTCCAGTCGACAGATGTGGAAACTATTGCCAGCGCCGACGGGTCGCGCGTCGCTGCGCTTAAAATTTGCGCCAAAATCGGTGTTTTGTCATTTAGCGGCTTCGCTATCACTTTGCTTGGCTTAGATACATCTTGAGTAAGGGTTTCGAGTGTTCGAGGTGCCCGATTAGATGCCGCAAGGAAGGCTGCAGTAAACATATCGGAAACTTGTGCGGCCACAACATCTGAAATCATTCCACGATCATACTCTATGCCGAGACGTAGGTCGTTGGGAGATGTAACAACGAAAAGCGTTATTGGGCGTACGGCACCGCCCGCGTGCAGATGACCATCACTTATCATGTGTGATCCTAGTTTAGCCTTTCCAGGCTCGACTACAGAAACAAGAAAGCGCGGCACCGAAAAATTCTTACCTGCGGCCCTTTGTAACTCTACGATTTTCGTTAGAGGCGCTTTGCGATTTGCAAGGACTTCACCCATTGTCTGCTGTATCGTCTTTGTAAACTTTTGGATGGTATCTCTAGGTTTAATGCTTAGCTCAATCGGCACTGTGTTAATAAGCCCGCCAAATACGCGCGACCCAATTTCCGTTTCACGCCCAGTGACAAGACCAAGATCAACGGTTTGGCCTTCAAGAAAAGGTGAAATTGCAGTCGCTGCAGCCGCCAAAGCACGGGCGGCCATTGTTGTGCCGCTATTGCTGGTTGCCACAGGAAGCGACACTGGCCATTCTAAATATTTGCCCTGCGGGGACGTGTTGCATAGGCTTTGAGTGCGCAATGGCGACGGAGTGGTGAAAATTCTATCACTCCAGAATAAGTTACTTTCGGGGTCGTTATCTGGAAACGCTTCACAAAAAACCGATGCATGATCAGGCGCATCACCGGAAAAAGCACCGGTTTCGATATAGGTCGCAACTTCTTGCATTAACACGTTGAAACTGGCGTGATCACAAGTAACATGATGCGCCATCACCAAAAGAGCTATTTCTCCGTCGTTCAACGGTTGAATTGCCGCACGCAATAATGGCCCGTTTTTTAGGTCAAACGCCTTTACCAATAAATTGGCGTGGCTTTCTTCTAAATCTTCACGCCTACAAGTTAAGGTTTCTGTGGTGATTTCGACTAGGTGATTTTCATCCAATCGGTGGCGGGTGCTACCATAGCTCCAGAAAAGTGGCTTAGTGCGTGCCGCAAACTTCTGTATGGCGTTTACTAGATGTTCCGATGACACTGACGCAGGCAGGTAGAAAATGCGACCTACATTATAATGTAGGGCATCAGGGCGGGTTTTTTGGTCAAGAAAGATGGCTTCTTCTAATGCGGTCATTTCTGGCGCAATTTCTGTGTTATCTAAGGCCGATATTTCGCCCAAGTCTGGTTTTGACGAAGCTACCGCAGTAAGGTTATCAAGCACTTCTGCTAGTGAGCGTGGGGTGGTAAACTGGAAGGCAAAACTGTCTGATATGTGGCGATCAAGTTTGTTTTGAAGTTGAAAAACCATATTGATCGCAAGCAGGCTGTCGCCCCCCAAGACAAAAAAATCGTCATCTAGACCAATGGGGGACTGGCCCAAAATGCGTTCCCATTCGGTCACGATGGTTTCCTGTAACGGCGTGACTGCTTGTGCAAGAACATCCACACGCGGTTGCACCGTGCGTGCGGGCACTGGCAGAGTAGTAAAATCAACCTTGCCATTTGCTGTAAGGGTGATGGATGCAACAGGGGTGAAACTTTGCGGGATGGCATGTGCTGGCAAGATATCGGCAAGAAATGAGCGTAGATCAGATGATGAGGGGGTTGTATCAGACCTGTCTTTTCGCGGTATAAACCACGCTGTCAGAATAGATCGGTCATTTGGTTTATACCCGATTTGTTCAAGTTGATCCGAAATTCGCGGTAAATCAAACACATCGTTCAGTTCTTCCATTGCCTCGGCTCTGGTTTTGTGACCTAGGCGAACATCCCAGGCATAGGGGATGGCATAATTGTGAAAGCCGCGTTCAGCAATGTGGGTGTGAATGCCCGTTTCATTTACCAAGCAATTAGTTGAACGGCCAGTATCTGTTGGCCGCTTCCAGTCGGTTTTGTGTGTAAGGTAATCTATGACCTCGGAAATAGGAACGTCTACATATCGGTAGAAATCAACATAGGCTATGTTTTCGAAAAGCTTGTCATCTTCAAATGCTGAAGTGTCGAGTAGTTGGGATATTACATCATCCGCCCGATGATAGCGTTTGCGTGCGGCTAGCACAGCGCGATCAATCTCTGATGAATCAAAGGATGCGTTGGAAAACTGTTGCGGCGCAAGGCGCGTTTCAAATAGCTGGCCTCGCGAAAGCCCCGTGATGATTACAGGGATACCCAGCTCGTTTGCGCGGTTGGTAGCGAGCGTATATATTGTTTTGTAACAACCGTTACAGACATTAGAATAACGGGTAAGACTATCCCTAAATATCTCGTTCATGGATGGTGTCGTTAGGTATTCGTGTTCAAGGCCAAGATGCGCGATAACGCGGTCAATGTTGTCTTTTGCGCCTTCGGAAACAAAACCGTTGTCTAATGTCACGACATAAGGGCGGCACCCCATATCAACCAATCGGTAGAGCGCATAAGTACTGTCTTTACCGCCGCTCAGAAGGTGCATCACTGGTTGTGTGGTCTTTGTATGTCTTCCTGCGGATGTTAAAATGTCTTGCAGTTCGTCAGGTGATCTAAACCATATTTGCGCTTGATCGCGTATCTTATCATAGTCGATACATGTCTTACACACGCTGGCATCGTTTATCCCGTGGTCAGGGACTGTATCAGGAAGACCACATCTTACACAGCTGGCTTTAATTTGCGCGTTTGTTGGGTGCCAACTTCGAACAACCGCCTGTTCTATTTCAGGATGGGACATAAGTGCCGTTTCAATTTCGACTGGGTCGATGCGAACACCGCCGATTTTGAGTTGTTCGTCAATGCGGCCCTGATAAAACATTACCCCATCATCGTTAATTTGAACCAGATCACCTGATTGATAGTACTTGTGCTGATCGTGGATATTTATGCCTGATGCCGCTGGCGAGTGGTCGAGATAGTGTGCAAAAATGGTGTCATGCGTGATCCATAGCTCACCCAATGCGCCTAGAGACACAGGGTGCCCAAAACCATCCATTATCTTAAGTCCGACCCCAGAAATGGCGCAACCAATAGGGATGGTACTAGTGTTTTTCAGGTCATCATTTGTTACTTCGTGTAGCATACAGCCTACAACTGTTTCGGTCGGGCCATATTCGTTCAATAGTTGAATAGTTTTGTTTCCAGAGCGATCAATCATTGCATGTGCTAAAGATGTCGCGAACGCTTCGCCACCTACGATAACAGTACGTAAACCGTGTGTTCCAGCGAGTGAACGTAGAAATAAGTCTAAATGCGATGGTGTGGCTTTCATCCAGTTGATGCGGCCCTCAGCCGCTATTTGCCACATGGCGACGGCAGGATGGTCTGGGAAGGCAATTATTTCACCCCCGGCCAATATTGGCGCAAAAAGTGAGGTCAGTGTAAGATCAAAGCCGAGCGAACCAAAGAGCGGCACAACAGGGTGCTCTACATGCTTGAAATAGTTTGATAGTGCATGCGTTAGATATGCTTCTAGCCCTTGAAAGGTAATCGGAACACCACGCGGTGTGCCTGTTGATCCTGAAGTGAATAGAACATAGGCTTCTGCGTCTTGCTGTGGTGTTGGTAAGGTTAAAACAGGCCCGTCTTTTAACCTTTCTATCATTGCTGGATCATCAAAGATCAGTTCTAGTTTAGCTTGGCGGACAATTACTGCGCGTCTTTCATCCGGTAAATCGGTAGCAATCGGAACAAATGACCGTCCGGAAATAGCGACGCCAAAAATAGCAACGACGGCAGAAATTGATGGGCGAAGTTCCACACCAACCCGCACGGGCGCATTCGATTGTTCAAGGTATGTGGCAACTGCCTGTGCCCACAGCCAAAGATCGGCTCCGCTTAACTGTTTGTCGTCTTCGGTCAAAACAATCTTGGAATTATCTGCAAGTGTTGATCTAAGCCGATCGACCAATATAAGTGATTTTGGCTTGGTAGTGGGCTTGGACCAATTCGCAAGCTTGTCATGTTCATCGGAAGACAAGATATCAACATCTTTGATGACCGCATTGGGGTTGGTAGCAGCCAGTTCAATCAACCGCTCATAGTGCCCTTTGATTTTGTCGGGATTGCAGCTACCGGCTGCGTCACGCGCGATATCCAGTGACAAAGTAGGTCCTGGCGTGTCGACGTCAGCAGCATAAGGGCTAACGTGAAAGCGTAAAGCATGAGCTGGATCGATAGCACCAGATTGCAGATAGCTGATTGAAACAGGATGGCCCAAAAAACTTTCAAGCATTGCAGAAGAAGGAATGATGTTTACTACTGCGCTCATCTCCGTTGTCGGGGCAGACCCCACATGAGCATGCCCCAAAGTAGTCATAACTGATTTGGCAACTTCTGCATGTAGGCTTTGGAATGTGGCATCTGAAGGGACTGAAATAGGGACTGGAAATATTTCGAACATTGGGCCTATTGAGTCGCGAAATTCTTTGTGCGCTTGATGACTGACAGTCATCCCGATAGTAAATTCTTCTGCCTCTGAAATACGGTATAAATAAGCCGCACAGCAAAACGCCCAAAATACAGTTTCACTTAGCATTGGGGTTAGAAGTTTGTAGTCTTGTTTTAAAGCATTTTGTACCTGCGGAGAAACACCTTTAAGAGTGATGTTTAAAGCCGAGCCATCCCCCTGAAATGTATGATCATAGAGCCGTTCAAGCTTTTCAGTTGGCGGCAGGTCTTGCCAATAAGCAATAGTCTTGTTTGCAACGGCTGCGTTCTCGAAAGGATTTTCTTGATAATATGAGGGAACATAAATTGCACCCCCTTCATAGGCTTCTTCAACTTTTTGTAATACGGTCTTAGCTGAATATGCGTCATTAATAATGTGATGGATATTAATAAACCAACTCACAGAGTCGTCTTTGTGCCGTGCGATGCGGCTGTCGTAACAACCCTGTGCAAGATCCATAGCATGTGCTGCTCGGCTCTTAGCCCAGATTTCAAATTCCTCTTGATCTTGTTCAACAACTTCAGTGGGAACCGGGACCACATCAGAAATCGCGACTTGGGTGTCATTGCTACCCTTAATCAACGTACGCAGAGCATCAGAAGCCATAACAACTTTGCCAAAAGCCTGCTTTAGTTTTCTGGGATCTACCTTGCCGCCTATACGAACAACAAGTGCTGCATTTTGATGCCCTTTATTCGGGTTAGCAAGATGCGATGCGAGAAGTGAACGCTGAGTTCGATTAAGATGAATGATACGCTTTAACATCAGATTGTATTTTTCGAAATTATATAGGAGGTCAGCGCATCAATAGTGCCCATGTTTTCGGGTAAAACATCAGCAATGGGAACCGTTATTTCAAAGCGTGTTTCGATAAAAGTGATAAGGCGCGCAACGCTTAAGCTGTCCAAAGCACCTGTCATCAACAAATCTTCGTCATGGGCGACAGAACGTCCGGCCATTTCGGAACTTGCAAGAAAGCTTTCAAATTTCCGCGATATTATTGTGTTGTCTATCAGAGGTCTGCCTTGTTATTTTTTGTATCAATTATGTGCGCGGGTAGGGGGGCCAAAGATGATAGAAGCGCTTTGCGATCTATTTTTCCTGTCCCTGTCCGAGGGAACGCCGTCGAGATATGTAATACTTTTGGTACGGCCTGTGGGGGAAGAGTGTTACGACAAGCTTTCATAAGTATTGAAGTTTCGAGTGTAACATCAGACGCGCCCAGAACAAAACCTATAAGATATGTATTCGAGGCATCGCTCATTACGGCACTTTCGCTGACACCAGAAACCGCGCAGAGTACCGCCTCAATCTCATCAAGTTCGATCCTGAAACCACGCAACTTGATCTGCCGGCCCTTACGACCAATAAAATACATCAATTGACATTCATCCATCTGAACCAGATCGCCCGTGCGGTAAAATGTCTGCTCAAGTGTTCCCGCAAGATGCCTACGATGTAAAACCTCATTTGTGCGTTCCGCATCGCCCCAATAACCAAGCATCTGGCTGGGGCTGCGCACTAAAAGTTCACCAACTTCGCCGTTTGCAACGGGTTGATCATCATCGTCCAAAATTAGTGCTTCAAGTGTTCGCCAAGGGCGGCCCACTGAAATCAGCTCTCCGTCCTCAGGGGGTTTTTCAATTGTGAACGACGAAATTTGATGTGTTTCCGCGGGGCCAAAGGCATTTGCGAAACGTGCATTGGGCAACTGTTCCATAATAGCGCGCAGCTGTGCTGCAGGAAAATTCTCTCCGCCAAAAATCATCCACCTTATAGCCGTCAGGTCATGTTGTTCCATTGCACCTAAGCGCAACATTTGTATCATTGCGAAGGGCACGGTATAGCAGATTGTTGTTTTTTGTTCGGCGGCAAGCCTGACAACTGCAGCGGGAAGCTTGGCCACGCTTTCAGGTACGATGATTGTAGTTCCCCCAACTAACGAAGCGGCAATATAATCCATCACACACATATCGAAATGTAGTGGCGACAATCCTAGAAATCGGTCAGATGCACGCAGATCATGTGTTTCTGCCAGCATACCTGCGTAAATCAACCCGTTGCGATGTACATGTGTCATCCCTTTAGGTTTACCAGTCGACCCAGAGGTCCACATAATGTAGGATAAATCTTCTGATGTGATGATAGGCCCGTCGAACGCATCTTCTGCGGGCAATGCATCCCAGCCAAAAGTGGTTATGTTAGCCAGATCGGTTACACCAACAACCGCCTCAATTTTATTTGGGGCCCTTAACAATTCTACAAGTTCCGCACGTTTTGGTTCATGGCTAATAATGTGTCGGATGTCGCATTCTTCAAGAATGGTGCGCATTCTATCTAACGGTGTGTTCGGATCAATTGGTACAAAGGCTGCGCCTGCGTGCATCACTCCGTAGATCGCGATGGCGCTTTCAAGTGATTGGTTCAAATAAATTGCTACGCGATCCCCGCGCCCTAAACCCATCCGCATCAAAACGCCAGCAAGCTGTCTCATCCGTTGTACGGTGGTGGCATAGGTTAGATGGTCAGTTCCGCAGATGAAGGCATCCTTATGCGGGTGTCTCTTAGCAGAACGCATTAGAACTTCGGGAATTGTTCCTTCAAAAAGGTCGCTGGAGGAAGTCATTTTTTCAGTCATTACGCATCCCACCTAAATCTGTAGTAATGATTGAAGAAGAACAATTGCTCTGGCACCAAACCAATAGCATGCGACTGCGATCAACAATAGAGACCCCCCGCGAAGGATGACGGGTAGGTACCATCGTTGACGTCGCAATATAAACAAAACAGGAAAGACGAGGGTGATGATTGAAAGCTGCCCCAATTCGACCCCGATGTTGAAGCCAATAAGTGATTGGACAAGTGTCTGACGTGCTACCCCAAGTGGCTCCATTACGTATGAAAACCCAAAACCGTGCAACAATCCCAATGCAAAAACAATGGGAAGGGTCAGTGCAGGACGGACGGCAAAGATATTTAAAGCGGCGGCGGCAACGATAGATAGGGCGATCAAGCTTTCGATTATTGTTACCGATGGCACGAAAACCCCAAGCGCGGCTAAAGATAGCGTTATTGAATGTGCAACCGTAAACGTCGTCGCTATTTTAACAATGGACCACCCCGCTTCACGCACAGTATCAGCAGGATGCCAGATGTTGGCACGCGCAATCAAGATTGATGGCAGAAGCAACGCCAGCAGAAAAGCAACGTGGTCAAAGCCAATCAGAATGTGCCAAAAACCTAACTTTACGAAGCGTCCAAATACTGACCATGGTTTTTCACCCAAAAGATTGATATGGGCGGTTTCAGAGCCGCTTGAAAAAATGTGACTAACCGAGGCTTCATTTTTGTCTAGCCCGGTACGATAATTGCTATGCAGAATGACCATAGCACTATGCCCGATCAGAGCTTGACTGAAAGTGCTTTGATACTTGACGCCAATCTCATCAGGTATTGGCCCCTTATAATCGAGGTCAAAATGAAACAATACAAAACCATTAATACCCTCGCCAAGGTTAGTGGTGTGGGTAAACGTGATTTTTGGAACAATACCAGATATGTCAAAGGTTAGACTTTTATTAAATGCACTGAATATCCGCTCTTTGGCCGCTTCTATTTCTGCATCTGGAACCTCACCATCGCCGTTTATATCTAACGTGAAGGCAATATTTAAATCCGCTCGCCGCATTTCGATACGGCCAGACACTTCTGCCTCCTTAACGTCGACATAGATGTATGTTTCGTTTAAATTGTGAGCTTTTGCAGCATTTGGATTAAAGATACCAATGCCAAAGACCAATGCAAAAAAAGTACAAATCCAAAGTAATCTATTGACCTCAATCACAACAAACGTTTCCTTTTCAGATGAAATACGATGATGGCCATCGCAGCGCAAGCACCGATGGCCAGCCCCAAGGCACCCGCTATGGCCCCTAGATCTATTCTTGCCCATGTCACGATTACCGCGACAACTAATTGTACTAACGCTGCCATCATCCAGATGCGCTGAGCATTTACCGCGACGGCTTGTATGCCAACAACACTCAGAAGTGCCATTGGCAGTGCCGCAAGGACAAATACTGTCAAAATATTTTCGTACCCTGCATATTTATCACTGTATAAACCAATTAAGAGCGGCCCAGCAAAGCTTGTTATTAGTGCAAGACAAATGACGAACAGCCCCACTGCAACGCAAGCAAAAAGTAGGCGCTTATGATTTTTGTCTTGGGCACCTAACTTTCCACCGGACATTTCGCGCGAAGCGTCAGGTAACAGTACTGGGCACAAAACCTTGCTAAGAATATTGGCAAGCATAAACCATTGAACACCAATACTATAAACGGCGAAGACCAGCGGGTCTTTGTATTGCTCTAAAAGCAGCCCAGAAATCATCCAAAGCATGATTGCATATGCTAGGCTAGATACCCCTAGCGGCAGAGTTTGAACGACAATTTTTTTTAGATGCGATTTACCGTTGGCGAGCTTCAAGTTTATATGCATTCGTTTCAATGTTTCCAAACGAAGCAACGCTGTCGATAAAAATATCAGCACTACTATATTGGAAGAAGCCAACGCCAACAGGGCCCCATGATAGGAATAGGTTCGTGCGGCGAACCATGTGCCCAAAATTACGGTTATCAAACCAATAACATCGGCGATCAAAACAAGATCCAACCGTCTTTTTCCAATAAGTGCTCCGCGCGGTACAGCTTGTGCCGCCACCGTCGATAACAACAACGCCAAAGTACCTACTGGAACATGGCCTTCGACAGCAAAAATTGTTTGCGGTAACACAAGAATGACCACCGCGGTTACTGCTGAAAAAGTTAAAGATAACAACCAGGTAAATGCCAACGGCGCGACCTGATCTGATGCGTTTACATCATAGCTTGCGAACATTCGGGTGGCTGTAATTTGAAATCCTGGATTAGCAAACATCACCAAAACACTCAGAGAGATTAATACGTAACGATAGATTGAAAACTCCGCTGGCACGGTGATGGATGCCACGATAATGGTCAACAAGAAAGGCTGTAGACCCTGTACAAGCGTAAACAACAAAGATTGGATAAAACGCTTTTTTCCTGAAGCTACATTTGCTTGAATATCAGTGGTGAACTTGGCCAAAAGTAATCTCTCTACTGTGCTAAATACTACCACATCGCGCCAAAATGTTTTGAATGTGTACAAAGAAATGAACGAGAGTGTCAACAATCAACCTACTGGTCTTGTCTGGCAATGTTGGCTGTTCTTGTGCGAATATCCAATTTTGTTGGATGACTACACAAAAGGCCTTTCGGCATTGTTAAATAAACCCAGAAACCATCCGCTTGACTGTAATGTATTAGCGTCGTTACCCGCTTTACATTCACCAAGCAAAAGTTATCATCGCGTGCCAGATTAGATGGTGCGAAAACCATGATAACCGTTAGAAACGACCTCTTCACATTTATCTCGGTACTTTGGAAACCCGCCGATATAGGGCATGAAACCAACGGGTTTACCTTTGATGTTTTCGCCTGTGTACCAACTCGCGGATGAGGATCGTAGATGTGCTTCGCCTACTTTTCGGTTATGCTCCATCCAGGAGTTTTCGGCATCTAACTCGGCTTCGATCTCAACCTGACCTTTCTCTCGCAAGGTGCAAATGCAATCGGTGATCCACTCGCAGTGCTGTTCAATCGTCGGAAGCATGTTGGTAAATACCGAGGGGCTGGCGGGGCCTGTTACAGTGAAGAGGTTTGGGAAGCCGTTGATAGCAAGGCCCAAATAGGTGCGCGGTCCTTCGGCCCAATGGTCATGTAGCGGTTTGCCTTTACGCCCGCAGATGTTGGCACGTAAGAGTGCCCCTGTCATTGCATCGAAACCAGTAGCATAAACGATGGCATCGGCCTCATAGGTTTTGCCATCCATTTTCAAACCCTCGGGCGTGATAGATAGAGGATTTTTTGAGATATCCACTAAGTGCACATGCGGCAGGTTGTAGGTTTCAAAGTAGTCGATATCAACGCAAAGCCGTTTGGCCCCTAGGGTATTGGTCGGGCATAGCAGATTAGCAGTTGCGGGATCGTTGACTGTTTCGCGAATTTTTGCACGTACGAACTTTGCGGCAATTTCGTTGGCCGTCTTGTCGAACATGGCGTCCCTGAAGGCCCCGTTGAAGAGAATGCCACCTTCGTCCCAACGGCGCTGATATTCATCCCATTGTTCTTCATAAGTTGTGTCGGCGGCTTTACCCAATGGCAGGCCACCCGCAATGTTGGCAAAGCTTTCGGCCTGTTCCCTGCGTAGGTTTGCGTATTGAGCTTTGATCTCGGCCCGTTCTGCCTCGTCAAGTGCTCTGTTTTTTGCGGGTACTGCGTAGTTGGGCGTGCGTTGAAAAATAGTCAACTCGGCTGCTTGTTTCGCGATTTGTGGGATAGACTGGATTGCAGATGACCCTGTTCCGATCACCGCCACACGTTGGCCAGTGAAGTCCACGGGAACGTGTGGCCATTGACCAGTTTGGTAGGTGGGCCCAGTAAAACTGGCCATGCCAGGGAAGTCCACTTGATTAGGCACCGAAAGGCACCCCGTTGCCATAATGTAGAAACGCGCGCACACAGTTTCGCCCGTGCTGCAGTTAATTTCCCATTCTTGGGCGGCTTCATCATAGTGTGCCGCAGTCACCTGCCGTTCAAAACAGATGTTGCTGCGAATTTCCAACCGATCCGCAATCTCGTTGGCATATGCGAGGATTTCGGGCTGGGCGGCATATCGTTCCGACCAATTCCATTGCTGTTCGAGTTCGGGCAGGTACTTATGGCTGTACTGCATCGATTCTATATCGCACCGCGCACCTGGGTACCTATTCCAATACCAAGTTCCCCCCACGCCGCCGCCTTGCTCTAGCGCCACGGCGTCGAACCCGTTGTCACGCATCAACTTAAGCAAGTACATGCCAGCGAAACCAGCACCTACGATCACTATTTCGGCCCGTTTAGGTACTTTTCTACAACCCGTATCTGCCATTTTTGCCTCTCAAAAATCTAACGATAGCATGCAACACACTAAATGCATATTCGGTTGAAAACCCTGTCTAAACCTTTTTGCATCCCATGTTTGTCTGATATCAGGCAGTGTGGATTTTGTGGCTTTGCATCCACCTCAATGGAACTGTGGATCAATAGCGCTTGGTGATGGTCCACCGCGTTCGATTGATGCCTCAGCGGCGAATAGTATATCTTCACGGTAACGGCCAGCGGTTAATTGTACTTCAAGTGGGGTTTTTCCACTAAATCCAGTGAAAACCGCTAGGCTGGGTAGCCCCAACATCGGGATTGTAAGCTGGGGTAACTGTGCCTCTATCGCGGTTTTGAAATTCTGTTCAGAACTGACATCGTATTGTTGTGGAAATGGTAACTGGCCCGAAATTGGACAAAGCAATGTCTGCTTTCGGGAAATCACAACCTTGCAATGTATCTGCACTCGAAAGGCAGGTTAGGGCCGAGGGTGTGTGAAAACGTGTAAATCTGTTATTGTTTTTGTGTAAGCAGGAGAGTTTTAATGAAGCGGTTCATTGAAGGTATTGATCGGGAACAGGGGTTGCTTTTTCCTGATCATCTTGAAGATTTTGTTGGTGAGGATAATCTGGTTCGCGCGGTTGATGCTTTTGTTGATGCGCTTGATTTGTTGGGTATCGGTTTTGTGGGTGCCGCGAATACGGGGCGTCCTGGTTATCATCCATCGGTTTTGCTGAAGCTTTATGTCTACGGTTACCTCCACCGCATCCATTCGAGTCGCCGACTGGAATTGGAGGCTGGCCGTAATGTCGAGTTGATGTGGCTAACTGGTCGCCTTGCACCGGACTTCAAAACGATTGCGGACTTCCGTCGAGATAACGGCAAGGCTATTAAAAAGGTCTGCAGCTAGTTTGTCATGCTATGCCGCCAAGTGGGGTTATTGGACGGCGGTGTCGTAGCGATTGATGGTTCAAAGTTTAAAGCGGTTAACAATCGTGACAAAAACTTTACGCCTGCCAAGATGAAGCGGCGGATGGAGGATGTCGAGGCAAGTATAACACGCTACCTCTCGAAACTTGATGACGCTGACCGCAACGAACCTGCGATGCCCGTGGCAAAGGTTGAGCGGTTGCAGGAACGCATTGCCAAACTCAAGGAGCAGATGGTGGAACTGAAAGCCATCGAAGTAGAGATGCAAAAGTCGCCTGACAATCAGGTCTCATTAACCGATCCTGATGCACGTTCAATGAGGCACCGCGGATCAGGCATTGTTGGCTATAATGTTCAAGCTGCGGTTGATGCTGAACACCATATAATCGTGACGTATGAAGTGGCAACCTCAGGAAGCGACCGGGGCCAATTGGCGCCGATGTCAAAACTGGCACGCTCTGCAACAGGAACTGAGGAAGTAACCGTTGTTGCAGATCGGGGATATTACAGCGGCGAACAACTGCTTGAATGCGCCAACAATGGCATCACAACTTATGTGCCCAAGCCGTTAACATCGAGCGGTACCAAACGCGGGTTTTTCATCAAGCAGGATTTTATCTTTGATGTCGAGAACGATGTCTATATCTGCCCCGCAGGCCAGCAACTAACCAAGGGCGCTCATCGTTCTGATCGTCAAAGCACCGAGGTGAACTTCTACCGGCATCTAACTGCGTGTTCAAGCTGCCGCCTCAAGCCGCGCTGCACGACAGAAAAACTGCGCCGTATCCGGCGTTGGGAACACGAGGATGTGTTGGATGACATTGAGCGCAGGCTGGAAGCAAAACCTGACGCCATGGCAATCCGCAGATCGACAGTTGAGCACCCTTTCGGAACTATAAAAGCCTGGATGGGAGCAACCCACTTTCTGACCCGAACGCGAGAAAAGGTATCCACCGAAATGAGCCTTCATGTGCTAGCCTACAACTTCAAGCGGGTTCTTAATATCATTGGATTTGGTTCGCTAATGGCAGCAATCAAGGCTGTTTGAGGGGCTAATGCTACCCCAAATTCCTTTTGCTCAACGCAGCACGGCCAATATACCCCCACAGGACGTCCACCGATCCAAAATCACGCCCAGTTTATTTAAAACTGAAAATCAACCGGGCATCAGGCAAAAGAGACCCACGCAGAACTCTTTTCACACACCCTCGGCCGGAAGCCGACTTGGTAACTTGGGCGGTCATTGGCTGCGTTGGCGAAAGTTACAGCCTGCAAGTCAAAAGTGGTCTTTCAAATGCTCTTGAGCGCTTTATAATGCCGTTCTATCAAGCAATACGCGGCTCCTTGGGTGAGTTTCCATCGTCTTTATCAAAAGCAATCGACCTCGTGGACGAAGTCACGGTCTGACGCGGTTACCAATTTGAGACAGTCGCGATGGAAGAACGTCCGATTTGCCAACCCCGCTCACACGCAGCACATATGGACCGTGAGCAATTACGATCGCATACTGCCCATGATAACCCCTTTTTTGAGTTATCTGGGTCAGCCCCATTTTATATTTATAATTCAACTGACGTTTCTTGGACTTGTTTATATTACTTTCGTTGTGTGGTACATGATGGGTATTTATGTGTGGTAATTAATTTAATACATTCAAAAACAGTATCTTATGTTATTAGTGTGGGGGACTGTCTGTCCGCCATTTACTAGAATTGAATTACGCCTTGTTTGTTCATTTTGCTGCCGTGTAAATTCATTCGCTGATCGGTATAATAAGCATACCATTCTTAACACGTTTGCGTATCAGGTTGTAGAGTATATAGCAGCACCAATCAGAAGTATATTTGGGCGCATATCCGATCCATTAAAGTTGCTTTAGAACAGATAATTGATTAGTATTTCAATCGAAGTCATATAAATTGAGCCTATGAAAAGAAATATTTTGATAGCTTGCTTAATTTTGACAAGTGCAGCTTCTGCAGAGTTTTTATTGCCGAATTATGTAAGTAGATTTGTTGCTCGTTTGGGCACGGATTTAGCGCTTGTTGAGACAAAACCAACCCATGAAATTACCTTTCCTGAAAATTCGTTTCTAGCAAATGAATTCTTATTCACATTCACCCCAATAAAAACTGCCAAAACTAAGCGCATTGCTGGTTTAATTAAAGTTGAAGATGAAAGGCGCTACATTGCCGTTCAGCAAGGTGACCTGAAGTTTGCTGGATACGATTTAGGCGATTTTCTTGTGAAGAATAAAATTGATATTCAGGCGCAAACCCAGCCTATTTTAAAGCAACTTCTAACGGTTCAGGGCACAAATTTTGCACTGCTCGGGTTGGTTAGTAAAGGGTGCGTTTTTGCGATGCTTGTAAATCTGAATAAGATGCTGACAGCTGATCGGTATCCTTGTGTTGACAATAGCGGTGAGGATGTGAACTTCAATAATCTAGGCGGTGGATATGTTGTTCAGGGTAATATTTTGTATATGTCATTGGGTCTTACAAGTAGTGTCACAAGAGGTAAGGTTAGTTTTTTAGCACAAGATGAAAGCAGCCCTTATGGGAAGGTTTTAAAATACGCTATAAACAAGAATGCGAGTGGCATAGATTTAAGTGAAAGAACAATTTTCACTAAAGGTCATAGAAACCTTCAGGGCATGGCGATTATTAATGGTCACATTGTAGCTGTTGAACATGGCGCCAAAGGCGGCGATGAGATTAACATCCTTGAAGAAAACAAAAATTATGGCTGGCCGCTGTATTCAGCGGGCAGCAAGTACAATAATGATGATCTGGTTGCTTTTGCGCCGGAAATGGTAGGTATAACAAACCCATTATTTACATTTATACCAGCGATTGCGCCCAGTGATATAAGTCCATGTCCTAGCATTATAAAACGACGATATGATGGCATGGATTGTATGTTAATCAGCGGATTGCGCGCTAAGTCATTTTATATTGTTTTGGGCGACTTAGATAAGAACCGCATCGTCTCTTTGGAGAAAATAGAAGTAGAGGCACGTATCCGTGAAGTTTTCATTGATGATGATAGGCTTTATTTAGCGCCCGATTTAGCAACACTTCTGGTGGTGGATATTGAAGCATTTTGATGGTAAAAAATTATAACAAACCAGACAGGATACAGATGCGAATTCAAGATTTTTCGATAATTTGTTTGTCGGTTGCAAAGGGCGCAGGTACGCGTGATCTGCTATCTGGCTATGTTTATACTCAAAAATTCTTTGATAATTTTATTAAGACGGCGACCTCACAAAAGGTCTTACCACTTGTTTCTAACGTGATTGCTGATGCGAATTGCCAAAAATTTTGCATTAAAAATGGTATAGATGTTTCTGGTATTAAACCGCCAAAGCATTTTGTAGCACGTAACATTCACCTGAAGGCGCAATTACAACAAATCGACACCGCTTTAGAAGGTACTAATATCAAGCCAGTATTACTAAAAGGAGCTATTCAATTATTTGATGGCCTGTACTGCGCGTTTGGAATGCGAAACATGGCGGATATTGATTTCTTGTCGACAGATACCAAGTTACTGCAAGTTTTAGGTGATTTAGGATATTCTATAAATGGCAAGGGTCAGGAGAATAAGGTTGATGAGGACGCGAATACAATTCTTAATTCGGGTGGAAGCCACCTAACTCCTCGCGTACGTGTAAACGATTTGGTTCATTTAGAACCACATTTTTTACCTGTTTCCCCAATGTATATGGATGTAATTCCAAAGGCATTTGAAACTGAAACTCTGCCACTTCCTGGTTGTGACAATCTTGTTCAACCAACCCTTGTTAACCACTTAATTCATGTACTCGTTCATACACTCAAACATGATCGAGACACGTTAGACGGTGGGATTTCAGTTCGCGGGTTGATCGATTGCGAATTGATTTATGAAAAAATGACACCAGAACAAAAACTTTTTACAGAGCAGTATTTCACCAATAATAACGCAAAAAACCTTTGGATTTCTTGGCGTAGTCTATCTGATTGGGTGTTTCGCGATGCTAAAAGTGCGATTTATAATTCATTTGGCTCGTTCTTTCTAATAGCAGAGTTTAAACTGCGCTCATTGGGATACCATTGGGTTTTCATGATAGCTTTCTTCAACCGGTTGATGCGGCTTTTCAACTATAAATACTGGACAACCAAAGTATATCGAAAGCACGCCAAACGGTTAGTGAAACGTGATTTCTGGGATCGTATATTAAGCAAATTCAAAGCTGTAGTAAGTGGTTAGCATGATCTTACAGGGCACAAACCTATATATAATCGCACCCAGCTTTAAGCCCAAGGGTACTTGTTTTGAATGAATTTATTCAAAGACTTAAGAGCTTAATCGGTGAAAAATCTTGGCACCGATATAAGCGTGTATATGCCCTCAGTATGATCGCATCTTTGTTAGAAACGCTCAGCATTGCAGCAATTTTTCCATTAGTTAACTTTATAGGAAAGGGTGAAGTACCGTTCAAACTTAGTGTAATTCCCCTAACGCCAGAAACTTTAATTGCTGGGATATTATCAATTTATATCTTTGGTTTATGCCTTCGGGCCGTAAGCGTTTATTGTACGTCACGCGTCAATATGCAGGAAGGATACGGTTTTAGCGCGCGCATTTTTGAGCTGTATTTAAAGCAACCTTATGACTGGCATTTTTCAAACCACACTGCGGATATAAAAGCTGCTATTTTAAATGATGCGCAAGACTTTATTTCGTTTGTGATGGTTCCATTAGGACGTTTCATTTCACAAACAACGCTCGTTTTCTTTGTCGGGCTGGTTTTGGTTTTTATTCAGCCGCTCGCGACATTTTTCTTTTGTGCAATACTTGGCCTTTCTTATTTATTAATTTTTAGAATCCTTAAAGTGTTTTTAAAATCAGATTCTGAAAAGCAAATCCAAGCACATGCAGAACGGCACAGATACAGCTCAGAAGCATTGGCCGCCAACCGCGAAATAAAATTATCTGGCTTAGAAAACATCTTTAGCCAAAAATTCATGAATGCCTCGTTAAAGCTAGCCAAAGCAAGCAGTCAAAGATCTTTATACACCGAAATGCCAAAATTAGTGCTTGAAGCGTTTATTTTTATCTTATTGATTGTCACGCTTTTCTATATTTCATCAAGAAATGAAGGCCAGCTAGCAACCATCACCCCAACTTTAACACTTTTTGCGGCCGCAGGGTTAAAGCTATTCCCAATGGGGCACTTGATGTTTGCAAATTTCGCTAATCTTAGAAGTGGGCTTCCTTTGATTGATAAATTTGAAGCGCTGATGAGCCAATTCACCGTATCGGAAGCTATAGAAGTAGCGCCTATTCTTGCAAATGAATTAAGAGTTGAAGATGTATCTTACACCTATCCTGGGAACACTGTTCAAGTTTTGAATCATGTGTCTTTTTCAGCAAAGCTTGGGGATCGTGTGGCGATTGTGGGGCCTACTGGGTCGGGAAAAAGTACACTAATTGATATAATTGCGGGACTAATACAACCTTGCTCTGGATGTGTTTCAGTAGACGATCACCCGTTATCTGCTACCAACAGTATCAGCTGGCAAAAGCAGCTTCAATATTGCCCACAAAACCCTGTGCTGTTCGACCAAACGGTTACCCAAAATATTGCGTTATCGGATGACGGTAACATTAGCGAAGTTAAAGCCGCCGCATCTTTGGCCTGTGTTGATGATTTGCTTGGGACATATTTGGATCAACTTTCTGTTGGGGAAACAGGCAAAAAATTGTCTGGTGGGCAAGTTCAACGAATTAGCATTGCGCGCGCTATGTATAATGACGTTTCTCTTTATATTCTGGATGAGCCGACAGGCAATCTTGATGCCAAGACAGCAGATAGGATTATCGGCAACATATTCGCGGCAAAAAGTTCTGCGATAATCATCATTGTGACACATGATTTAAAATTGGCAGAAAAATGTGATATTCAAATAAATTTGGAAAATAATAGTAATAAATAATCACCTTTCTTTGTGTCAATTCCATTGCTAATATCGTATATATCCATGAAATTACGGATTATGAAAATGACTGCGACAACATTTGAATTTGCAACACCAAATGTTGTTGCTGAAAAATTCCAAGAGGGATTGGTTGTGCTTAATTTGGAATCCGGCAAGTATTTTGATGTGGGTGAGCGGCTTGTGCCACTTATTGATGCTTTAATCTCTGGTACAAGTGTTGATGCTATCAAAGATGGCCTTGAAGCGATTGATGCGGGTATAAGCGTTGAAGTTGATGAAGCCATTCAGAAAATGATAAGCTTCGACCTATTACAAGAAAAACCGGCAACATCTTTGGAAATAAGCAAAGAGCAGTGTGAAGCAATAATAAGCGCAGGTAATTCATTTTTCATAGAAGGTCACGACGACCTTGCCGAACTTATAGCCGCGGATCCTATCCACGATATTGATCCGGTAACGGGCCGTATTGTGAGATAAATAATGTTTTATTTAGATTACTAAATGGGCAACGAACTAGAATATTTTGTTCGGCAAGCTTTGCAATTTGGGCAAGAACAATTTTCAAAGGCGGATTCCTTAAATAAAACCGCCATATCATTTGCTGATACGGGTTTTATGTTTGCTGAATCTGAACCGTTCCTTATGTCCAGTATAAAGCTTTGCTTGAATGCAGATAAGCCCGAATTAAATAACACTCTGCCTGCCGCTATTTATGCTGATTATTCCGCATGGCATATAAACAACGGTTTTCATGCACCTCATGCCAAGCACACCGATTTGCTGGAAATGTGCAAAACTCTTGCCAGTTTTGGTGTTAGTGCAAACTACTACCAGCCCGATCAACGATGGGATGTTTTTGATAACAAACAAAGTTTCGGTGTACGATTGCAATGTGGCCTAGATCGCTCGCCAATATGGGAAAAAACCGCACCACTTGCTAACTTCTGTAATTGGGTCGCGCGCCAAGATAGTAAAACAATGGTTCATGCCGCATCAATCGGAATTGAGGGCATGGGCGCCTTGTTAATAGGTAATGGCGGTGCAGGTAAGTCAGGAACAATCCTTGGCTGCCTAATGCGCGGTTTTAAATCTTCTGGCGATGACTATACCATAATTTCGAACGGATCAAACTATGCCGCTCATGCTCTTTACATGAGTGTAAAACAGGATCCATTGGGGTTGAAACGATTAGGCCTGAAGTGCGATCAAAACCTAAACTGGCAAGGTAAAGCTGTTTTTAGACCACGTGATATAATCAATGCAGACATAAGCCCATCAATGCCAATCAATGTTCTGATCGTGCCCTCTATCGGCGCAGATAAAACAACGTTTCAATCAGTGAGCCCCAATGAAGTGTTCAAAATACTTGCACTTTCTACAGCCAAACAACTTGGGTCGGATCACGCACAGATATTTAAAGCCTGCGGTGATCTTGTAAGAACTATACCTTGCTTTAAGATGAACATGTCGTCGGATAATGATGAAGTAACGGTAGAATTAAAAAAGTTTCTAAGGGAAATTAAATGTTAAGCATACTTATTCCTGCATATAATGCCGATAAATACATCAAAGACGCAATATTATCGGCATCCCGTCAAGCCGATGAAACTGATTTAGAAATCCTTGTTTGTAATGATGCATCTACTGATAATACGGCAGAAATCGTTCGTAGCTTATCACATCAGATCAAGTCTTTACGCTATTTCGAGCAGCCGGAAAATATGGGGGTATCTACCGCACGCAATCGGCTGTTGGAAGAGTTAAGCCCAAAATCAAAATATGTTGCCTTCTTGGATGCAGATGATCTATTTTTTTATAATGCTCTACAAAATAGCATGGAGTTACTTCACCAAAATCCCAAGGCAGACTATGCATTCGGCAAGTTCCAAGTCGTAAAATCTGAATTTCTTAACATTCATGAACCCATATCCGATGAATGGCCTATCATCAGCGGTGTTACATTATCAGCCGGCTTGTATCGCACCGAGCTGATCAAAAAAATTGACGGGTTCAACACCTCTTTGGCACAGGGCGAAGATCTTGATTTTCTAATACGCATTGCGGAAATAACACGTGCGCAACTTACCCATGATAATACTGTTTTTTACTACCGACGCCATGATAGTAACGCGACCAAAGACGCTAGGGCCATGCAGTCAGGGCTGCTTCGAGTACTTCTACTTCATGCTTTAAGGCGTAAAAAAGACGCCACATTATTCGATGCGAAGGGCCTTTTCAGGTATGAAGGTCGTAAGATTATGGAAAAGGTTATGAACGTTAATGGATAATAACGCATATTCAGTTGTGATACCTGCATATAATGCAGAAAAGCATTTAGATGAAACCCTACAGTCGGTCTTAGCGCAAACAATTCCGCCTGTAAGAATCATCGTTATCGATGACGGGTCTACCGATCAAACAGCTAAGGTTGCGGCCAATTATGGCTCTGCGATTGAAGTTATCTCAACAGAAAATCGCGGTTCTGGTGCCGCTACATCTACAGGGATAGCAACAGTTACAACACCCATTTTGGCAACCCTAGACAGCGACGATCTATGGCGCCCCCATAAAATGGAAACACAGCTTGCGCATCTACATGACCCAAACCTGAAACTAGATGCTGTATTGGCAAAATTACAGCCATTCGGTGAAATTGATAAGAAAACAGCCCCAGTTGAAACATCAGGTTGGAGCCGTTCCACGCTGACGATATGGATGAAATCATTTCACAAAGTCGGTGACATTAAAGATATGGGTAATGGGTACGGTGAAATGATTGATTGGTTTGCGCGTGCAAAAAGTATGGGCTTGAATTTTCAATTACTGGATGAAGTTCTGGTTGATCGCCGCATTCATAGCGAAAGCTTTTCGTTCAAAGCGTCTGAGAATATAGGCCAAAGGGCAGACTTCCTTAAGGCCGCTATTCACGCTATTGAGCGTAAAAAACGTATGAAATAATGCACGCATTTCTTTTTCCCCACAAACTTGAAACGCGCAAAGACGCTTATATCGCTGCATTACATCATGACCAAAAATATGCCCAAAAAGCATTAACGCAATGGGTATCAGACACCCAACCTGACGACATAGTTTATCACCAGCACAAATTAGCAAGCATCGCATTTGACAGGTTTCGTATTCACCTAGAAGGTCATGCCTTGGAAGGTTTTTTCCAAAATATCCATCGGCAAAGTAAATTGAGAGCACGTAGCAATTTGATTTTAATGGGCAATCTGTTAACCACTGATGCTCTGCAAAAAGTGAAAATTATCGCATTGGGTGAAACGCGTGAAATGATGCTTAATAATTCCACAACGATCGATTGTTTCGACGTTATTGAATGGGCGGTTGAAATCGATCAACTAAAGCCAGCTGTAGCAGTGTTGAAAGCTCAAGGTTTTAAGCCAGCAATGCCAATGCGCAATGTTATGGGCCGCAAAGCGTTCATAATCCTGATGCAAGATAACCTTAAACGTCGCCTTCGATTAACTGGTCTTAAAAAATTCCCTGAACTACAGATAATAAACACAAAATATGAAAACTTGTTTCTTATGAATGATGAAAATTATTGGCAGTTTATGGGCTCACGACAGGCAAGCCTAAACATACGAAGAGATCAGGTTTTATTTGATATGCGCAGTGAACAAAATAAAGTTCCCAACAACATAATGCAAACAAAGTTTAATAAATTTTCACCTGCACATCAGATTAAAACCCTATTTGCTGAAGTATTTGGGTTTTCTAGCAGCTAAAGTAAAACTAAAGCGGGGCAGACCCGATTTATCTAGCTGCACTAATATTTTAATTCATGAACATATTAATACGTTCAAATGTATCCGTTTGCAAAAATGTTTCAGCCGCTTTTTTTGCACCATAAATACTAATATGGCTTCCATCTGACGGATACGGTAAGTTATCATTGGTTAAAGCTGAAGGTAATCCACTATTCCTGAATATTGAATGCCTTTCCAGAAAAAATACATTCTCAAAATTATTGGCTTCATCGCTTAACCGTTTGTTAGCAATCGCTGCGTGTTGTTCCTTAACTGAGTTGACGAGTGTGTTTTCGATAGAGGGGCGATAAATATAGTTTTTAAGTGATCTTTTAATGAAAAGTTCTGGACTTGGCATTATTATCACAAGCTTTTCTTCGTCGGCGGCAGCAATATTTATAATCTCAAGCACTTCATTAAATTTTTGTTTCTTAATTACATCGGCCCATTGTCCACCAAATATTACAAAGTCGAAATCTTTTAGTGAATTTTCAAAATATCTCCTGTTGAATTTGCATTGTTCATATGCCTTGCTAGTGACACGTCCTGTAAATCCATCTGATATACTTGGATAACACCAATTTGTAGTTATTGATTGTATATTTATCTTAAGTTGGGTGCCAACAATATCCCAAAATGGTTCATATTGCCCAGCAAAAGAATCTCCAAACAGCACCCCTTTTTAATCAGATAAATCTACACCGACGTAGCAATTAAGCGCGTCATCTCCGCCTTTCAGATACCTGAGCGTGTCAATACTGTAGAAGCACCATCCATTATCGATTTTTGCGAAATCACTTTTAATATCAGTATATCCTGGCAACGGGTTTAATCTATTCTTAAGTCCATCTTCAAAATGCCCATACAGTCCTAAAATAATAAAGGCGGCACTAATAACGCTGGCAGTGCTGAATATTGCGCGTTGCGAAGGTAAGGATGGAAATGTTCGTTTTCGAAATGGATATTCCACATACCGCCAGCTAAGATATGCTAATATTAATGACGCAACAGCTAACAACATCATTAACCACTGTTCTGGTGGTGTCAGACTTCTAATGCGTGCAAATGCGAATAAAGGTTGATGCCACAAATAAGCACTGTAGCTTATAAGCCCAATGCCAACAAATGCTTTCATAGAAAGCAGTTTGGCAACCCAAGTATCATGAGAACCATAGAGGATAATAAGTGCCGTCCCTACAACTGGTACTAGACCATATACTGACGGAAATGGTGTATCTTCTCCATAGTAAAAGATCGCAAAAACAATAAGTATAAGTCCAGATGCAGACAATATATTGCTTGCTTTTTGCGTTTTATTAAACTGTAAAAATGCACAAATTGACCCTGCAAGTAATTCCCAAACACGTGATGGTGCGAGATAAAAATTAGCAGAAGGTGCGTTGCGCCAACCCCATTCGCTTAATAGAAGGCTGAAAATGGAAATGACGAGGATGCTGTAAAATATTGGATTGCGACCAAAACGCCAGAGCAATATTAAAAATATTGGGAAGAGCATGTAATATTGCTCTTCAACCGCTAAACTCCAAGTGTGCAAAAGCGGCTTTTCTTCTGAGGCAGCTGCAAAATACCCAGTTTCCTGCCAAAATAAAATATTTGACACAAATAAACTGACAGCAATAAGGCTTTGAGAGAAATCGAGAAATTGCGAGGGCAACATCCATATCCATGCGAAGGGTATGCAAAATAACATGACGAAGAACAAGGCTGGCAAAATACGCCGTGCCCGCCGTTCGTAAAACTTTAAAATAGAAAACTTTCCTTGATCAAGTTCGCTAATAATAATACTGGTAATGAGATATCCAGAGATGACAAAGAAAATATCCACCCCAACATAACCGCCGCTAAAAATAGTAAACCCTGCGTGAAAAAGTATGACGGGTATAACTGCAACGGCACGTAATCCGTCTATTTCACGTCTGTATTGCATATAAATTCCATATTTTATTCTGGTGTAATTTTTAGGGCGCTTAATTCTTATATTTTCTAAGCATATCTTGCATGTCACCTTACTATTTTCAACCTGTCAATTACGCGCAAAGAATTTTCATAATACTGGGCCTAGTAAGGGGCATTAGTATGGTCTCTATTGTACGAAACCTGCACTTAGTTTTCTGGTAACAGCGTAGAGATTGCGTGTTGTGACAGCATACTAACAATCTCATCTGGTGGGGTTTTATCGGTCACAATGACGTCAAATTGCGAGGGGTCTTCTATAACAACTGGGGCGCGTTGCCCGAATTTTTCATGATCCGCCACGACAATGCGTGTTTGTGCTTGTTTTGCAGCTGTCCGTGACAGGTCGGCTTCTTGGATGTCATGCAGCATAAATCCTGCATCCGCATGTATTGCTGCAACCGAGAACACGGCGTACTTCACATTGAAACGTTGGATAAATCGAATTGCATCCAGTCCAAACGCTCCCCCATCATGCGGGCGCAACTCGCCTCCTGCCATAAATACCCGATTGTTGTTACGGGTTGCCAGTGATTGTGAAACTGCAAGTGAATTTGTAACCACATAAAGCGCGTGATGATTGCGCAGGGCCTCTGCGACATACGCAGTGGTAGAGCCTATGTCTAAAAACACAGAATCGCCATCTGAAATCATTTCTGCAACCCTTTGGGCCAGCCGCTGCTTGGTTCCTGTGTTTTGATCCATACGTGACTGAAACGGTTGTTCGGTAAGGCTTGGATTGCCCACCAAAACAACACCGCCATGCACTTTTCGCACCAGTGCGCGTGCCGCAAGTGTTTTGATATTGCGTCGTATTGTTTCGTCGGAAACGCCCAGTCTGCTGGCAAGAAAACCCACCCTGCTGGTGCCACCGGCAAGGCGCAACTCGCGCAAAATTTCCTGTTCGCGGTGGTTTGTGTGTTCAGATTGTTCCTGCATGTGTGATCCTACCCGATTTAGAGTGATAACTAATTTATAACCCACAAATAACAACATTATAGTTTAAATTTTGTGGTATTTGTTGACAAATGTGACTTATTCAACAGATTATTAGCACTATAGCGAATCTATTTCGGTATAGAATTAATGCCATACCTGAAAAAAAATGAGGCCTTTCTTGGATCAAAAACTTTCACACCGTATCAGGGCATTACCTTTGTGGCAGGGGGATATAGAAATATCCCGTCTGGGTGGTGGCATTACTAACGTAAATTATGTGATTACTGACGAGGTAGCTAAATACGTGTTGCGCCTGGGTGAGGATATTCCCCAGCATCATGTCATGCGGTTTAACGAGTTGGCGGCATCGCGTGCAGCACATGCCGCAGGCCTATCTCCTGCGGTTATTTACACGGAAAAAGGCATTACAGTGCTGGAGTTCATTGAATGCCAAACCTATACGCCTGAAAACTTACGTGATCCCAAAACCTTGGCCCGTGTTTTGCCCTTGATCCGAAAATGCCATAGCGATGTGCCAAAATACCTGCGTGGCCCAGCACTTCTTTTCTGGGTATTCCATGTCATTCAAGATTACATTGCCACGTTGAATGCGGCACACAGCACATATCAAACCCTATTGCCAGAACTGGCAAAAACCAGTGCAAACCTTGAACAGGCAGCAGGGCCGTTTGATATGGTGTTTGGCCATAATGATTTACTGGCCGCAAACTTTCTGGATGACGGCAATCGTTTGTGGCTGATTGATTGGGATTACGCAGGCTTTAATTCACCCTTGTTTGATTTGGGCGGTTTGGCGTCAAACAATGGTTTGGATGCGGATCAGGAAGTCTGGTTATTGGAAAATTACTTTGAAGCACCAATTAATGCAGGATTGATGCGCCGATATAACGCTTTTAAATGCGCGTCTCTTTTGCGTGAAACCTTGTGGAGCATGGTTTCTGAACTCAGCTCTGACATTGCCTTTGATTATGCCGCCTATACGGTTGAAAACCTTGCGCGGTTTCGCAAAACCCATTCCGAATATTTACAACTCTGAGGTCGCTATGCATAAATTACCCAGTTCTTCTAAAACTGTCATCATAGGGGGCGGCATTATTGGATGTTCAACCGCGTATCACTTGGCAAAAATGGGTGTAGAAACCGTTGTTTTAGAACGTAAAAAATTGACATCTGGCACCACTTTTCATGCCGCAGGCCTTGTTGGGCAGTTGCGCTCTAACGCGAATATTACCCAGTTACTGGGGTATTCAGTTGAGCTGTATAACAGTATAGAGGCTGAAACTGGTCTTGGGACAGGCTGGAAAATGAATGGTGGGTTGCGCCTTGCATGCAATCAAGATCGTTGGATTGAGGTAAAGCGTCAAGCTACGACTGCGCGTTCTTTTGGCCTGCAAATGGATCTTCTTACACCGCAAGAGGCCCTTAGCCTGTGGCCCCTGATGAATATTGATGATGTAATCGGGGCAGCTTTCATGCCCACTGATGGTCAAGCAAACCCGTCGGATATTACACAAGCACTTGCCAAGGGTGCGCGTATGGCGGGGGCAAAAATCTTCGAAGACACCAAAGTAATTAATCTAGAGGTCGACAAAGGCAAAATCAAAGCGGTTATAACCCAACAGGGCCGTATTGAATGTGAAAAAGTAGTTCTATGTGCTGGGCAATGGAGTCGCGAATTTGCCCGCCGTTTCGGTGTCAACGTACCGCTGGTTAGTATGGAACATCAGTATATGGTAACCGAAGCGATAGAAGGTATGCCAAAAATTTTACCCACATTGCGTGATCCCGACAGGCTTACCTATTACAAAGAAGAGGTTGGTGGGTTGGTGATGGGCGGGTATGAGCCAAATCCTATACCTTGGGCGAAGGATGGCTTTCCTAAGGGGTTCCACTATACATTGCTGGACAGTAATTTTGACCATTTCGAACAATTAATGGAATTGTCATTGGATCGGGTACCGGCATTGGAAACCGCAGGTATTAAAACCTTAACCAACGGGCCGGAAAGCTTTACACCTGATGGTAACTTTATCATCGGCGAAGCCCCAGAGATGAAAAACTTCTTTGTCGGGGCAGGGTTTAACGCTTTTGGCATAGCAGCAGGAGGTGGGGCAGGTATGGCCCTTGCAGAATGGGTAAAAACAGGTGCGCCCCCTTATGATCTGTGGTCTGCTGACATTCGCCGTTTTGGAAGCCCACATTATGACACAGACTGGGTACGCACCCGCACCATTGAAGCATATACCAAACATTATACAATGGGATGGCCGCATGAGGAAAACGCATCTGGCCGCCCTTGCCGTAAATCACCACTATATCAATCCTTGAAAGATCAAGGGGCTTGTTTTGGTGAAAAACTGGGCTGGGAACGCCCTAATTGGTTTGCGGATGCAGCCCTTGGGGAAACAGCAAAGGATGTTTACGGTTTCGGGCGTCAAAACTGGTTTGGTGCGGTCGGGCGCGAGCATCAAGCCGTTCGTGAAGCGGCAGTAATATTCGATCAAAGCTCATTTGCCAAATTCATCCTGAAAGGCCCCGATGCTTTGTCAGCACTGAACTGGATTGCGGCTAATAATGTTGATAAGCCCGTGGGGGCATTAACCTACACCCAAATGTTGAATGATAACGGTGGTATTGAATGTGATCTGACTGTTGCACGGGTGCGCGAAGATGAGTTTTATATTATTACGGGCACAGGCTTTGCCACCCACGATTTTAACTGGATCAGCCGCAATATACCTGCAGATATGAACTGTCAGTTGTTTGATGTGACATCAGCCAGCGCAGTTTTATCTCTGATGGGGCCCAAAGCGCGTGATATATTGGCGCAAATCACCCCTGATGATGTTTCTAATGACGGCTTTAAATTTGGTACCGTGAAAAAAATCGGTATTGCCGGCTGCCCGGTTCTGGCCTTACGGGTCACTTATGTGGGCGAACTGGGGTGGGAATTACACCTGCCTGTTGAATATGCCATCGCTGTTTATGATGCGTTAATGGGTGCGGGCAAGACATATGGGTTGGTCAATGCGGGTTACCGTGCCATCGAAAGTTGCCGTCTTGAAAAAGCATATCGCGCATGGGGGGCAGATATTGGCCCCGACCACACCCCGATTGAAGCAGGCCTTGGGTGGGCAGTAAAGCTGCAAACGAAAACAGCTTTCAAAGGGCGTGCGGTAATGGAAGCACAAAAACAAAACGGTGTGAAAAAAGTCATGGCAGGTTTCACATTGGATGATCCAGATGCCATTTTGTTGGGGCGTGAAACAATCTTTCGGAATGGTAAACGGGTCGGGTGGCTTAGTTCTGGAGGGTATGGTTATACCATAGGAAAATCAATAGGTTATGGATATATCCGCAATCCAAAAGGCGTGGACGATGCCTATATTGCATCAGGGGTTTACGAACTGGAAGTCGCAGCAAAACGCTTTGCTTGCACGGTTCATACAAAGCCGCTTTATGATCCTGCTATGGTCAAAGTGAAATCCTGATTTAAACGCTTTGATTGTTGTGTCAAAATCAGGGTGTGTAACATATTTGTGTTTGTATTATATACTGTGCATTCAAAGCACGCAACTTTCTGGCCAAAACCGCGCTTGCGATCAATATCACACAAAATCAATGTGTTTGTTTAAGGGTAATTCACGAATACGCTGCCCAGTTGCCGCGAAAATTGCATTTGCAAGGGCAGGGGCGGCAGGGGGGACTGGAGGTTCGCCAATGCCGCGAATTTCACTGCCGTTTTCCAACCCGCGTACAATAACTTCGGGGGCTTGATACAATCTAATGGCTTCGTAACTGTCAAAATTTTCCTGATCGGGTTTGCCGTTTGTATAGGTTAGCTCTGCCGATATTGCATGGCCTAAACCCCAAATCACCCCGCCCTGAACTTGATTTTCAAAGTTGATCGGGTCCAAAATTTTACCGACTTCAACTGCGACATAAACCTTGTCAATTTTAATGCCGTCAGGCGTATTTGTAACTTCAACCACCTCTGCCACTGGCACCCCGAATGACAAGGTGAAAGCAACACCGCGCCCCCTGTTTGGGCCTAAATCAATGCCCCAATTTGACATCTCACCAACCGCTTCTAAAACTTTGCGTGAGTTTTCATGCGAACAAAGTCGAATGCGTTCTGTCAATGGGTCTGCCCTCGCTTTATGTATCAACTCGTCTAGAAATGCGTCATGCAAAAAACCGTTGCCAGAGGCCCCAACAGAACGCCAAGAACTAACGGGCACCAATGCGGGTACACGGTAGCCTGTGATCTGATAATGTGGAATGGAAAACGGTTGATCCCACGCCCCTGCAACAATAGCCACATCTGGCCCGACTGAGGGTAAACCTTGGCGGCCCATCTGCGATTCTGTTGTGGAAAACGCTGCAATATCAAGTTTGTAAGCGTGAACATGACCGTCTTTTATGGTACCTGACGCGCGTGACATTTGCATGGTGCGCGGAAAATCATGGGTCATGTCTTCTTCGCGTGACCATGTCATTTTAACAGCTGTACCTTCCATCGCGATTGCTAATTCAATCGCAGAACGGACATAATCATCTTCCAAACGGCGCCCAAAACTGCCGCCCATCATTTGGACATGCAAATAAATGTTTTCCGCATCTAAGCCCGATATTTTCGAAGCCGTGGCAACCAAGAAACGTGGTATCTGGGTGCCTGTCCAAATGTCCAGACGGCCATTTTTCAGCAATACCACGGCATTCATTGGCTCTAGTGGTGCATGGGCCAGATTGGGGATACGGTATTCGGCGTTTACTATATCACTCGCATTCAGCGCCGCATCAACATCACCTATATCTTTTAACTGACTGTCGTACATATCTGGGTGGAACGACGCGCTGATTTTATCCCATAACTCTTCGTGTGTTGCGGGTAATGTTGTTTTGTCCCATGTAAACTTAATTGCGTTTGCTGCCTGAATAGCGCGCCATGTATTGTCTGCAATAACGCCTGCACCGCCTGTAACAGGGATAACTTTATGCACGCCGCGCATTTTTTCGGCTTTGCGAGCATCATATTTTCCAGCAGGCCCGCCAACATGTGGGTTAGTGCGCACAGTTGCATAGACCATTCCATCAAAAGCCAGATCAATGCCGTAAACCTGTGTGCCAGTGGATTTAGCGACCATATCAATGCGCTGCATATCTTTGCCCAAATACCGCCATTCACTTTCTGGTTTAAGTTTAACCTCGCTTGGTGGTGTGATGCCTGCTGCAATAACAGCCAATTCAGTATAAGCAATTCGTGAACCATCGGGCAGTAAAACCGCGCCGTCATTCGTTGTTAGCTTTGACGCGCTAATCCCTGTTTTTTCCGCGGCGGCAAGTAACAAAACCTCGCGTGCTATAGCACCCGCAACACGTAGTTTTTCATAAGCATCAGGCACGGTGCTAGAACCGCCGGTTATTTGTATGCCTAATAACTTTCCAAATACGCCACCACTTGCGCGGCCTGTTTTGGCAATAAAGCTTTCATCGACAGCGGCAAAAGGCAGGCCATCTGCCAAAACAGCCTCATTATAATAGGCAGGGCTAGGGGGGCCGGGATCAACCTGAATATCCTGCCACGCAATATCTAATTCTTCGGCAACAAGGGCTGCCTGAATTGAATAGGTGCCCTGACCTTTATCCGCACGTGGTGTAATGATTGTGACACCGTTTGCGTCGATGCGAACATAGGGTGTTATTGCGGCTTCACCCGTTGATAAATCGTCTAGCAGTGGGTTAGCAACGGGTTTTTTATAGGCGTAATAGCCAAATGCTACACCGCCTGCGATGGCAACTGACCCGATTAGGAATGTACGTCGTGCAATGGTTTTTATGCGCCCCATCTTATGCCTCTTTCAGGTTTTTGGCGGCGGTTTTTACTGCCGCACGAATGCGCGGATAAGTACCGCACCTGCATAGGTTTCCAGATAAAGCCTCATCTATATCTTCATCTGTTGGGTCGGGGGTTTCAGCCAGAAAAGCAGCTGTTGTCATGATCTGCCCTGATTGACAGTAGCCGCATTGGGCAACTTGGTGTTCAATCCAGGCTTGTTGCACCGCGTGCAATGCAGTGGGTACACCCAAGCCTTCGATGGTTGTAACCGGCCCGTCAACGTCCCCGATAGGCATTGAACAAGAACGCACAGCCTGACCACCCACATGAACAGTACAGGCACCGCATTGGGCAATACCACAGCCATATTTTGGGCCTGTAATGCCCAATTCATCGCGTAATACCCATAAAAGCGGCATCTCATCTTCTATGTCTAATTGATGGTTTTTTCCGTTTACAATTAAGTTAATCATACAATTTTTGCCTTGCTATCTACCTATAGTGGATAATTATCCGATTATAGTTTGGCCAGAATTATAAGAATACAGTATTTTAGCAATGGTGACGTAACTGTTATTAGCTAAAATTTAATTTATGAACATATTCTTACAAGAGGATTGAACTTGAAGAGAATTTTTCGGAAAGGATGTTGACAGAAGTGTTCATACTGAAGAGAATTTACCAATACTGAATTTGGGGAATCGTTTTGCATCAAGCTAGGGTTGATAATAACTTGTCTGATACGACAAGTAGTGCTGCTGAGCTGTTGAACGAGCAGGCGCAATCCAGAGTGATATTGGTGTGTGAACATGCCAGTAAACATTTCCCTCAACGTTACAATGATTTGGGCCTGAGTGAAGCAGATAAAACATCTCATGCGGCTTGGGATCCTGGTGCCTTCTGCCTGTCAGAAAAGCTAAGCAAATTGTTGGACGCAGCCCTAGTCGTTAGTACAGTTTCGCGGCTTGTATATGACTGCAACAGGCCGCCCACATCCCCAGATGCTATGCGGGATATTAGTGAACAAATCGAAATTCCGGGCAATAGAAACCTAACCCAAGCGCAAATGCGTGAAAGGGTGGATACGGTTTATTTGCCATTTGTGAGTTTATTAACGCAAACCATTAAAAAACATGGAAACGCGCCTATAATTGTTACAATTCATAGCTTTACGAAGATTTACAACGGGCATGTCCGAGATACAGAGATTGGTATTATTCACGACAAAGATAGCGAACTTGCAATGACAATGGTGAGTTTGGCGCAAAACCAATCTAATTGGCGCGTTGATCTGAATGAACCCTATTCACAACAAGATGGTGTCGCCCATACTTTGCAGGTTCATGGCACGGATAATGGCCTGATTAACGTAATGATCGAAGTGCGTAATGATTTGCTTGAAACCGAAACACAGATAGATGAAATGGCAAAAATGTTGGCTGATTTACTTAAATCCAGTTTAATTAAGATCAATCAACCCATCGATGTGAGGGCCGCAATATGATACAGATTGCAGGTCATTATGTACGTATCATAGATGCCGTAAACCGCCGCATTGGGCGCATGATGATGTATGGCATCTTTGTTATGGTCGCAATTTTACTGTGGTCATCCATTTCGAAAACCTTCTTTTTACCATCGCGCTGGACTTTGGAAGTCGCGCAATTTGCTATGGTTGCCTATTATATTCTTGGCGGCCCGTATTCTATTCAACTTGGTGCAAATGTGCGGATGGATTTGTTTTACGGTGAATGGACGGATCGGCGCAAAGCGCAGGTGGATGCTATTACCGTGTTGTTTTTAATAACATATCTGGGTGTGCTGCTTTACGGCGCATTCGACTCGACGGCATATTCCTTGGGAAAACCCTATAAAATGGAAAGCTTTGAGTTTTTCAAAAACCTATTCATAGGCTTTTTCACAGGCGGCTTTGACGGCTTACAAGAAGTTGTCGGGCGGCTAGAACGCAGTGCAACCGCATGGCGGCCCGTTTTGTGGCCGATCAAGGTTACAATGATTATCGGGATTATTTTGATGCTGCTGCAAGCCGTATCCGAATTAATTAAAGACATCGCTAAAATTAAAGGGGTGACACTGTAATGTCCCAAGAGTTAATCGCCATAGTGATGTTCTCATCAATGATGTTGATGATGTTTACAGGCCAACGCGTATTTGCCGCCATCGGGGTTGTGGGGGCTATTGCCGCGATTACCTTGTGGGGGGTAGGTGGCTCGGATATTCCGTTTTCATCGGCCCTGAAGCTGATGAAATGGTACCCGCTTTTAACGCTGCCGATGTTTATTTTCATGGGATACGTGCTATCGGAAAGTAAAATTGCCGATGACCTTTATAAGATGTTCCATGTCTGGATGGGCCCCATTCACGGCGGGCTAGCCATTGGTACCATCGGGTTGATGGTGTTGGTTTCCGCGATGAACGGCCTGTCGGTTGCTGGTATGGCAATCGGTGCCACCATTGCGCTGCCTGAACTGCTAAAACGTGGATATGACAAGAAAATGGTCACGGGCGTGATCCAAGCGGGTTCCAGTTTGGGCATCCTAGTGCCGCCTTCTGTTGTTCTGGTGCTTTATGCGATGATTGCACGTCAACCAGTGGGTCAACTGTGGCTTGCAGGCTTGTTTCCGGGCCTGATGATGGCCGCGATGTTTATCATCTATATTGCGATCCGTTGTAAGATTAACCCCGCCCTTGGGCCAGTTTTACCACCCGAAGAACGCACAGTATCTATGCCTGAAAAATTGCGTCTTTTGCGCGCGGGCTTGCTGCCTTTGGCAATATTCGCAGCCATGATGGTGCCGTTCGTTAATGGCTGGACATCACTGGTAGAAAGTTCCGCCATTGGGGCAATGACAGCTTTTGGCGCCGCAATATTGAAGGGCCGTATGAACCGACGAGTGTTGGAAGTGTCAGTGCGTCAGACCTTGGCAATTTCGTGTATGTTCATGTGGATCATTCTAGCGGCCCTAGGGTTTGGTGCTGTGTTTGATGGCTTGGGTGCGGTAGATGCCATTGATAACCTGTTCACTCAACAACTGGGCCTGTCGCCTTGGGTGATCTTGATCCTGATGCAGCTTTCATTCCTTGTGATGGGCACGTTTTTAGACGACACGGCCATGCTGGTGATCGTGGCGCCACTTTATGTGCCACTGGTGGGTGCGCTTGGATTTGATCTGATCTGGTACGGTGTGCTATATACCATCACTACACAGATCGCTTATATGACGCCGCCCTTTGGTTATAACCTGTTCTTGATGCGCGCTATGGCACCGCCTGAAATAACATTGCGCGACATCTACAGCTCGATCATACCGTTTGTGCTGATCATGGTGCTGGCGTTGGCAACGATTATGACCTTCCCGCAAATCGCCCTTTGGCTGCCGGAATATGTTTATGGGAAATAATAAGAACTCCGTCAGGAGCAATAAATTCGCCGCCCGTTCAGGGCATTTAATAACCAACCAGGAGACTGAAAATGACAACTAGACGTAAGTTTTTAACCACCGCCGGTGCAGGTGCCGTAGGCGCAAGCTTAGCTGCCCCCGCACTTGCACAATCTACGATCAAATGGCGTATGCAGACATATGCAGGTGCGTCACTGGCCGAACATGTCGTCACACCGGCGATCAACATGTTCAACCAAATAGCTGGCGACCGTATGCAAATTGAACTGTTCTACGGCGATCAGCTGGTTCCTACGGGTGAATTGTTCCGTGCGATGCAAAAAGGCACAATCGACGCGGTACAATCCGATGATGACAGCATGGCGTCCCCAACAGAAGTTACTGTTTTTGGTGGGTATTTCCCATTCGGTTCACGCTATAGCCTTGATGTGCCTGTATTGTTTAACCAATACGGTTTGAATGAAATTTGGGACGAAGAGTATTCCAAAGTCGGTGTAAAACACATCAGTGCAGGTGCTTGGGATCCATGTCACTTCGCCACCAAAGACCCTATCCACAACCTTGCAGACCTAAAAGGCAAACGCGTGTTTACCTTCCCAACTGCGGGTCGTTTCCTTGAACAGTTCGGTGTTGTGCCCGTCACACTTCCTTGGGAAGACATCGAAGTTGCTATGCAAACAGGTGAGCTGGACGGCATTGCGTGGTCAGGTATCACCGAGGACTACACAGTTGGCTGGGCAGATGTAACAAACTACTTCCTGACCAACAATATTTCGGGCGCATGGGCAGGGTCATTCTTTGCCAATATGGATCGCTGGAATGAACTGCCAGAAGATTTACAAACGCTGTTCCGGGTTTGTTGTGACCAATCACATTACTACCGTCAGTGGTGGTACTGGGGTGGTGAAGCTTCATTGCGCGTAAACGGGCCGAAGATGAAATTGACATCAATTCCAGATGCAGAATGGAAAACTGTTGAAGACGCTGCTGTTACTTTCTGGGATGAAATTGCAGCCGAGTCAGAAACCAAAGCCAAGGTTGTAAAAATCTTCAAGCAATACAACGCTGATATGGTTAAAGCCGGACGTCCATACCGTTACGGGTAAGCGTTAACGCGTTTTTTACATCATTTTTGCCCCGTCGCCATTCATTTTGCGGCGGGGTTTTAGTATGAACTGGGTATGTAGGTTATAAGGAAGGCAGGCCTGCCGATTGTAGCTATATGGCCGAACAAGGGGTGGTGCCCTTGTACCTATTCTTAACTGTTAAGTTGCGGTAGTTTTCGCATTTGACGGCGTTACCCGTCCTTTGAAAACCCGTGAACTACTTTTGCTAGCAGGGGCAGATATACACCTGTAAGGGTTTAGGGTTTGTTAGGGGGGCGTACGCTGCGCATTAATCACCTGAATAAATCGGGTGATTACAGTTTAGAAAACAGGGCGAGATAAGATTATTGCCGTTTCAAGTGAATGTTGAAATTTTTACGAATAGCTTGATCCAATTCGGGATCAAGCCTTGCGTTTGAACGTTCTGCCAATATCTCATTTTTCAATTTGATAGCGTTTTCAATCAAATCTGGTTTGTCGTACTCTGCCCATTCTTTAGGGGACATTCTGTTACCAAGTGTTGGGTATACGTTATCTGCCTGCATACGGCTAAGTGTTTGATCTGTGCCCAAATAGTGACCTGGGCCGTTCAAACAGACGTCTGCGATCTGATCTAGTGCCAGCGTTTCATCTGTAACTTCAATACCGCGTACACACCTTTGCGCTTGACCTATCAGATCATCTGACAGGATCAGGGATTCAAGGCAAAACCCTAAAAGTGACGCATGCATGCCAGCGGCTTCATAAACCATGTTCAAACCTGATAGGCCTGTCATGACATTCGAGCACATCTGTTCCCAACCTGCTTGCATGTCGGGCATTTTAGAGTCGGATGCACCACCAGCGGCCCCCCCTGGTAAACCGTAGAATTTGTGCATTTGGGCGCACCCTGCGGATAATAATGCCTGTTCGCCTGATCCAACGGTCATGGCACCTGTGCGTAAGTCCAAACCGAACGGCCAAGTGCCGAATATGGCAGGGTGCCTGGGTTTAATCGCATTTACATAAACAAGGCCTGCTAGGCATTCGGCGCAAGCTTGCGCAATAGCTCCTGCTATTGTGGAAGGGGTTGTGGCCCCAGCCATGCCTGCGGATAACAGAAGTACGGGCATGCCGCCGCGAATGCACAGTTCCATCGTTTCGCAAGACTCAGTTGCGAATTTCATCGGTGGGACGACAAAACAATTAGAGTTAGAGATGAAAGGGCGTTCGCGATATTTGTCTTCACCACCCGCGATTTCGTAAATCATCTCAAACGCGCCTTTCATATAAGACGGGTCAGTAAAGCTGGTGCCAATGTGTTTGGTTGTCCCTGAACAAGATGCATAAATCGTGTTTAAGTCCATCTCGTAATTATCTGGAATATCACGACAAACCATTGGGCGTTGCAAGAAATGTACATTGTCTAATTTATCCACGATCTTGGCCGCATTATGCAAATCTTGTACGACACATTCGCGGTATTCATTGTTTTCTACGTCAACGATGTGCACAGCCGCACCGGCCGTGCCAAAGTGTACGCGGTTACCATAAAGTTCTAGATCGTTCTTACCATCACGGCTAAAAAGTGTGACCTTCTTTGCCGCAATAGCCAAAGTATCTTCGACAACAGAACGGGGAAACCTTAGGCGACCATCGTCGCCAAGGATAGCACCTGCTTTAACCAGCACATCTATGCCAGTTTGGGGTGCATCGGCCAAGCCGATCGTTTCTAACGCCTTGAGTGCGGTTTCATGAATGCGTTGCACATCGCGTTCTGAAAGGGGTTTATAAGTACCGCCCTCCATGCCCGCACGAATTGGGCGAATATCGTCGGTTAGAGGTGCTGCACGCAATGCTTGGCGCGCGGCACGCCCACCTGATCTGCGGGTTTTGGTTCCAGACATTTAGATTTCCTTGATTTTGCTTGAAGATTGTTGGTTTTTCAGCAAAAACAGGGGGAACCGCGCGCCGCACGGCCGCGATCAGCACCAATGGTGCGCGAAATAAGGGTTGTCATCCAATTAAGTTCTATCATGCTTTGATTTGGACTTAGATATGGAAGATCATCTTGTCCATTTGCGTCATATATGTCGCTTTTATAATAAGGGTAGAAATTCCAGTGTCAGTAAGTATGTTAAACACCTTCGTGAAGCCAATGCACAAAGAAGGTTTGAAATTCGTTGGTGCATTTGCCGCGATTACCCTTGTTTTATTTTTAATATCGGATGTTCTGGGCTGGGTTGGTGTTATATTAACCATCTGGTGTTATTACTTTTTTCGTGATCCTATAAGGTCTGTTCCAACTCGTGAAGGGTTGATTGTCAGCCCTGCGGACGGGGTTATATCCCTAATCGAAATGGCCACCCCGCCAGAGGAATTGGGCGTAGGGTCAGAACCCTTGTTGCGTGTTAGCGTTTTTATGAGCGTCTTTAACTGCCACATTAACCGCGCGCCTATTGCGGGGAAAATCACCGCATTGGCCTATCGGCCCGGTAAGTTTTTCAACGCTTCCTTGGATAAAGCCAGTTCAGACAATGAACGCAGCTCACTTGCCATAGAAATGGCGGATGGGCGGCAGTTGGTTGTGGTGCAAATTGCAGGGCTTGTTGCGCGGCGGATATTGGGGTTTGTTGAAAAAGACCAAAGCCTGCGCACGGGTGAGCGGTTTGGATTGATCCGTTTTGGCTCACGTTTGGATGTATATCTGCCAGAGGGTGTGAACCCGTTGGTTGCATTGGGGCAGACCATGGTGGGCGGCGAAACTGTGTTGGCAGATTTAACATCAAAAGATGCGCCGCGACTGGCACAAGAGGAATAACTTATGGTTAAACTGGTTCAGAAAAACGATAGCCCGCAAAAGACCGACCGCGAACTGCCGTTGATGTCTTTGCTGCCCAACCTGATTACGGTGGGGGCGATCTGTGCTGGATTAACCGCCATTCGCTTTGCGTTTCAAGGTAGTTTTACCGCCGCCGTTTATCTGATCTTGTTGGCCTGTATCCTGGACGGTTTGGATGGGCGTATTGCGCGTTATATGAATTCAGAAAGTCAGTTAGGAGCCGAACTGGATAGTTTGGCTGATTTCGCAAACTTCGGTGTGGCACCTGCATTGGTAATTTATGCTTGGGCATTGCAAGATTTAAAGCGGGCAGGTTGGATTGCCGTATTGTTTTTTGCTGTGTGCATGGTGATGCGCCTTGCGCGTTTCAATGCGGACAGTAAATCTGAAACTGATGACAATGGTGAGTATTTTACAGGCGTGCCTGCCCCAGCAGGGGCCATGTTGGTACTGTTTCCTATGTTTTTATCGTTCCTTTGGCCCAATGAAGTGCAATCTTATGCTGGTCTAATCGCCCTTTATATGGCGATCATAGGGGTGCTTTTGGTCAGCCGTATTCCGACATATTCATTTAAAACCACGACTGTACGACGCAGAAAAATCACCTATATACTGGCAGGGTTTACAGTGCTGGTGGCTATGTTGTTGACCTATCCATGGGTAACTCTTGTGGTTCTTGATCTGGCCTATTTTTGTATGATTATCTGGTCTTACTTCATGCATAGACACAAACAAAAAGCTGCTGTTTAAGGGCTTGTATTTGCAACCTGCTTCGCTTTAAAGTGCAGATATGAGAACAATTTGCATCATATGCTGCATTATTACACCCTGCTGAAACATCACGCGGGCCGTTCTTTATTTCCATAACAGTAAGTAAGTGATAGGCCCGCAGGGATAACCCTGTGAGATACTATGACCAAGATTAAGCTTTACAACACCAAGACCAAAACCAAAGAGGTTTTTACGCCTTTGGATAAAGATAACGTGCGAATGTATGTTTGTGGGCCCACGGTCTATGACCGCGCCCACATCGGCAACGCGCGTCCCGTGGTGGTGTTTGATGTGCTGTTTCGTTTACTGCGTCATGTATACGGGACAGATCACGTCACTTACGCGCGCAACTTCACCGATGTGGATGACAAGATAAACACTAAGGCAGAACAAACGGGGCGGTCTATTCGGGATATTACCGATGAAACGATTGGTTGGTTTCTGGATGATATGGGCGCGTTGGGGGCTTTGGCACCAAATGAGGCCCCAAGGGCTACGGAATACATTCCTGAAATGATTGCGATGATTGAAGAACTAATCGCGAAGGGCCATGCATATGGGGCCGAGGGTCACGCGCTGTTTAATGTGAACTCCTATAAGCATTATGGCGCTTTGTCGGGCCGTTCTGTGGACGATATGATTGCAGGTGCGCGCGTAGAAGTGGCCCCTTACAAACGCAATCCGATGGATTTTGTGCTGTGGAAGCCGTCAACGGGCATTCAGCCCGGATGGGACAGCCCTTGGGGCTATGGCCGCCCCGGTTGGCATATCGAATGTTCGGCAATGTCGAGGGCCTTGTTTGGTGAAACCTTTGACATTCACGGCGGGGGCCTCGATTTACAGTTTCCGCATCATGAGAATGAGATCGCCCAAAGCTGCGCTTGCTGTGGTGAAGATACCTTCGCGAAGGTCTGGATGCACAATGAGATGTTGCAGGTTGAAGGTAAGAAAATGTCCAAATCTTTGGGCAATTTCTTTTCTGTGAGGGAGCTGCTGGATAAGGGATATGCGGGGGAAGTTATTCGGTTTGTCTTCTTGAGTACGCATTATTCTAAGCCTATGGATTGGACGGAGAAGAAGGCGCGGGAGGCGGAGGCGACGCTTAGGAAATGGTCCATTGCTATTGAGAGCAAGAGTGTAGCATTTTACTCGGATGAACCTATTCCAAGCGATATTTTAAATGCTGTTGCTGATGACCTGAATACTTCATTGGCAATAACCAAACTTCATTCTTATTACAAAAAAGGAACACCAGAGGATCTACAAAAACTGCGCCTTGGTTGTGAGTTGTTAGGATTATACATAGGGCATATGGATCAAATACGTTTAAATAAAGAGTTGGAATCTGAAGAGCAAAAAGGTGACCTTTTCCTATCTGACATTTATAATGAAAAAGATAGTTTTGAGTTTATTGAACAACTTATTTTAGAACGGGCTGAAGCAAAATTACAGAAAAATTATGCAAGAGCTGATGAAATTAGAACCGCATTCACTAATGCTGGCGTTGTTGTGACTGATACAAAAGATGGTGTTGTTTGGGAACTTTCTTCAAGCTTTGATCCATCAAAACTGGAGGCCCTAAAATGACCTTCCTCTGTTCATCGCAACACACAACAAAGGCCAACGCCCGAACCGAGGGGGGGCGAGAAGCGCCCGCCCGTGGGGGCGGTTCGGGCGCTGGCCGTGACGCAAGCGCCACGGCTAAGTGGTGTTTATCATGACCGTTGAGCGCCTCTATCTATACGACACAACCCTTCGTGATGGTCAGCAAACCCAAGGTGTGGATTTTTCTGTTAAAGACAAGCTGCGGATTTCGGCCGCTTTAGACGCGCTTGGCATTGATTATGTTGAGGGCGGTTGGCCCGGTGCCAACCCAACTGACAGCGATTTCTTTGATGCGGCACCGAAATTGAAAGCAACCTTCACCGCCTTCGGTATGACCAAACGGTCGGGCCGTTCTGCGGCTAATGATGATGTGCTGGCTGCCGTTTTGAACGCTAACACGCCTGCGGTATGCCTCGTCGGCAAGACCCATGATTTTCATGTGACAACGGCTTTGGGCATCACGTTGGATGAGAATATCGAAAATATCTCGGCCTCAATCAAACACATCACCGATCAAGGCCCTGAAGCCCTGTTTGATTGCGAACATTTCTTTGATGGCTACAAATCCAACCCCGATTATGCCTTGAAAGCGGCGAAGGCGGCCTATGATGCGGGTGCACGTTGGGTGGTTTTGTGTGACACCAACGGTGGCGCTATGCCGTCACAGGTGCATGCCGCCACTAAGGCCGCGATTGTGGCAGGTATTCCAAGCAGCCATCTGGGTATTCACACCCATAATGATACCGAACATGCGGTAGCGAATTCTTTGGCGGCAGTGGATGCAGGTGCGCGGCAAATTCAGGGTACACTAAATGGATTGGGCGAACGGTGCGGTAATGCCAACCTGACCACGCTTATTCCAACGCTTTTGTTGAAAGAACCCTATGCCAGTCTTTATGAAACAGGTGTAACGCTTGACGGGCTGCAAGGGCTGACCGCTCTTAGCCGTATGTTGGACGATATATTAAACCGTGTACCCCTAAAACAGGCGGCCTTTGTGGGTGCGTCAGCCTTTGCGCATAAGGCAGGGTTGCATGCGTCGGCTATTTTGAAAGACCCGACTACTTATGAACATATCAACCCAGAAGCGGTTGGAAATAAACGTATAATTCCGATGTCAAACCAAGCGGGGCAATCGAATTTGCGCCAACGCTTGCTTGAGGCGGGTATTGAAGTGCCCAAAGGTGATCCACGTCTTAACCAGATTTTGGACAAGGTGAAACAACGCGAAGATCAAGGCTATGCCTACGATAGTGCGCAAGCCTCTTTTGAGTTATTGGCGCATAAGATTTTGGGAACCTTACCAAGGTTTTTCAAAGTGAAACGTTACCGTGTGACGGTTGAACGCCGTAAGAACAAGTATAACAAGATGGTTAGTATTTCAGAGGCGGTTGTCGTCGCTAAAATCGGTGATCGTAAAGTCATGTCAGTGTCCCAAAGCATGGATGAACATGGCACTGACAGCGGGCCGATAAATGCATTATCGCGTGCCTTGGGCAAAGATTTAGGGCCATATCAGGCAGTGATTGACGATATGAAATTGGTCGATTTCAAAGTGCGCATCACCAATGGCGGCACCGAGGCTGTGACCCGTGTTATCATAGACAGCCAAGACGGGCAGGGGCGGCATTGGTCTACCGTGGGCGTGTCTGCGAACATAGTGGACGCATCTTTTGAAGCTTTGCTGGATGCAATAAATTGGAAGCTTGTTCGTGACGGGGTAAAACCTGCATGAGCGTTGAAGCCTGTGCAGAACTGGTTGAACGCGGTGACCCTGATCGGTTTTTGTCGGCAATGACGGCACACCCCGATGATCGCGGTGGTTTGATGGTGCTTTATGCCTTTAATCTAGAAGTGGTGCGCGCCCCTTGGGTGACTGCGGAAGCTATGATTGCCGAAATGCGCCTGCAATGGTGGGTGGATGCGATTGAGGAAATTTATTCGGGCGGTGCTGTGCGTCGCCATGAAGTTGTAACGCCTTTAGGGGCCTTGATTGCCGATAAGGGGCTAGATCGCGCAGCGTTTGATGCGCTGATAGAGGCGCGACGCTGGGATATTTACAAAGAGCATCATAAAGATCAGGCAGCGTTTGATCGGTATATCAGTGATACCTCCGCCGGGTTGATGTGGCTTGCCGCACAGGCACTAGGTGCAAGTGATACGTATAAAACCGCCGTGATGGATTTTGGCTATGGTGCAGGTATTGCGGCCTTATTTCGGGCCATACCCGCGTTGGAAAACGCGCAGAAATATCCGTTAGTGGATGGAACCCCCAAGGGTGTATCAAACTTGGCGAATTGTGCATTGACCCGTATGGAAGCGGTTAAAGGACTGCCAAACCCTGTTAAAGCTGCATTACGGGCGGCGTGGATGGCAAAGAGAACCTTAAAAACTGCGGCCCAATCCCCAGAACTTGTAGCGTTAGGTGGTTTGGAAGTCTCTGAATTTCATAAGAAAATCAGTCTGCTTGCGAAATCTATGCTGAATAAGATTTAAGTTTGTCGCGGCCTTCTCGCCGATCTATTATCATTAACCAAACCAATGCAGCACCTGCCAATAATAGGAAAGGTACCATTGCGATATTGACGGCTGTCCAACCCTCTACAGGGGTGCCACCTGAGCAGTTCATCAAGCCGCCAGATGACAATGACCCTAATGTTACCATGCCAAATACTAGAAAATCATTCATACCTTGAACCCGCCCGCGCTCGCTGGGTGCGTGGGCATATGATAGCATTGTGGTGGCGCCGATAAAGCCAAAGTTCCATCCGATGCCTAGCAATATAAGACCTAAGAAGAAGTTGGTTAATGTTATACCTGAAAGGTCAACAATGCCGGCTATTGCCAGAATTACCAAACCCAGTGCTACGATTTTTTTGGCCCCGAAACGTACAATCAGATGACCTGTGAAAAAGCTGGGGATAAACATACCCAATACATGCCCCATAACAACATCGGCGGCATTGTTTTGTGTGAAACCACAGCCAACGACCGCAAGTGGTGTTGAAGTCATGACAAGGTTCATCAACGCGTATGAAACCATTGCACAGATGATGGCAACGGCAATGCGCGGCGATTTTAACAATTCCAGCCTTGAACGCCCAGCAGGTGCCGCTTTATCTTGTGGCTCGGGGGTAGGTATTTTTAAGAAGAAAAACAGCAGTGAACCGATTAAGTTAATTGCAATGATCGCAATATAAGCACCAAAAAATGGTATGACATAGGCGTCAGAGGTTAATTTAACCAGTTGCGGCCCGATAATTGCAGATGCAAGCCCGCCTGCCATCACATAAGAAATGGCTTTGGGGCGAAAGCTATCGGATGCAGTATCGGCTGCGGCAAACCGATAGAATGCTTGGGCAGACATGTATATGCCAGAAAAATAACTGCCAAGAAGGAAGGTGCCAAATGATGCTGTGAATAGGCCATAGGCACAAACTGCAGCACCGGTTGCCCCGCCAATAATGCCAATTATAAATCCAACTTTTCGGCCATATTTCTGCATCACCTGACTTAGCCACGGGGCAGTTGTCATTGATCCAAAGACGATCATTGATATTGGCATTGTAGCCCAGCAGATATTAGAAGCCAGTGATTGCCCTGCCAGCCCGCCAATAACAAACAGGATCGGCATTTGCGCGCCAAGGAATGCTTGCGCTAAAATTAGGATTATAACATTGCGTTTGGCAAGTACGTCTGAATGGGTCATAATTTATGACGTATCTGACTTATGACCGTCCTGCAATCAGAACATTGTACCCGTTAATGGACTAATCCGCGCGGTCGATGATATGTGCAAAACTGCCTGAGTAAGGGCCATTTATCAGCCCCATGTGGGGTAGTTTAGTGTTTTCTGCGTCTGTGGCATGGAAAAGCGGTTTCCCGTTGGCTTTTAGTGTAGTGGCATAATGAAACTCATGCCCGTTAAGGGATAAATCCCATAGCCCACCTTGTGGTGTCAGATTGCGATACCCAAGGTGCAGTTTGCGGCTTGCAAAGCTGGTTTCAAGCGGCAAAAGGCCCAGCATTTTATGGTGCTTGCCATCCGCATCAATCAGACCTTCGCCCATCGCCATATAGCCACCGCACTCGCCGTAAACTGCTTTTGCCTGCTGCATCCCTGTGATGAATGTCTGGTTACTGGCAAGTTTTCCTGCATGCAGTTCGGGGTACCCGCCTGGAAGGATCACAAGGTCACTTGGGGCAGGCGCCTGATCTGCCAAAGGTGAGAAAAAGGAGAGCTCGGACCCCGCTTTTTGCCAGGCTGACAGCAGGTGGGGATAGGCAAAAGCAAAGGCTTGGTCAGATGCTATTGCGATAGATTGGGCGGGGGGTGGTAAAATTTTAGGATTGCCAGCAGATTTTGATATTGGCTGGAATAACGAGAGTAATAAATCAATATCGATAGAGTTACTTGCGATACTCGCTGAATAATCCAAGAAGGCCTCTAAATCATCGCGCTCATTTGCCTGTACCAGCCCTAAGTGCCGTGAAGGTGTTTCTAACTTTGTATCGCGGTAAACCGCACCCAATATTGGTAGGCCAACGGGATCAAGTGCGCGGCGTAACATGGCTTCGTGCCGTGGGCTGCCGACCTTATTCAGGATGACACTAACAATGCTGACATCATCTGCGTGACGTGAAAACCCTTCAACAACTGCGGCGACTGACTGGGATTGTTTGGATACATCGCAAATTAACACACATGGCAGGCCCAGTATGCGGGCTAGATCTGCGGTGGCCCCTTTGCCCATAGGGGGGGCGCCGTCAAACAAGCCCATTGCACCTTCGATCAATATCGGTGTGCCACATGCCGCTAAATTGCGGATGCGATCAGACGACATCGCCCATGCGTCAAGGTTTACACAAGGCGCGCCACTTGCAGCTTCATGAAAGCGCGGATCGATGTAATCTGGCCCACTTTTGCCAGAACCCATGGCAATGCCGCGATTTTTCAGGGCGCGTAATATACCCAATGTCAGGGTGGTTTTACCGCCACCAGAGTTTGGTGCGGTTAAAATCAGGCCCTTCATGAGGCCTCGGCGGGTTTACCACGGCCCAACGGGTCAAGATTGCGGGGGTTTTCGCCTGAAATCATTGATTGCCAATCCAACACTTGGCGCATTTTCACAGAACGGCCAACGCAGATAATGGCAGGTGGGGACATATCGGATTTTTCCAGATCGGCTACAATGGTACCCAACGTGGTTTCCAGCACGCGTTGATCGGGCGTTGTGGCTTGTGTGACCACTGCAACAGGTTCGCCTGAAGCACGGCCCGCGTCTAACAAAGCCTGTGCAATAGGTGCGATGTGTTTCATGCCCATATAAATCACCAGCACTTGTGAACCATCGGAAATTGCCTGCCAATTCAAGGCACTAGGGGTGTCACCACTTTGGTCGTGGCCTGTTATAAAGGTAACCGATTGGTTAACATCGCGGTGGGTGACAGGAATACCTGCATAGGCCAAACCGCCAATGCCTGCGGAAATACCGGGTATAATGCGGATAGGGACGCCGTGTTGCACCAATGTTTGCGCTTCTTCGCCGCCACGCCCGAACACAAACGGATCGCCACCTTTCAGCCGCAAAACGCGCTTGCCCGCTTTGGCCAAATCCACCAGTTGCAGTGAAATATCACGCTGTTTTGCAGATGGTTTGCCACCACGTTTGCCTGCATAGATCAGTTCGGCTTTGTCACTTGCCCAATCCATGATGCGGCTGTCAACAAGGGCGTCATAAATAATAACATCCGCTTGGCGCAGGGCATTGAGCGCGTGAAGTGTCAGCAGGCCAGGATCACCAGGGCCAGCACCACAAAGCCAAACCCAGCCAGGTTGTAATTCGGGCCAATCATTGGCGGGAAGGGGATTCGTATCGTTCATAACCGTGTTATGGCCCAGAGAATGCATATTGCCAAGCAGGTGCACGACGCAAATTGGGTGATTGGCGTCAGGCAAAATGGCGCTTATAGTCGCGCTTATGAGCAGGAAACCAACAGGTGATTTGCGCCGTGGTTGGACCACAGGTGCCTGTGCGACCGCCGCAACTAAAGCGGCGCTGGATGCTTTGTGGGGGGGCGCTTTCCCGCGCGAGATAGGCATTACTTTGCCAAAAGGCGAAACACCCGTGTTTCCGTTAGCACATCAAGAGGTTGGTGATGGCTGGGCCGAGGTTGGAATTACCAAAGACGCAGGCGATGACCCCGATGTAACCCACGGTGCGCTGATTATTGCACGGGTCACTGCCAGCGATGGTGGGATTGTGTTTAAAGCGGGCGACGGTGTGGGGACTGTGACCATGGCGGGTTTACCGATTGAAGTGGGCGAACCTGCAATTAACCCTGTGCCACGCGCGATGATTTCGGGTGTAATTGAAGAACAAGCAAACCGATATGGAAAAAGCCCGGATATTTGCGTGACGGTTGCTGTGCCGCATGGGGCGGAAATTGCCCTAAAGACGTGGAACCCAAGATTGGGGATCAAAGGTGGCCTATCTATTTTAGGCACAACAGGCATTGTGCGGCCATTTTCGTGCGCGGCATGGATTGCATCTATTCATCGCGGCATTGATGTGGCGGTGGCAGGCGGGCAGGCCCATGTGGCGGGTTGCACGGGGTCGACATCTGAAAAGGTGGTGCAAGAGCTGTTTAACTTGCCCGATCACGCGATGCTGGATATGGGCGATTTTGCGGGTGGGATGTTGAAATATCTGGCTAAACACCCTGTGCCGCGTGTAACGATTGGCGGTGGAATTGGTAAGATCACCAAGCTGGCCCAAGGGGCAGTAGATCTGCATTCTTCGCGAACACAGGTGGACTTTGACGCGTTGAATACCCTGTCTTTGTCGTTGGGATTGGCTGATGTAAGGGATGCAAATACGGCCCTGGAAGCGGTGACGCGTGCTGGCAACGGATTGGCGCAAGCAATCGCAGATCAGGCGCGTATACGCGTGAAGGAAAAAGTGAAGAAAACAATACAACATGTTGATATTGTTGTAATAGATCGTTCAGGTAATATATTGGGGAAAACTAAGTGACACTGTTAGTTTTAGCGGGAACTTCGGACGCAAGGCAACTTTTAGAAGGCTTGCAAGGGGTCGATGTGGTGGCATCTTTGGCTGGGGTGACGCGCAGTCCTGTAGATTTGCCTGCGATCACACGTAAGGGCGGGTTTGGCGGTGTTAAGGGCTTTCGCGATTACTTATTGAGCCATGGAATTAAGGGCGTGGTTGATGCAACCCACCCGTTTGCAGCTAAGATGACGCAAACGGCGGCCAGTATTTGTGCTGAATTGAATATACCACATATTATTGTGCAACGTCTCGAATGGGTCGCAGATGTAGGTGACCAGTGGTATTATGTAGACACTGTTGCGCAAACCGCAAATTATATTCCCAAAGGTGCGACGGTGTTTTTAGGAACAGGTCGGCAAACATTGCACGAGTTTTCATGCCTAGAAGGGCGAAAATTACTGGCACGTGTGATTGACCCGCCAAAAGCCCCTGTATTGGCAGGTTTTGCAGGCGGGTTTTTAATTGGAACGCCACCATTTTCTATTGAACAAGAAGTAGCTTTATTTAAAGAAAAAAATATAGAGTGGTTGGTTGTCAAAAATGCAGGGGGTGCAAAAAGCAGGTCTAAGCTGGATGCAGCGCGCATACTTAGTCTGCCTGTGGTGATGATTAACCGCCCGAAATTACCAGATGCTAAGGTGGTTGGCACGGTTGATGCAGCCCTTGATTGGGTGCGGGCACAAGGATGGTAGGGCGGATTATAACTTGCGACGCATGTGTCGCAGAGGGTGCCGCGTATTTAGCGCGAATTGAGCCGCGTTTTGCACAAGCGTTACAACAAACGGGTACGTTGCCTTTGCGGTTGAAAGCTGATGGGTTTGAGGCTTTGTTAAATGCAATAGTCAGCCAGCAAATTTCGGTGGCGGCAGCTGCAAGTATCTGGAAACGTTTGGAAATGGCACAGCTGATTATGCCCGCGGATGTGCGAAGGGCAAGTGCGGATGATTTACGATCTTGCGGGTTGTCTAGGCCCAAGATTAAATATGTGAAATCACTGGCTGAAAGTGGGTTGGATTATACCGCATTGCAAGAAACCCAAACAAAGCAAGTAATTGCACAACTTATTGAAATAAAAGGTATTGGCACGTGGACTTCAGAAATTTATGCGATGTTTTCACTGGGGCGTGCGGATGTGTTTGCGGCAGGTGATTTGGCCTTGCAAGAAGCGGCAAAGGTTTTGTTTGATCTAGACGCACGACCATCGGAAAAAGACTTTAATTTAATGGCGCAAGCTTGGTCACCTTGGCGGGCGGTTGCAGCGCGATTGCTTTGGGCCTATTACCGCGTGATTAAGGATCGTGAAGGGATCAGAACATGAGTTTAAAGGCCGAAATGCATGCTGCAAAATCTGGCAGAGCAGACAGTTTAGTGGTGTTTATTCACGGCTATGGGGCGGATGGGAATGATCTGATTGGACTGGCTGAACCTATGGCGGAACATTTGCCCAATACAACGTTTATTTCACCGCATGCACCGAATAGCTGCACGATGAACCCGATGGGCAAAGAGTGGTTTCCAATCCCGATGATCGATATGACTTCGGAAAAATTTGCGCATGAAATTATGGTGCAATCTGTCACCCAATTTCAAGCGTGGCTTGATGGGCAAATGGTGGCACACGGCGTAACCCCTGATCGCGTGGTTCTAGTGGGTTTTTCCCAAGGCACGATGATGGCGTTGCACGCAGGGCCGCGCCGCACTGATATGCTGGCCTGTATTGTCGGGTTTTCGGGACGCTTATTGGCACCTGATGATTTGGCAGACGAAATGCAGACTAAGCCACCTGTTTTGTTGATACATGGTGATATGGATATGGTGGTGCCGCCAACCGATATGGGCAAAGCGGCGGATGCGCTAACGCAGGCCGGGTTTGATGTTTCAACCCACATGTCATCGGGTATGGCACATGGTATTGGACCTGATGGTTTGGGGCTGGCGGTGCAGTTTATTAAAAATCGTCTTAATCTATAAATTATTTTCCGTCCTATTTTCGCCATAAAAACCAGCCATATGGGTAATCTACTCAGCCAGGGTGAGGAAATTTTGTGGCCAAATCATTATTGCGTGAAGTTTTAAAGTCGGTCACAAAAACCAGCATCACTTCTGTGATGCTGGTGGTGAGCGTGGTGCGCATTGGGATGTTGATCTACCCTGTTGACCCTATGTCAGGGCAACGGGTTTATTACGATTATAGCCATCCAGCACCACTTAATATGCCTGCGTCGTTGGAAAAAAGACCTTCAAATTCAATCCCGCGAATTGTGACTGGTCAACATAGTATCGAAAACCTTCGCTAAGATTTTCGCGGCTTTTCCACCAAAATATTCGATATATAGGGGGTTGTTTGAATAAAACCCCACGATATAGTGGATTTAGTGCTGGGGCGGGGTGTCCTGTTCTGGTGTAGTAACGGCAAACAGAACAGGGGCCATATTGTACTATGAATACTGATTTTTCTGAAAATTTTGTGCGCAACCCAAACAGCCTACGTCATTATCCATCCCTTGTATTAAACGCTGATTTTAGACCCTTATCCTATTTTCCACTGTCATTGTGGAGTTGGCAAGATGCGATCAAAGCCGTTTACAGTGAGCGGGTCACTATTATTGCGGAATACGATCAAGTTGTGCATTCGCCTTCTGTTGAAATAAATATTCCGTCAGTGATTGTGTTAAAAGACTATGTCAAACCTGTAAAATCTACGGCCTTTACGCGGTTCAATTTATTTTTGCGCGATGAATTTACCTGTCAGTATTGTGGGTCGACGGGGGATATGACTTTCGATCATGTGATACCACGTGCACGCGGTGGTAAAACCACATGGCAAAATGTTGTAGCGTCTTGCAGCCCGTGCAATCTGCGCAAAGGATCTAAATTGGTGAAAGAGGCGCGTATGCAGCTACATAAGCCGCCACGCACCCCCAGCCCGTCAGAGTTGTTAAATGCAGGGCGCAAGTTTCCACCAAACTATATGCACGAAAGCTGGATGGATTATTTGTACTGGGATGCAGAGTTAGAGGCATAATTCCGCCGATATAAATTTTGCTACTGGAAATAAAAAAACGCTGACATATATTGAAAGCAGGACAGATTAATTATTAATCTTGCTCACCCCAGGACTGGCCTTGGTGACGCAGATGCTGCAAATCTCCCCCCCTATGATTGCAGCATCGTCCTTCCCCTACATTTGGGCCCCTATACTGGGGGTCTGTGGATGCGACTTTATTTTGTACGGAAAGCTTTCAACCATATCAGGGCGAATATGAATGACAGAATTGCATTCCAGGCAGCCATGCTGATGCCAAATAGTGACCATGCTATTTCATCACACCGCACGACTGGTGCGTTTAGTATCTGAGCAAGTAAATCATCCGTACTTAAGCCGCTGATTGAGCCAGATGTGCATGTTGTAGGGCCTTCCCACCACATTTGTTCAACGCCTGCATGATAAACCCCAATGCCAGATGTTGTTAATGCTGCTAAAAAGCCTGCCAGTGCCAGTTCACGTCGGCCTGTGATAAAGCCGATGATGCCGATTGCTATTGCTGCCGCATGTGGCCAGCGTTGCCACAGGCACATTTTGCAGGGGGCCATGCCGCCAAGATGTTGAAAGGCATATGCACCGCCTAAAAGGGCGACAGAGCCTAAAGCGGCAAGTAATATTAAGTTTTTACGGGTCATAGGTATTTCACCAAATAAAAGGTTCCGATTAAGACAACAGTGAATACTGTAAATACAAGGCCAAGACGTTTTTCAATAAAGTCTTTGATGGGTGCGCCAAATTTCCACAACAATGCGGCAACGATAAAAAAGCGTAACGCGCGTGCTATCAATGACCAGATCATGAATTGTGCAAAGGGTAATCCTGTGGCCCCTGATGTAATGGTAATGACCTTATAGGGAAACGGGGTAACGCCTGCGGTTAATACCGCCCAATGGCCATAAGCATTAAAGCGTTCCTTAAAGGCGTCAAACTGATCTAACTTGCCATAAAACTCTAACAACGGTTTACCTGCTACATCAAAAAGTTCGGCCCCGATATAATAGCCTAAACCACCGCCTAATACACTTGCAATGGTGCAAACGCCTGCAATCAGCCATGCGCGGTGTGGGGCCGCAATTACCAACGGGATCAGTAAAACATCAGGTGGGATAGCAAAAAAAGAGCTTTCCACAAAAGCAACAAAAGCAAGCGCGTAAAGCGCATAGGGCGTTTGAGCCAGTGAAAATGTCCAGTCGTAAAGTTTACGCAGCATTAGGTTGCCTTATGATTTGCGCTTATGCACCACGCGCAGGGCTTTTCGTCAAGTCAACAGTAAGGCTTGTACCTAATGTGCCGCATCCCTATTTATAGGTTCAGAACGAATAGGGGGTTCACATGAAATGGCGTAAAGCGCGCGGTAGCCGTAACATAGAAGACAGACGCAAGGTGTCGAAAGGCAAAACCGGTGGTTTGGGAATTGTCGGTATAATATTTGTATTGGCTATTGGCGCCTTTTTTGATGTGGATGTTTCTTCTTTGCTGACAAACAGTGGCGGTAGTTCTGTATCTTCTGGTTCGGTTGAATTGACCAAAGAAGATAAAACGCAGGCAGCGTTTGTAAGTGCGACTTTGGGCTATACCGAACAAATTTGGGATGCAGTGTTTAAAGATCAGGTGGGCGGTACATATCGCCCTGTAACACTGGTGCTGTACAAAGGTGTGACCCAGTCACCTTGTGGTAATGCGTCGGGTGCAACGGGGCCGTTTTTCTGCCCTGGTGATCGTAAGGTTTATTTGGACACGGATTTCTTCACCACTTTATCGCGCCGTTTAGGGGCAAAGGGTGATTTTGCTGCCGCTTATGTTGTAGCACACGAAGTGGCACACCATGTGCAAAACGAATTGGGCACATTGGGGCAGGCCAATAAGGCGCGTCAATCTATGAACCAGGCAGATAGTAACCGTGTATCCGTGATGATTGAGTTGCAGGCAGATTGTTATGCAGGGATTTGGGCGCGATATGCAGAGGATAAGCTGGGGGTGATTGAAGGTGGCGATATTCGTGAGGCTATGAATGCGGCCAAGCAAATCGGGGATGACACGTTGCAAAGCAATGCAGGCAACCGCCCCATGCCGCATACATTTACCCATGGTACTTCAAAGCAACGTCAAAAATGGTTTAAACGTGGATATAAATCCGGGCGGATGGATCAGTGCGATAGCTTTGCGGCTTTGAATTAAAATATACGGTTAAAACTGTAGTGATTGGGCCAAATAAGGCTGATTACCATAAGCTTGAAAGCATTAGATGCAAAAACGATTTGTAGTACTGGATTCTTTTAGGGGGTTATGTGCTGTCGCAGTAGTTTTATTTCATATACATTTAATTGGAAGTTTTACTGAATTAGATTTTTTCAGGGGAAGTTCAATTTTTGTTCAATTCTTCTTTGTATTAAGTGGCTTTGTTTTAGCGCATGGCTATGGATATAAAGAAAACTTGAGTTTTAAATCATATTTTAAAGCACGGTTTTTTCGGATCTATCCACTTCATATATTTATGTTTAGCGTATTCTTCTTTTTTGAGTGCGTTAGACTTTTTTCTGTTAAATTCTGGGGGCTAACCTTCATCAATGAACCATTCACAGAAACATTTGCATTAAAAGAAATAATTCCGAATATATTGCTGATACAATCATGGTCGCAATATATGCATAATCTGTCATATAATGCCCCATCGTGGAGTATCAGTGTAGAATTTTTTCTATATATTGTTTTGTTTTTTACTATTTTTTACAGTGGTAAATTTAAACATATTGTTTGGTTAATTATTACTCTTGGCATGATTATAAGTTTATTTAGTGACTTTAGAATACTGACTACACAAGTATCTATTGGGTTAATTTGTTTCTTCGGTGGTGCCGTTACGTATAGTGTATATAGAAAAATATCTTTCTATAAACCGCCTGCGGCCCTTAGTAGTTTTGTTGAATTTGGCTTACTGTTATCCGTATTCTATGTTGTGCAATCGGATATGGCATATCGTATTTACGCAGTTAATATTTTATTTGCCATAACTATATTAACCTTTTCTTTTGAGGCGGGTATCTTTTCCAATATCTTAAAGCTTCCTGCCTTTCGGTTTACTGGTAAACTATCCTATTCAATATATATGACACATGCTGCAATTTTGTTTTGTTTGAATTATATATTAGTCGTTATTCAGAAAGTTACAGGAATGCCGCTTATATCTGTGGTGGACGGTGTACACTATCTTACATCTGGAAACGAAATGGTGAATAACCTACTTGTGTTTATCATTCTAGCGGTTGTATTTTATGTGTCGCATCTGACTTACAAACATATTGAATTAAAATGGTTGCTGTCTGGGAAAGGCAAATCCCAAAACCCTAATTAGTCTGAGGGCTTTTAAAGACGGGTAAATTGGCTAAAGGCCAGCTTTTTCCTATCACAGATGTTAGTTCTTGATTGACGCTAAGCGCAGGGCCGTTTAAACGCCCCAACATGTACCTGCCCGAGTGGCGGAATGGTAGACGCGGTAGATTCAAAATCTACTGTCGAGAGACGTGCCGGTTCGAGTCCGGCCTCGGGTACCAACAAAAAAAACGCTCTGCTTTGGCAGGGCGTTTTTTTGTATCATAATAATATTTTCTGTAGGATTTATTTCATACTATTTTAGTATTTTCACCAATTTAGAAAGTTGTAAAAAATTCTTTTACATACAGGGTTCGCAAAATTCGACCCTCTTATGTGCAGCCAATTTTTCAACCTACCTTCCGCTGTGCGGACTTTGCTGCCGCTCATTTGCTTCGGTACAAGATCTGTTGTGATATGATACAAATGAACAGGAATTGAATATGGGAGGTCTATCGGTGGACGTCAAAATTCGACAAGCACACAAAGAGGATGCCGAAGCTCTGACAATGTTGGCAATGATATCCAAGCGGTCAAATGGTTATGATGATGCTTTCATGGCTGCTTCTGCTGAAAGATTACGTGTCACGCCAGCCCAATTGGAAATGCACAACTATTGGGTCGCGGAATGTAATACCCCGTGCGGATTCGTGTGCTTACAAGTTGATCCGGAAGGTAATTTTGGTAAGCTAGCCGCGCTTTTCATACATCCCGACTGGCAAAGGCGTGGTGTTGGGCTAATGCTGTGGACTGCTCTGGAGATGTCGGCGCGTGAGAAAGGTTTGACGGCTCTGCACCTCAACGCTGACCCCGAAGCGGAAACATTTTACCGCAACCTCGGCTTTTCGACGGTCGGGCGCGTGCAATCAAGTTCGATTCCTGGTCGGATGCTTCCACATATGCGGATCGACTTGCCTATTTAGTTCGTTGGGGAGGTGCTAATGTTAGGCCAACTTGATAGCTTTTTTCTAATAGAGCTTGTCTTCGCTTTAATGAACCAGTCGATCCATAAAGCACCTCAAGCTTTCGTGGGGAAAGCCCAAAATATCCAAATGTTCCCTTGATCCAAGCCGTTTCTAATGCGGCTAGATAGCCATCGTTTTCCATTTCGTCTGAACGCGCTCCTGCTGGAATTAAAAGGACGCCAGTACGAGATCGTTGAAGCGATTGTTCAGGGTCGTCCAACTGGTCGTAGGCCCATCCCCATGTCCACACACGATCAACCCACCCTTTGGTCATGGACGGCATACCCCACCAAAACAGAGGAAATACAAGACAGATTGCGTCTGCCCGCGCGATCCGTTCTTGTTCATTCACCACATCTGCCGGTGCAGCTTCATCGCCCTCCCGTTCAATGTCAGCCATCGACCAAAGTGGGTTAAAACCTTCAGCATTCAAATCTGCAAGCTCAACCGAATGACCAGCCGCTTTTGCACCATCCATGAATTGTTGGGCAACAGCTGCGCTAAACGAGGCGGGGTTGGGATGATCGAGTATAGTCAATACATGCATAAGAAAATTCCACAAAAACAACTGTTGTTACAACGAAGAGGCCAAACAGATACGCAGTGTTAGCCCAAGTTTTGGGCATGAATAAGAACATCCAGATATCACGTCCGAATATATTCTAAATGCTTAAGGTAACTTTAGGTCAAGAAGTATTTCATGGATTTCTATATAGGCATTTGGTGGTTAGGGCCCAAAACAGACATTAACATTAAAGATACGAACCTTGCAGCGCGTTTTTCGCTATTCAAATCAATGTCCTCAACCCCGCCGTCTGCGCCTTCTGCCGCCACCTTCTTTATCGCCGCCAGTGTTGAAGTTCACATCTGGTAGGGTCACGATGGTTTCCAGTATTGGGAATTTTTCGGCGCTGTTGGGTATGGCGGATGCGTTAACGAAATGTTCTTGGAAGCGCGGCTCTATCGCGGTTTCGATTTTGTGGATGTTGCGCACGGTTTCTTCAATTTCGGCCCGTGCATCGGTGTTAAGCAATGCAATACGCGCACCTGTTCCTGCAGCGTTGCCCGCAGAGGTCACTTTCTCCAGTATGCAGTCAGGGATCATGCCCAGAACCATTGCGTGTTTGGGGCTGATATGGGCGCCAAACGCGCCTGCAAGTACGATGCGGTCAACTGTATCGACCTCAAACTTATCCATTAACAGACGCGCACCTGAATAAAGCGCTGCCTTTGCCATCTGGATTTCGCGAATGTCGCGGTTGGTCACGGTGATTTTGGGGGCACCTTCAGCACTGCCATCATAAACCATATAGGAATGGGTGCGCCCATCCAGGAAGCAACGCGTCGTACCTGTTTGATCTGGCCCACCGATCAGGCCTGGCCCGTCAACAATACCAGCCATGCGCATTTCTGCGACCATTTCAATGATGCCAGAGCCGCATATGCCCGTGATCCCAGATGACAGAATGCTTTGGGCAAAGCCTTCTTGATCTGACCAAATGTCAGACCCGATCACAAGGAAACGGGGTTCTTTGGTGATGGGGTCAATTTCAACGTGTTCAATGGCACCGGGGGCTGCACGTTGGCCAGAGGATATTTGCGCGCCTTCAAAAGCGGGGCCAGTGGGGGATGAACAGGCCAATACTTTTTCTTTGTAGCCCAAAATAATTTCCGCGTTGGTGCCAACATCAACCAGTAAAACCAAGTCTTCGGATTTATCAGGGGCTTCAGACAGGGCTACTGCGGCGGCATCTGCCCCTACATGGCCCGCGATACAGGGAAGCAGGTAGACACGTGCGGCAGGGTGAATGTTTAGGTTCAAGCTTTGCGAACGGGTGGAAATTGCATCTGATGTGGCCAGCGCAAACGGGGCCTGTCCCAACTCAAACGGATCAATGCCTAAAAACAGATGGTGCATTACAGGGTTACAGACAAACACCGCATCCATAATCATGGTGGGGTCAATTTCAGCCTCGGATGCGATTTGAATAAACAGTGCATTCATGCCGTCACGCACGGCATTGGTCATTTCTTGCGCACCGCCCTCATTCATCATCGAATAACTGACACGGCTCATCAAATCTTCGCCAAAGCGGATTTGCGGGTTCATAATGCCGTTGCTTGCGACCACTTCACCCGAACGCAGATCACATAGGTGGGCCGCAATGGTGGTTGATCCCAGATCAACAGCCATGCCGTATATAGCCCCGTCATAATAGCCCGGCCAAATATGTACGATGCGCGGGCTGACTGTGTGATCGCCCAGATGAACGGCACAGGTAACTTTCCACCCCCCTTTGCGCAAGGCGGGTTGCAAGATAGGCAGAACCGAAAAATCGACCTCTAGTTTTGGCAAATCCCAGTCGTGGCGTAGGGCAGTAACCAGCCGTTCCAGATCACCTGACGGGTTGTGCATATCGGGTTCTTGCACTTCGACATAAAACAGTTTTGTGGATGGGTTCATGGTGATGTCGCGGGCCTCGGCCCTTTTGCGGACAACTTGCTTGTGTACCTGACTTTCGGGTGGCACATCAATCACAACATTGCCTTGTACTTTGGCCTGACAACCTAATCGACGCCCGTCTAGCATGTGGCGCTTAGATTTGTAGCGCTCTTCAACCGCATTCCAGACTGAAAGTGCATCATCGGCCACAGTGACACCGTGCTTGGCGAACTCACCGTAAGACGGCTGCACCTGACACTTTGAGCATATGCCACGCCCACCGCAAACACTATCCAGATCAACACCCAGTTTACGGGCGGCGGTCAGGACAGGTGTGCCAACGGGAAAATTACCGCGTTTGCCAGAGGGGGTGAAAATTACCAGCGGATCGTCAGAATTGGTCATGTTTCTACTTCATTGCTTGAACTGTATTTATCAGCAATATGCAGTATTCTATGGGATAGAAAAGGCAAAACTACGCCGTTATTGCACCATTAACCGCCAATTACGAAGTAAAACCAACCTTTGTGTTATCCAGCGTTAGAAGTCCACAAGCAGCGGTCAAATTCTGAATACCGCATCATCTGTTCAACTGTGTTTGCTTTCACAAGGCGCGTACAACCTTCAAAATGATCTTCTGTTTCAAAAACGCTGACAGATCCCTTTGTGCCATTGGGAATTTCTGGTGTGCAAAGCACTTCATTTGGTTCAAGTTGCTTGGTAACACGCACGCCATTTTCACCTTCTGCGACAAAGAAATAAGCTGACCTAGAGGCGTTTTGCACACAAATCCCACCCGTTGGTGCCATGACATCGCTTTTTACTACAGTTTGCGTTGCAGGCATTTCTGCTTCCATCGGTTGTGAAAATGAAGCGACATAGGCAACTACATCTGCACGTTTTTGGGCATCTTTAAGTTTGAATGACATTTTTGGCTTGGCTTTTTTATTATTTAGCAGGGCTTTCATGTAATTTTTTGGGTTTTCTATGTATGATGCTAGGTTATCAGTGTCCCACACCAAACCAGCCTCTTTTGCAGCCTTAAGGGTTTTGGAATATTTGTAACCTTCATATGTGCCCGCAGTACGTCCGACAACATTGGTTAATACAGGGCCTGTGCTGTTTTTGGCACCTTCACCGATTTTGTGACAAGCTTTGCATTTCTTAAAGACTTTTTTACCTGCATCCACATCTTGCGATAGGGCTGCTTGCCCAAATATGAGCGTTGAGACTGTCATTGCGGTTGCGATAATTTTCATTGGTATATTCCCTGCGTTGGTTTCGCCTATCTTTTACTTAAATGATTTATTTGTCTAATCATCAAAGTTAACCAATAGATCACAAGATTTTTACCGAAACGTGATTACCCTTCTTCCTGTGTGAGCGTTACTGTGCATTCATAAGTTAATGAAAAATTACGGTATAATACCAAAGGGAGAATATAATGCGCGCAAAATATTTAGGATTACTGACAGTGGCCGCTATCGCAGTAGCAGGTGTTCAGGCGACAGCCCAAGACAAACCATTCGGCACAAAAATGGAAACGGATTACGCGGCACTTTTATGGGATTTAATGATCTCTGAGAAGCTTGCAGGCGACAATGCCATTCGCACGTTTCCCTATGAAGGTGTAGACCCGCACGGAAAAATGCTTGAGACGTTTTACACAACCGCTACCCTAAACGGCCATACTGGTTCTTTGGTAGTAAAACGTAACTACGGGCCAGAAGGTGTTGAAGCTGAACAAGTTTTAAATGATCCTGCTAAGCATCTGGGTGCAATCACAGTGATGTTCCAACGTGAAGATGGCTATGATGCAGACAATGCAAACTGGTTCTGGGCAAAGTATTTGCCAGACGGTTCATTAGATAAAAACCCAAAAGGAATGCAGCTAGCTGGCCGTGTTGCGAAGGGTAAGGAAAAAGGTTGTATCGCGTGTCATTCAAGCGCTGATGGCGACGATTACCTGTTTACGAGATAATTAAGATTTAGATATCCCAATCCTGATCTTATTATACTAAGGGGTGCATAGCGGCACCCCTTTTTTATTGCGATAGCTTCAACAGCGCATCAACATCCAAAGGGCTGGTTATCATCGAAATACTTCCTGAACTATCACGCGGCCAATCTGATTTAGGACGGTCAACGTAAAGCTCTACACCATTGCCATCTGGGTGGTTGATATAAAGCGCTTCGGATACGCCGTGATCTGAAGAACCGTCTATCGGTATGCCTGCATTTCTCACACGGTTCAAAGCAACAGACAGATCAAACCGCGTTGGATATAGAATTGCGATGTGGAAAAGCCCTGCAGTGTTTTTTGGGGCAGGTGGTTTATCTTTGCTGTGCCACGTATTTAACGCGATATGGTGGTGATAGCCACCAGCAGAGATAAAGACGGCTTCATCACCCCTTTGGTGAATGATTTCAAAGCCCAGTACACCTTGGTAAAATTCTAATGCGCGTTCAATATTTGCGACTTTCAGGTGTACATGCCCGATCGAGGTTCCAGTGGGTATGGTGTAAGGTTGGGTCATATTTCGTTCCAGTTAAGTGTTATTGATATTTGCATGCCTTGGGCGAAATGTCAGCGAGTAGCACAAGAACACTGTGTTCTAGTTTCAATTTAGTCAGCGTAAAAACGCCATTGGGTCAATATCGAAAACAAGAATTGCAATCGGAACGGGGGCCACTGCAATAATAAGTGTCAGTAACATACCAAGGGTGGAAAATATTCGGGATAGGCCCGCGATTAATAATATACCGCCACCGCCACCTATCAGTGCGTTTCCGGGTATGTTTAAAATAGCGGCAACGGCAACATAACGGCCCTCTACAATAAAGGGGCGCAATATAATCGGAAGTTTATCCTTTATTATATTCAGGCGCTCTTTTCTTGATAAAGGATGAAGCTTTTCAAGCAGTTGGCAGGTGCGCTTCATTTGAAGATCATGAAATAATTTGTGCAAATATTTATAGGATAGATATTGTCCTGCCAAAAAAGATAAGAATAGCCCTATGACTGTCGCTAAGTAGACCCAGATTACCACTTCCGGGCCGCGCAGCATCATCAATGATAAGGCAATTTCGATACCAGGTACAAACGGGATCGAAATCAGAATGATATATGTCGCTAGTATGGTGAAGACGAAACCAACCATTAAGGGGCCGTTTTGGTTTAATTCTGCCACACTTAATGTCCATGACATCATTTTGTGCAGAATAAGTACGACTAGAACTATGAATAAAATCCGTAAAGTTGTGCGCAACACAGCCGAACGGGTGGTGGATTGATTTGTTGTGTCCTTCATAATCCTAGAAGGACACAACGCTTATTGGAAAGATAGCTTTGTTTACAAAATGTAACACGATTTGTTTAGCCGCGACGCCGACCACCCGCTCTGCGTTTGCGCGCACCTGTTTCCGCACCTTCAGCGACAGGTGGGCGGTTTGCTTTAATCCAAGCAGAACCATGTGGGTCATTGTTTGTCAGGAAGTTTGCCGCACGGATTGCCATCATTTCAGAGCCAGCGCGTGCTTTAGTAGATCCCATACCTGTTAGGCTTGCCAAAAGTTCTGGGTCTATGTCGCCTGGAACAATGATGCCAGCGGCGGCAAGTGCCTCTAGCTTTTCAAGCATTGCTTTTGCGGTAACAGGCAGTTGGATCGGGTTCATAATAGCCGATGTCATGCCTGCGGCCATTGCCATTGGCAAAAACGCATTATTGATACCGTGACGGTTTGGCAAACCAAATGAGATGTTTGAGGCACCACATGTCGTGTTCACGCCCAGCTCATTACGCAATTTACGAACCAGTTCAAATACTTGCAAGCCTGCCGTTCCCATCGCACCAATTGGCATAACCAACGGGTCAACCACGATGTCATGGGCAGGAATGCCGAAATCTGCGGCACGTTCAACGATTTTTTTAGCGACCAAAAAGCGTACTTCTGGGTCTTCTGAAATGCCAGTGTCATCATTGGAAATAGCCACAACGGGAACATTGTATTTTTTAACCAACGGCAGAATAGCTTCTAGGCGATCTTCTTCGCCTGTTACTGAATTCAGTAGGGGGCGGCCTTCACAGGCAGCAAGGCCCGCTTCCAAAGCAGCGGGAACAGAGCTGTCGATACACAAAGGAATATCGACCAAAGCCTGTACCATGTTCAGCACTTTGGTCATCAATGGCGGCTCTGTTTCATTTGGGTTTGGGTTAGAATTGTAAACCACGCCTGCGTTAATATCGAGCATGGTGGCACCTGCGGCAACCTGTGCCAACGCGTCTGCTTCAACTGTAGAAAAATCGCCTGCTTCCAGCTCTGCTGCCAGTTTTTTACGACCTGTTGGGTTGATCCGTTCACCAATTACGCAAAACGGTTGGTCAAAACCGATAATGGCGGTTCTGGTTTTACTTTCAACGATTGTTCGTGTCATTATGCGTATCCTTTAGGATTGTGAGGCGGGAACAGCTGCGCTGCCACCGTTAGTCATGGCCCATGTGGCGTTGGTTTTGATGCCACCAAGCGGGAAAAAATGTACTTTTTCAATGTTAAACTCTGGATGTGCGGCTTTATGGTCAGCCAGTTCAGACAATATTGAATTTGGCTCAAATGGCAGTAACAGCTTGGTTACGTCCTTGGCGCGTTTTTGTAGAACCTTCAAAGACGGGCCAACGCCGCAAGCGATGGCGAATTTAATCATGGTTTGCAATTTGGCAGGGCCAGCAATACCGATGTGCACTGGAATATCTATGCCTTGTGCTATCAGATTGTCTGCCCATTCGATCACAGGGCCGCTTTCAAAACAGAACTGTGTTGCCAATGCCATTTTGGCATCCGTGCGTTTGGAAAACTCTTGTTTCCAAGACAAAGCTTCGTTTACATTGGTGCGCCCGCCATCAGGATCAATGTCTTTATTAACTTCTGGGTGGCCTGCAACATGCAGATTGGTGAAGCCAGCCTTATCAAACAGGCCGGTTTCCAGTAATTGCATAGAACAATGGTAATCACCGTGCGGTTTTTCAACGCCACCTGCAAGCAATAGGGCCTGTTTTACATCCGCTTCGCCTTGGTAGCGTGCAATCCAGTCAGCCAAAGTAGCTTCGTCTTTAATGATACGCGCAGGGAAGTGTGGCATCACATCATAGCCTTCGCTTTTGATACGTTTTGCGGTTGCAACCATATCATCAATCGGTGTGCCTTCGATGTGGGCTACATAAACCCGTGTGCCTTTGGGTAAAAGGTCGCGGAAATCTTCAATTTTTTCTGCGGTGCGTGGCATAACCTCTATAGAGTAGCCTTGCAGGAAAGCTTCCAGATGTGGGCTATCCGTTACATCATCATTTTTACGCGCGAATTTAAGCAAAGCCATTTGCTTTAACCTTTCATAAAAGGGAATTACCCCTGTCACTTTTCCCAGCCGTCATTAGCGATCAGCTGTTTGATTTTATCTTGGTCGTAAGTAGCATCCAATTTGTCTGCTTCATCTTTGGCAATCGCACCTTGTTCACCTTCAACGGCATAGGGGGCAGCTTTGCGCCATTCGGCAAGATATGCGTCTGAATCTTTAGCGTCGATTTTCATTGCGCAACGATCAATCGCCTGCTCGAATCGTTCGGGCAGTTGAATTTTTGCACCGCGACGCCCTTTGCCCACAATTACTTGTGCTGGGATGTCGCGCCAATAGACTATAGTTACATCTGGCATGTTGAATTCCTTTACGTCTCACGCCTAACGCGTGTTGAGTTGATTCCAGCGTCGTTTTTCGACTTCAATAATCGTGTAAGCGACAGATTTATGTTTTCTGGCTTGTGCAATCATGCTTGTAATAAAATCTGACTGCGCGTAACGTTTTAATATAGTTAATTCGGAGTACAAGATGCCAGTGGAAAGCGCAAAAAATCCAGCTTTTTCTGCTTTGAAGCATCGAAATGGAAAAACTAAACCAAAACAAGATGAATTATTTGCGGCCTTGGACTTAGGTACAAATTCATGCCGTATGTTAATTGCGCGTTCCGTGGGAACTGAATTTGAAGTTATTGATGCGTTTTCTAAGCCTGTGCATTTGGGTAAAGGGCTGGAAGAGTACGGAACATTATCGCGAGCCGCGATAAACCGAACCATTCAAGCACTGCATATTTGCAAGAAAAAATTGAACGAACACGGCGTTGTTAACACGCGTTTTGTTGCGACCGAAGCGTGCAGGCGGGCACGTAACGGTAAAACTTTTATCAAACAGGTAAAAGACAGAACCGGGTTGCAGTTGGAAATTATACGCCCTGCCGAAGAGGCGCGTCTTGCCTGTGTTAGCTGCGCCCCGCATGTAGCCCCAGAAACTGAACAGCTTTTGGTCTTGGATATTGGCGGCGGCTCAACTGAACTGGCTTGGATTGAGCTAAACGGCGTGGCACCAGAGCAGCGATCAGATGCATTGCGTAATTTAAAAGTTGCTTGTGAAAAAACCAACAAACCTTCGGTAGATGGTGCGCAAATTGTGGATTGGATTTCTGTCCCCTTAGGGGTGGCGACTTTGAATGATCAATTTCGGGATGTGGATGAGGATGGCGCTAGGTTTGCTTTAATGTCATGCGCATTTGAAGACGCGGTTGCGGATTTTGGACGGCCTGTAGATTTTTCAAATGCGGCTGCGCGAAATGCCTTTCAGATAGTAGGTACCTCTGGCACAGTAACAACGGTGGCCGCATCTTTCAAAGGCTTGAAGCGCTATGAGCGTACACAAATTGATGGCGTTTCAATGACGGCAACTGAGGTAGAGCAAGTGACCCAAGAATATTTGCGCCTAGGCTTATCAGGCCGACGTAAAGCGGCCTGTATCGGGAATGACAGATGTGAGCTGATTATGTCTGGTGCCGCAATTTTGCAAGGCGTGTTACGGGTTTGGCCTACAGACAAATTGACGGTTGCCGATCGCGGCTTGCGCGAAGGGATTTTGTATTCCCAGATGGCCGCAAAACGGTTGAATTAATGCCGATTGCCTTTGGCCTGTGAAGCAGAGTAAACAAGTGCAAAATATGTGGAATTTTGGTATTAACATCGTTTGATACTGTACATTTGTTACTAAGGCGATTGATCTATGGCAAAAGAAAAAGGCAGTTCTGGGCGCGGTTTACGTGATCTTCGAACCCGTGTAAAAACGGCTAAGGGCCGTAAGTTATCATCTACATTGTGGTTGGATCGCCAGTTGAATGATCCGTATGTACAACGGGCCAATAAAGACGGCTACCGTGGTCGTGCGGCCTATAAGATATTGGAATTAGACGATAAATTCAGATTTTTGGTTCCAGGCGCACGTGTGGTTGACTTGGGGTGCGCACCAGGGGGTTGGATACAGGTGGCTGTGCCGCGCATCAATGCTTTGGGAACACGTGTAAGCAAAGATATAGGCACAATTCTGGGTATTGATCTGCAAGAAGTTGATCCTATTCCAGGCTCTGATATTCGTGTATTGGACTTTTTGGATGAAGGGGCTGATGATCTGGTCAAAGACTGGCTTGGCGGCAAAGCTGATGTTGTGATGTCTGATATGGCGGCATCAAGTTCGGGGCATAAGCAAACCGATCACTTGCGCATTATAAACTTGTGTGAAGCTGCCGCGTATTTTGCGTTTGATGTGCTGGAAGAAGGCGGTACGTTTGTTGCCAAGGTTCTGGCAGGGGGTGCCGAGGGTGATTTGCAAAAGTTGCTGAAGGAAAAATTCACCAAAGTGGCCAATGTAAAACCACCAAGCAGCCGCGCTGACAGTTCCGAGAAGTTTGTCGTAGCCCAAGGCTTTCGCGGGTAGGGTGGGCAGATCGTAAAAGCCCAATCTACCTACATTTTTTTGACATATATTTAGTAATATCAATATGTTAAGTACCTGTCCCAACTGGGACATTCGGTTATATCCCCCCTATTAGCCCAAAACTGGACGCTGAAAAAAGCTGTGGATATATGGTTTTCCCACTAGATTTATTTTTCAATTATCCTACGGTTTCCCTTATCAGACGTGTTTCATCAGGAGATTGGCATGGCACCGAAGCGGGATATATTACTGCAACCTTTTCAGTTGAAGCATTTGACGTTGAAAAACCGTATTTTATCCACCCCGCATGAACCTGCATATTCAGAGCAGGGCATGCCCAAAGAACGCTATCAGTTGTACCATGAAGCCAAAGCCAAGGGCGGTATCGGGATGACGATGTTTGGCGGCTCGGCCAGTGTGGCGGCAGACAGTCCATCGGTTTTTGGGCAGCTTAATATGGTGACGGATGATATTATTCCGTATTTTCGGGAATTTTCAGATCGCATTCACAAATATGACTGTGGTCTTATCTGCCAGCTGTCTCATATGGGGCGGCGTACGGTTTGGGATATGGCTGACTGGCTGCCTGTAATTGCCCCCAGCCGTGTGCGTGAACCTGCACACAGGGCTTTTCCCAAAGAGATGGATAGGGCTGATATTTCACGCGTGCGGCGGGCCTATGTTGATGCAGCACTACGGTGCAAAGAAGGCGGGCTGGACGGTTGTGAAATATTGCAACACGGGCATTTACCCGAACAGTTTTTATCACCATTAACTAACCTGCGTAATGATGAATATGGCGGCTCATTCGAAAACCGTTTGCGTTTCACGTTAGAAATTTTAACGGATATGCGCGACGCGGTTGGCCCAGATTTTATAATCGGCATTCGGCAAGGTTTAAGTGAAAACCTTACTGGCGGTATTGATTTGGCAGAAGGAACAGAGGCGGCGCGAATTATTGCAGAAACTGGGTTGATCGACTATATGACAGCCAATTTTGGTAAGATCGACACAGATCATGCTTTAAGTTACCACATTCCCGGAATGCGGTTTCCTCTGGCGCCTTGGGTGGCAGAAATCGCAAAAGTACGCGATCAGATTAAAGTGCCTTTGTTTCATGCTTGCAAAATTGCCGATTTATCATCTGCGCGTCACGCCATTGAAAGTGGTGCTTTAGATTGTGTGGGGATGGTACGCGCCCATATTGCCGACCCGAATATTGTGAATAAACTGATTGCGGGTAAAGAAGACAGTATTAGGCCCTGTGTTGGGGCCGGATATTGTTTGGACCGTATATATACGGGTGGCGGTACTTTATGTGTGCACAATGCTGCCACAGGGCGAGAAGCGACGATGCCTCATGAAATTGAGATATCCAAAGGCCGTAAGAAGAAAGTCGTAATTGTGGGTGGTGGCCCTGCGGGGTTAGAGGCCGCACGTGTTTGTGCCATGCGTGGCCATGACGTGGTTTTATTTGAAGCAACGGGGGAATTGGGCGGGCAAATTAACCTAGCTGCACGTGCTGCTTGGCGCAAAGATCTGATTGGGATTGCGGATTGGCTGCGTGCCGAAGTGGAACGTTTGGGTGTGGACATTCGCTGGAACACGTTTGCGGACGAAGATATGGTGCAAGATGAAACACCTGATGTGGTTTTCATTGCAACAGGCGGACTACCAGATACGGAATATATGGTTGGTGGTGAGCATGCGATCAGCACTTGGGATATTTTGGCAGGGCAAGATATAAGTGGATCCGTTTTGGTCTATGATGACATCGGCCAGTTTCAAGGCACCAGCTGCGCAGACTTTCTAAGCCGCATACCTGATGTGTCGGTAGAATTAGCCACCCCTGATCGCGCTGCGGCAATAGAGATGGGGACGGTAAATTTTCCTATATTCATGGAGCATTTCTATAAAAATGGTGTCACTATTACACCCGATCACCGCATTAGTGCGGTTGAAAAAGACGGCAATCGTTTGCGTATAACCTTTACTAATGAATTTCATGGCCCTGACATTGAACGCCTTGTAGATCATTTAGTGGTCGAACACGGAACATTGCCGATGAATGACGTTTATGAGGCATTGCGCCATCTGTCAGTCAATAACGGTGTGACGGATTATGACTGTTTAACGGGGAACAAACCACAACCTGACAGTGATGGTGGGTTTCAGTTATATTCAATCGGTGATGCTGTATCGTGCCGAAATATTCACGCAGCTATTTATGATGCGTTGCGGATTTGTAAGGATATGTAGGGTGTCAGCCGTTTAGTGACTTCAAATACTTTTCGTGAAACTCAATATACCCGTCCGATGTGCTTTCCAAGTTCTGTTCAATCAGGGTATGCAGCATTGGTAATTTGTGAAACGGGACGGTGGGGTAAACGTGGTGTTCTGTATGATAGGGCATATTCCACGCCAAAAATCGCACAATCCGGTTGGTAAATGTCGTGCGGGTGTTTTCAAACATATTGGCGACCAACGGGCAACGACCGTGTTCTGCTAATAGATAAAGCCGTAAAAATGGCTGGCCTAGAATAAGCGGCAATATCCAACACCAGAATAACCAGACCTGACCCAAGATCAGCAAAAGCAGAGCGAATGCATATATGGCCAGCATGATGCGAGCCTCTGTACGTATTTTGTTTTTTGCTTTTTGTGGCACGTAGGGATCATTGTTGGGGCGGGTTGCGTTTTTGATGATTTTGCCGATGTTACCATGCCAAAGCGGTATGGCGGATGCATACCAAATATATTGCAACACGGTTTCTGGTTTGGGCGTGTTCAGTTCGGGGTCGTTAACGGGGTCGTTGGTGTGCCTGTGATGGGCTAAATGGAAATACCGAAACCATGTGAGTGGCAGAAATATTGCAATGGAACATATCCGTCCGACATAAGTGTTTAATCTGTTTGATTTAAACGGTGTCGCGTGAATGGTTTCGTGTAGTAAATTGAAAGTAAATGATAATAATATACCGTGGGGAAGTATAAATATGCCCCATAAGGGCAGTTGATAACCGATATAAAGGCCCATTAAAACGATCAAACCCCAATGAAGTGCAAGATGTACCAAGGCAGGTGCATTGCTGCGGCGGGTTAGTTCGGTGCGCTGTTCGGGCGAAAGAGAACCAAGAAATGCTTTATGATCCATCGCAGCCCTTCGGTGACCAGCCTTTATCTGCCAATTCGAACCCGCCAAATTCAAAGCCGGGGGATACGGTACAACCTACCAAAACCCATCCATTTAGGGGGATGGATTTTTGCCACGTATCTTTGGGCACAATCCGTTGGGGGCGCTGATCTGCGGTTAAATCTGGGCCAAGTGTCTGCACATGTGTTTCGCCTTTTACGTGGATATGCAATTCCATTGGGCTGCCAGCATACCAGTGCCATATTTCTACGGCATCGACACGGTGCCAATCGCTGGTTTGATGGGCTTCCAGAAGGAAATATATTGCTGTCCCCGATGCGCGTGGTTTTTCATCGCCGCGCCAAGTTTCGGCAAACCACCCGCCTTCGGGATGGGGTAGCAAGTTCAAAGATTTGATAATGTCTTTCGGGTTCATGTGATCTTTGGCCAGTTTATTTATAATTTATACTTAGAAACTAAACCAGTAAACTAGTTTAGTATTTTTTAGGAAGTGATTAACATGTGATAAGGTTATAAGTTTACTATATGCGATATTAATTTACCTGATAAATTGTTCTACATAATCAATGCCATGTGGTGTGTCTTTATAGTAATTACGGCATAATTCTATCTTGGTGAATACATCCTCATGACCGGTTTCCTTACCCCAAGGATCTACATAAATCAGCGCGCCTGTGACGTGAAACAGGGTAACCATTTCGTCCACATCATCTGGTACATAAAGCGTGTGGATTTCACCGGGCGGTTCAAACACATAAGCCCCTGTTGTTGCCTTCCAGTCGTGTTCAAGATACTCCCAATGACCTTTCAAAACCTGCGCATGCACTGGCCCTGCATGTTTGTGACGCGAAAGAATGCCTGATTTTCGCACCCGCAGCAGGTTTACATAATACCCCTGAGATACATTCAGGCACAGCGGGCGAAACCAGACATCTGGGGCTTGTGGCACCCATAGGCTTTCATCTGTTGGGATCATATCGGGAATAACCAGATCAGGTGCCATATTGTGCGGTTGATTGCCCTGAAAGGGCATGCGTTTTTCATCCATCATGTTGTTTTCTTATATTGAATTGGAGTGATTAACTCAGCACGGGTGTGCCAATTCCAATAAGTTTCGGTAATGCGTTCTGCTATTGGCCCTGGGGCGTCATTGCCTAGTATGCGCCCGTTGATGCGGGTCACAGACACAGGGCCGCCTGCGGTGGTAGCAGTGAAAATCTCATCCGCTTGCAGAAATTCATCCGCCCTGATGTCGCGGGCTTCATGGGGCAGGCCAAGGTCTGCGCAAATTTCCAGAACGGTTTTGCGGGTGATGCCTTGCAGCATGCCAGATTTAGCGGTCACCACAGTGCCATTAATAACCGCGAATATGTTAAACCCCGGGCCTTCGGTGATACAGCCGCGATCATCACATAGAACACATGTATCAAAGCCATCATCAAGGGCGTCAAGCAGCGCGTGGGTCATATCACCCCAATGATAGTTTTTTACTGTTGGATCAACGGATTGCGGGGATATACGGATGGTACTGCCTGCCAGTTGAATATGGGCGCCGCGTTTGGCAATGTCGGCGGGGATAACCCAGATAAAAGGCACGACCCAAGCGTAGAAATGGTTGTTACACGCACGCGGATCACGGGTGCCCGGTATTGTAGGCGTGCCGCGCGATGCCACCATCGACACATAGGCAGATGTCAGACCAGAGGCGGCTACCATATCATGCAAGATTTGTTCAATCTCATCGCGGGATTGTGGGATTTCTAATCGCAATTTGGCAATAGATACCATGAAACGATCCAGATAATCCTCTAGTCGAAAAAAGTTACTGTCCCAAACATGCACCACATCATAGGTAATGTCCGACCGCGTCAGCCCCCAATCAGTGACGCCAATTTTGGCGTCTTTGATCGGGATGATCTGGCCATCCATCCATGCGGCACCGTTTGAAAGATCAATTTTTTGCATGAAAAATAAACCCAAGGAAATTCAACAAAATTTGTGCCGCCAGAATGGATGTAGACCCTGTTTGATCGTAATCTGGGGCCACTTCAACCAGATCAATCCCGACGACCTCGTGGTTTTGGGCCACATGTTGCAACAATTCCAGCACCTCGTAATACAAAAAACCACCGTGGCTGGGGGTGCCTGTGCCGGGGGCGATGGACGGGCAAAACGCGTCTATGTCCAGTGTTACATAGATTTTTGCGCCCTTTGGAATGCGTGCTGCCGCTGCTTCAATTCCCATTGCACGGATTTGGCGTACCGATTGAATGTCTGATCCCATCCCACGCGCATCCTCATAACCGACTTTGGCGGTCGAGCTGACATTGCGGATGCCGTATTGTGATAGTCCCGTGACATAATCTTTGTCGGCGGCACGGCGCATTGGGTTGCCGTGACCGTAACGTACACCGTGGCGTTCATCGACGAAATCAAGGTGGGCGTCGATTTGCAGGACATGAATGTCGCCTTGATCGTCAAACGCGTTGATACAAGGGATGTTGACTGAATGATCGCCACCTATGGTGACAGGTATAGCACCCGCCGCTAGTGCTTTGCGCACACCAAACTCGATATTCGCGTGAGAGTTGATGGTATCGGTGTGGATAATATCTGCGTCACCCATATCAACGATTGTCACTTCCTCGCCCAAATATGTTGCGTCATCTTCATGGTCATACGCGCCCGCATGGCCAAAAGCGAATAGGGTGGATGCTTCGCGTACCCCGCGCGGTCCAAAGCGTGCCCCTGATCTGAATTGGGTGCCTGCATCAAATGGAGCACCTAAAATTGCCACATCGGCCGAAAAATCATCCCAGTTTTCTACATATGGTTTCTTTGCAAATGTTGCGATACCGACAAAGGGCAGGTTTAACCGCCCGCTTTCATAGCCGTGATTGGTCATTTATAGTCTCCTTTGTTAAGTTTAGGTTGCGATATGAGCGGAAAAACTTCAATGAAAACTTATGAATAATAATCCAACATTCTGGCATCGAACGCCGCCTGCATTATTTCCATGTCTATTAGGCTTTATTGGTCTTGGCCTGACTTGGCGACGGGCGGCAGAAATTTTGCCTGTCTCGCCATGGGTGGGAGAGGTTATTTTACTTAGCTCCAGCATTTTATTTGCGGTTACATTTTTATGTTATACAGCAAAGCTTAGCCTACGGCCATCGGTGCTTTTGGATGATCTTAAAGTGGCGCCTGCAAGGGGGGGCGTTTCTGCTGGATCGATGTGCATAATGTTAATAAGTGCAGCAATTTTGCCCTATAATATGATGACTGCGTTGATACTTTGGTGGTTTAGCATTGTGCTTCATTTGGGATATTTAGCGTGCACTATCCATTCCTTAACAAAGGTGGAAAATGTGCGTGCGACAGTGACACCGACACTGGTTTTACCATTTGTAGGGTTGATTGTTGCGGCAATTACCGGCCCGCAACTTGGGTATATTACCCTATCGAAATTAATTGTGTTTTCAACCATTCCGAGCTTTGCATTCATATTATATCAATCAGCCCTGAACCTGAAATATACTGACATTCCAATTCCAGTACGTGCTGGTTTTGTAGCTGTTTTGGCACCAGTATCAATTTACGGCATTGCGGTTTACGGGCTTTGGCCGTTTAACGTATTTTACGTTTTATGGGGCTGCGCTATTTGTTGCGCACTTTTACTTTTAATGTTTTTACCTTGGTTGGTTAAGGGCGGTTGGAACCCTGGATGGGGTGCATTTACCTTTCCTTTGTCATCGTTCGCGGGGGTTATGTTAATTGGCGCATCTTCTGGTTTTGGGCTGGTGGCAGAAATTTGGGCGATAGCATCCCTTGGCCTTGCAACCATCATTGTGCCCTATGTGGTTGTAAAAACATATTTGTTTTGGGCATCAGGAAAACTTACGAAAACCACAGGGGCGGCGATTGTCTAAGTTATTTTTGCCAGTCTATTTAGGCTTTTCATATCATTTACCTCTTTCCATTTCCTGTCATTCATGAGATAGGGCAGCGTCAATACCGAAACCTTTTGGAGATGCCCAATGGAAATTCGTGAGGCCCTTACCTTCGATGATGTACTACTTGTTCCAGCCGCGTCCAGCGTGCTGCCGTCTGATGCGGATACTGCCACTTATGTGACAAAATCCATTGCGATGAACATCCCGCTTCTTAGCTCTGCGATGGACACTGTGACCGAGGCGCGTATGGCTATTGCGATGGCGCAATCGGGTGGCATTGGGGTGTTACACCGCAATCTGACAGATGATGAGCAAGCTGCCCAAGTGCGTCGTGTGAAACGTTTTGTCAGTGGTACGGTTTATACGCCGATTACCCTTAATGCTAATCAAACGCTAAAAGACGCAAAAGCTTTGCAAGAACGTTACCGTATTACAGGGTTTCCCGTGATTGATGAAATGGGCCGTGTTTTGGGAATTGTAACCAACCGCGATATGCGTTTTGCCTCGGATGACAACACACCTGTTTCGGTGATGATGACATCTAATGACTTGGCGATTGTGCAAGAACCCACAGACTTGGATGAAGCCAAAAGCATTATGCAAGCGCGGCGTATTGAAAAACTGTTGGTGGTTGATGGTGAAAATAAATTGACAGGCCTGTTGACCCTGAAAGACCTGGAACAAGCGGTGTTAAATCCGCAGGCGTGTAAGGATGATATGGGGCGCTTGCGGGTGGCCGCAGCCTCTACCGTTGGGGATGCGGGTTTTGCGCGGGCGGAACAGCTAATTGATGCAGGTGTTGATTTGGTGGTTATAGATACCGCCCACGGGCATTCAATATCTGTGGCCCATGCCGTTGAACGGATTAAGAAACTATCAAATTCTGTGCAAGTGATTGCAGGTAACGTGGCCACAGGTGAAGCTACTAAAGCACTGATAGGTGCGGGAGCTGACGCTGTAAAAGTTGGTATTGGGCCTGGCTCAATTTGTACCACGCGGATTGTGGCAGGTGTGGGTGTGCCGCAACTAACGGCGATTGATGATTGTGCCACGGCTGCATCTAAAACAGGAACGCCTGTGATTGCGGATGGCGGCATCAAGTTTTCGGGCGACTTTTCCAAAGCCATTGCGGCGGGCGCACATTGCGCCATGGTGGGGTCTATGCTGGCAGGTACGGATGAAGCACCGGGTGAGATTATTTTATATCAAGGCCGCAGCTTTAAATCGTTTCGCGGAATGGGCAGTGTGGGCGCTATGGCGCGTGGTTCTGCCGATCGGTATTTCCAAAAAGAGGCCAGCACGGATAAACTGGTGCCTGAAGGGATTGAAGGCCAAGTACCCTATAAAGGCAGCGTTGCAACCGTATTGCACCAGATGATTGGTGGCTTACGGGCTTCTATGGGGTATACGGGCTGTGCTACGGTTGAAGATATGCGCAAAGATTGCAAGTTTGTGAAAATCTCTGGTGCGGGCTTAAAAGAAAGCCATGTGCATGATGTGCAGATTACGCGCGAAAGCCCGAATTACCGGATTGGGTAAATGACACCAAACGCAAGGTACGCTGCTGCGATTGATGTGCTTGACCGCATTTTGGGTGGCGAGCCTGCCGAAAAGACCCTGACAAATTGGGCGCGGTCTAACCGTTATGCGGGGTCTAAAGATCGCGCAGGGGTGCGTGACATTGTGTTTGATTGTCTGCGTCAGAAACGGTCATTGATGCATAAAGCTGGTTTTGACGGTGCGCGTGGGTTGATTGCGGGGCATATTTTAGCGTCTGATCTGTCTGTGGTGGATGTGTTTACCGGCGAACGCTTTGCGGCAGATGTTTTAACGGCCGACGAACAACGCAGTTTAAGCCAAGTTAAAACCGCGGCACCCCATGCAGTGCGTCTAGATGTACCCGACTGGATAGAGCCAAAGCTAAGGGCCAGCCTTGGGGGGGATTTTGAAGCCAGTTTAACTGCCCTGCAAACCCGTGCACCGCTGGATTTACGGGTGAATATACGAAAATCATCGGTTGCACAGGCGCAAGCGGCTTTGGGACGCGATGATATTGAAACAAGTGCTGTTGCCACCGTGCCAAATGCTTTGCGTGTTACCCGAAACCCTAGACGTGTTGCCTTATCGAACGCTTATCAGGGCGGGTTGATTGAAATTCAGGATGCAGGCTCGCAAGCGGTTATAGATGCGTTGCCAATGCAAGGTGTGAAAACCGTGCTGGATTATTGCGCAGGGGGCGGGGGTAAAACGCTTGCGCTTGCAGCAATTTCGGATGTTCAGGTCGATGCATATGACCAAAACAAATCGCGTATGAAAGACTTAACCGTGCGGGCAAAACGGGCAGGGGTAGTGGCGCGGGTGCTAAATGCTGACCCCGTGAATGCGGGCAAAACATATGACTTGGTGCTACTTGATGTGCCTTGTTCTGGCACAGGTGCTTGGCGGCGTAATCCTGACGGAAAATGGCGGTTTTCAGAGGTTGATTTGCAGGATTTGGTTGAAACACAGGCAGGCATAGTGGCGCGGTGTAGTAAGCTGGTGGCAGATGGGGGTGTCTTGGCCTATGTGACCTGCTCATTGCTATATGATGAAAATGAAGCCCAGATAGAACGGTTTTTAGCAGCGAACGAAAACTGGGATATATCTAAATCATGTCGGTTTAATCCCAGTACTGGTACAGACGGGTTTTTCATTATGGTATTAAATAGAAAACAACTTTAGATTGTAAGTACAATAAACTTCCTTATTATAAATATTTGGAAGGTGTTGATACATATGCGATTTAATCAACAAGTGGATGAAAGCCCTTATAAAATAACTTGGCGTATTTACGCATTGTTTGGTTTTTTTGCCCTAGGGTTGTTTTTAATAATCCCAATGCTGCCTGACCCCTTAAAGTTAATTGCTGTTCTTATTCCAGTTTTGGTTTTTGGTACGGCTTGGTTTACTTATTGGATGCTAATGGGGCAAAGCAGTGTATTTACACAGGCGCAAAATCATGTAGCAAAACCTATGCAATCACACCCAATAGCCAAAACATCACCGGTTACAGTTCAGCAACTGTTTGATGATTTACCCATTGCTTTGTTGCGTGTGTCTAAAGAGGGAAAAGTTAAACAAACTAATCAATTTTCGCGCAATATCCTTGGGATACGCGAAGGGGATACACCTGATTTATCCGAAATTGTTTCGGGCCTTTCACGCCCCGTTGCTGATTGGTTGGAAGATTTAAGTGCGCGTGCGGCGCGTGGTGAGCCGAAATTGGTTCAGGTAACTGGCCCCAAATCTGAAGTGTTTTTACATGTATCGCTGATAAGTTTAGATCCAAGGGGTGGATCAGACCTTATTGCGGTAATAAGTGATGCAACGGAACTGAAAACCTTAGAAGCCCAGTTCGTGCAAAGCCAGAAAATGCAGGCTATTGGACAGTTGGCAGGTGGTGTGGCACATGATTTTAACAATCTATTAACGGCAATTTCTGGCTATTGTGATTTACTGCTGTTGCGCCATGATAAAGGTGATCCGGATTACAGTGATTTATCACAAATCAACCAAAACGCGAATAGAGCGGCGGCTTTAGTAGGTCAGCTATTAGCCTTTTCACGCAAACAAACCTTGCAGCCAAAAGTTTTGAATGTGGATGAGTCATTGGCAGATATGACCCATCTTTTAAATCGTTTGGTGGGCGCAAAGATTGAGTTGTCTTTAGTCTATGCCGAAAATCTACCGAATGTTTACGCTGATAAACGTCAGTTAGAACAGGTTATTATGAACCTTGTTGTGAACGCACGCGATGCAATGCCCCAAGGCGGGCAGGTGCGTATTAAAACAAAAGAGATATGTGTTGAGGAAGATTTTATCAAAGAACGCGCGCGTATTGCCAAAGGTAAATATGTTGAGATCACGGTTAAAGATAGCGGTTTTGGTATTGAGCCAAAACACCTGTCTCATATTTTTGACCCGTTTTTTACCACAAAGGATGTAGGCGAAGGTACAGGGCTAGGTCTGTCAACGGTCTATGGCATTATAAAACAAACGGGTGGTTTTATTTTTGCTGAAAGGAATTTGGGTGTCGGCACATGTTTTTCCGTACTACTACCTGCGACCGAAAATGAAATTTCAACTACAAAAAACAATCAGGCGTCAGCCAGCCAGCCCATACAATCTTTGAAAGGTACAACTGTTTTACTGGTCGAAGATGAGGTGCCTGTACGTAGTTTTACCGCACGCGCCCTAAGTATGCAGGATATTAATGTGTTGGAAGCGGGCACTGCGGAAGAGGCTTTGACCATTTTGGAAGATGAAAATCTGCATATTGATATTTTTGTGTCTGACGTGGTTATGCCAGGGCAAGATGGCCCGACTTGGGTGCGTAAGGCTTTGAAAAAGCGCCCAGATGTGAAAGTGATATTTGTTTCAGGCTATGCGGAAGAAACATTTTCTAAAGAGTTTGGTGAGATAGACGGGGCGTTATTTTTACCCAAACCATTCACATTGTCAAAGCTAACCCAAACGGTTCATGACCTGTGTCAGTAACCTTAGAATATTACAGCCTGTAAATAAAAATCGACTGAAATGCGTTCATGTATTACTCTGAACCAGATTATTATAGATACTTTATAAAAACGGGGGGACTGACGATTATGACTGATACAGATGCAATACGAGATCCAAACAAGAAAATTACCAACGCACGCTATGAGGCTGAATTGGCCCGATTGCAGATCGAACTGGTCAAAATGCAGGAATGGATCAAGGTCAAAGGGCTAAAAGTTGTGGTAATCTTTGAAGGCCGCGATGCGGCTGGCAAGGGCGGCACGATTAAGCGTATTACCGAGCCGTTGAATTCACGCACATGCCGTGTCGTAGCCCTGCCTGCACCCACAGAACGTGAACAAACCCAGTGGTATTTTCAACGCTATGTGGCACATCTGCCTTCGGCCGGTGAAATGGTGATTTTGGACAGATCGTGGTATAACCGTGGCGGGGTTGAGCGGGTGATGGGGTTTTGTTCAGATGAAGAACATCAAGATTTTCTGCGCAGTTGCCCAGAGTTTGAACGCATGTTGGTGCGTTCGGGGATAATATTGTTAAAATACTGGTTCTCGGTCAGTGATGATGAACAGGAACGCCGTTTCCAAAAACGTCTAACCACGCCGACAAAGCGCTGGAAGCTTAGCCCGATGGATTTGGAGTCGCGTAAACGTTGGGTGGGTTATTCAAAGGCCAAGGATATTATGTTTGCTCATACAGACATCAAACAGGCCCCGTGGTATGTGGTGCGTTCGGATGTGAAAAAACACGCCAGATTGAACTGTATCACGCATCTATTGGCCCAAATCCCGTATCAAGATACCACGCCAGAACCTATTGTACTGGATGAACGCCCACCACAACAAGGCTATGTCCGCCCACCAATGGACGATCAGACCTTTGTGGATGAGATACATCATAAGGTTTAAATGGCGTATCGTTTTGAAATACGATCAACTTTTGTTCCATCCAGCAATGGTACGTCTTTTGCTACAGAGTGATCTGTGAAGCCCATTTTGGTATAATATGCGATGCCAGAGATGTTGTCTTTGCGGATTGTGGCATTGATATTGCTTATGCCGTGCTGTCGTGCGTGGAGTAATGTTTGTTGGAAAAGAGCCGTGCCTATACCTGATTGTGTTGTGCCATGTTTTACGAATGTGCCAATGTCGGCGCAATTTTTGGGCAATTTAGTGTGATGGTCCAATGCTTGAAACCCCATAAGCAATCCTGTGTCACCTTCTGCAACAAAGCAGCAAATATGATCCGCCCCCGATAGAAAATAGTCGCTGAAATCTTGATGCGAAAGCGGTGTCTCATTTGCCGTTGTACCGCCAATATGGATGATTTCATTCAGCAAATGGCAAAGTTCGGCAATGTCACCTGGCGAAGCATTTCTAATTTTCACAGGTTAATTCCCGATCGTGTTGTATATTTCAAAATCACGGGCGTATGTTTTTTGTAAATCTTTCAACAGGGTGGGGCTAATCGATAATTCTGTTTTTGGGGATACGTTGGTTTTGGGCAGTTTTATTTGTTTTTTCAGGCGTTCTTCCAAGAAAGCAACCATCGTTCCTAATTGATCGTAGCAAAACAGGTGGGTCATACCCAATGTGCCGTCTTTATCAGAAACAAACTTGGCTTGTGAGCCAACACGCGCATAAGCAGGCGATTTGTCTTGTAAGTAGCTTTCGATAAATTGGTTGAATGTTACATCATGGGTGCTGTTTGGGGTGCCGATTAACTCTTGGCGGCTGCGGTACCTGTACCAGCTTCCCAGCCAGTCAACAGGTTCGCGAAATGCCGCAATACGGTCTGGGGGGACATCTATGATGGTAGATACGAAAGGTTCCAGTAGTCGCTTGTACTTTCGATAAGGCGTGTGTTTAACCGATGGGTGCCTAGACAGCCTGATTTCACATAAATTACCTAAAGTGGTTTCAATAGAAGTCGAAGCAGTTTTTGGCGTTGCAAAAAAAACCAACCGTTCTTTAATAAAAATCAACATATTACGACCTGTTACACTTTATTGGTGATTATTTTACCATTGCTCACCTTAGCGTATAAACCATTACGTATATCAGGGGAATATAATTTGGTAAAATATACATGTATTTGTGTATATTCGGTGCAAAAGGGCAGGAAGTAGATGATTTTACCCATGTTTGTGAAGACATTGATGATTGCAGGGCTGTTAAGCGTCTGTTCAAACCCAGTCTTTGCAGGCCCACTTGAAGACGGACAAGAAGCTTATGAAGCGCGGGATTATAAATCTGCTGTGCAATTTTATAAGCAAGCTGCAGATCAAGGTTATGCCATTGCCCAGCACCGTCTTGGTATTATGTACTTTAACGGGCAGGGGGTGGTGCAGTCAGATGCGCACGCCATTGAAATGTTTCATAAAGCGGCAGATCAGAAACTTTCTGACGCCCAATATTATTTGGGGACGCTTTATAAGGTTGGGCGCGGTGTGGAGAAATCAAAACAACGCGCCGCAGAGTTGTTGCGCGAAGCCGCAGATCAAGATCATCCAGCGGCACAATTTTCATTAGCATCACTTTATTTTTATGGGCAAGGTGTTCCGCAATCAAAAGATGTAGCCCTAATTTGGCTGAAAAAAGCTGCGGCATTGGGCGATTTATCTGCACGTGCCAAATTAAAACAGTTTGGAATTGAGTAAATTTTTAAGAGCTTATTAACCCTGAGTACTTACATATGGTATCAAGGATTAGCTGTAAAAGGCTTATGTAAATTCTGACATAATCTTTAAAAATGTAAATTTTTTCTTGAAATGTTCTTTTTTTGGTCTCATAAGGTAAAATAAGAACATAAATAGAACAAACCAATCGTTGTCGCACAGGCCACGATATGAAATAAAGGGCAAAAATATGGGCGCGACGTTACTAGATATGAACGATAAAAAAGCAATGAATAAGCAAAAAGCACTTGAAGCGGCTTTGGGCCAAATTGAACGCCAATTTGGTAAGGGCTCAGTGATGAAGCTGGGGCAGGATAATCCTGCGCTGGAAATTGATGCAACATCAACAGGGTCATTGGGGTTGGATATTGCCTTGGGCATAGGCGGTTTGCCAAAGGGCCGTGTTATTGAAATTTACGGGCCTGAAAGCTCTGGTAAAACCACATTGGCACTGCATGTACTTGCAGAGGCGCAAAAATCGGGCGGTATTTGTGCCTTTGTAGATGCAGAACACGCACTTGATCCTGTGTACGCCAAAAATCTGGGTGTTGATTTGGATGAATTGCTGATCTCGCAACCAGATGCGGGCGAACAGGCTTTGGAAATTACCGACACATTAGTGCGCTCTGGTGCGGTATCAGTTGTGGTCGTTGATTCTGTGGCAGCCTTGACACCAAAGGCGGAACTAGAGGGTGATATGGGCGACCATCAGGTAGGTGCGCAAGCACGTCTGATGTCGCAAGCCATGCGTAAATTAACTGGATCGATTTCAAAATCAGGTTGTATGGTAATTTTCATCAACCAGATCAGAATGAAAATCGGCGTGATGTTTGGCTCGCCTGAAACCACATCTGGCGGTAATGCGTTGAAATTTTATTCATCTGTGCGCCTAGATATTCGCCGCATCGGTGCGATAAAGGATCGCGATGAAATCGTTGGCAACCAGACCCGTGTGAAAATTGTAAAAAACAAAGTGGCCCCACCGTTTAAGCAGGTTGAGTTTGATATAATGTACGGGCAAGGCGTTTCAAAACGTGGTGAATTGATTGATCTAGGTGTGAAAGCGGGATTGGTTGAAAAGTCAGGTTCGTGGTTTTCTTACGGCGATCAGCGCATTGGGCAGGGACGTGAAAACGCCAAAAACTACCTAAAAGAAAATCCGCGTATGGCGTTGGATATTGAAGATAAAATCCGTGCATCACACGGTTTGGATTTTGATATGTCCGCCGCAGAAGCCTTACTGGCCAAAAAAGACGATGATGATGCGGTTGTAGAGGCGTAAACAATTCCGAATTATTAACATTGGGCCGGGGGAATAACCCGGCCTTTTTATGTAAAAGCAAAAAAGCACTTTACAGGTGTTTTAAATAATGGCTTGGTTTTCTGATTATTAGTAAAGGAAGCCCCATGACATTAGACATATGGTTAGCATTTGTTGCGGCCTCAGCTGTATTGTTGATTATTCCTGGCCCCACGATTTTGTTGGTAATGAGCTATGCATTAAGTCAGGGGCGAACCGTTGCATTGGCAACTGTTGCAGGTGTGGCCCTTGGCGATTTAATTGCAATGAGCACTTCATTGTTGGGCCTAGGTGCAGTGGTTTTGGCATCTGCAGACTTATTTATGGCCCTAAAATGGATCGGGGCAGCTTACCTGATTTATTTGGGTGTGAAGCTGTTTAGATCCGCTAAAACGATAAGTTTGGCTGAGTTAACTGATACAGGCGTTATATCCGCAGGCAGCGTTCTTCGTAATACCGCTGCTGTTACCGCACTTAACCCCAAATCCATCGTATTTTTCATTGCTTTCGTGCCGCAATTTATCCGGCCAGAAAACCCATTATTTGCGCAATTCGCTATATTAATTGTAACATTTATTAGTCTTGCTGCCATAAATTCGTTGGCATATGCATTATTGGCAGATCGTTTGCGTATGCGCATAGCACAGCCCACAGTTCTTGCAGGCCTGTCACGTTTTGGCGGTTGCACTTTGATTGCAATGGGTATTATCACGGCTACATTCAGACGCGTTAGTGCATAAGGGAATTCGATGAAACAAGTTACTTTAGCAGAATTGCAGGCCGCCCTGCCTAATATTCTGGCCGCCCCAAAAAACAAAGCACCTGTTAAACAATTATGCCTGCGTCCCGATTTTGGAGAGCGCAATTTTGTCGATAAAATTCAAATGACTCGCGAATTTGGTACGCCAAGCGAGCGGTGGAATACAGCACCGTGGTTGAAGTTGCCCGATGGGTCACCAGACCCGCGCATTCAGGTTTCAATTCTTGGCACCCGTGTAATGGATATGGTGTGGCGTGACCGTGAGAATACACCACACCCAGGGGATCCGATTATTGCCGATATGGATTTTTCACATGCCAATATGCCAAACGGTACTTTGCTAAATATTGGCAGTGTTGTTTTGCGGGTTTCGGACAAGTTCAATGATGCTTGCGTTAAGTGGAAGGTGCGTTATGGAACCGACGCCAAAGACTGGATTGTGATGCCCGAAAACCTGCAACATCGCTTGCGCGGGGTGTTATGTGAAGTGGTGCAGGATGGCTGGGTTTCAACAGGCGATCTTATTCAGAAAGCATAAACTGTAGACACCCCCCAATGCCTTGGCTAAAACGCATGAAAACCACTAGCGGAAAAGCCCATGACCAGCGTTAACGACATTCGTTCCACATTCTTGAATTTCTTTGGGGACAACGACCACCAAATCGTTGATAGCTCACCCTTAGTTCCGCGTAATGATCCGACTTTGATGTTTGTCAATTCTGGTATGGTTCAGTTCAAAAACCTGTTCACGGGGCAAGAAACCCGTGATTACAACCGTGCTACCACGGCGCAAAAATGTGTACGTGCAGGCGGAAAACACAATGATTTGGATAATGTCGGCTACACTGCGCGCCACCACACGTTTTTTGAAATGTTGGGCAATTTCTCTTTTGGGAATTACTTCAAAGAACAAGCTATTATGTACGCTTGGGATTTGATTACCAAGGATTTTGGCATCGACAAAACCCGGCTTTATGTCACCGTCTATCATACGGATGATGAAGCGGCTGACATTTGGAAGAAATATGCGGGCCTGCCTGATGACCGCATAATCCGTATTGCCGCCGATGATAATTTTTGGCGTATGGGGCCTACGGGGCCTTGTGGGCCTTGCACAGAAATTTTCTATGACCACGGCGATCACATTTGGGGTGGGCCGCCTGGTAGCCCTGAAGAAGATGGTGATAGGTTTATTGAAATATGGAATGTTGTGTTCATGCAAAATGAACAACATACGGACGGCACGCTGACCCCGCTTGATATGCAATCTATTGATACTGGCATGGGTATTGAACGTATCGCGGCCTTAATGCAGGGAAGCCATGATAATTATGAAACTGACCTGTTCAAAGACCTGATAGAAGCCTCTGCGCAAGCAACGGGTGTTGACCCTTATGGGGATCAAAACGTGCATCACCGTGTGATTGCAGATCATTTGCGTTCTACCTCGTTTTTAATCGCAGACGGTGTTTTACCTTCAAATGAGGGGCGTGGATATGTCTTGCGCCGTATTATGCGCCGCGCGATGCGCCATGCACATCTTTTGGGTGCAAAAGACCCAGTGATGCACCGTTTGGTGCCTGCTTTGGTCAAACAAATGGGGCAGGCTTATCCTGAACTTAGCATTGGTCAGTCAATGATCGAAGAGACATTATTATTGGAAGAAACCCGTTTCAAAACCACGCTTGATCGTGGGTTAAAGCTGCTGGATGATGAGGTTTCTGGATTGCCTGATGGCGGGGCTTTGTCTGGGAAAGCCGCATTTAAACTATATGACACATTCGGGTTTCCGCTGGATTTAACCCAAGATGCGTTACGCGAAAAAGGTCTGTCTGTGGATACGGACGGGTTTAATGCAGCAATGGCAGAACAAAAAGCCAAGGCGCGTGCCGCATGGGCTGGTACGGGCCAAGCGGCGGATGAAACCATCTGGTTTGATGTAGCCGAAAAATACGGTGTTACAGAGTTTTTGGGCTATGACACCGAAATTGCCGAAGGCCAGATTATTGCTGTGGTTACTGCAGGTGAATTGGTGGATGCGGCTGAAAAAGGCACGGATGTTGAATTGGTTCTGAACCAAACGCCATTCTACGCTGAAAGCGGCGGTCAGATCGGGGATATGGGCGTCTTGAAAACCGATGGGGCTACTGTTGAAATTTTGGATGTTAAAAAGAAAGCTGGCATTTTTGTACATATTGGCAAAATCACCGATGGCACAATAAATAGGGGTGGTGCGGCGGAATTATTTGTAGATAATGCGCGTCGTTCGGCTATTCGCAATAGCCACTCTGCTACGCATTTGCTGAATGAAGCATTGCGTGAAGCATTGGGCAGCCATGTGGCACAACGTGGGTCGCTAAATGCGGCTGACCGATTGCGGTTTGATTTTAGCCATTCAAAAGCCATGACAGATGCAGAATTGGCAGATGTACAGGCGGATGTGAATTGTTATATCCGCCAAAATTCCAAAGTGGAAACACGCATTATGACCCCAGATGAGGCGCGAAATATGGGCGCACAGGCTTTGTTTGGCGAAAAGTACGGTGATGAGGTACGTGTTGTTTCTATGGGCGTTTTGGACGGATCAAACAAAGGTATGGACAAGAATACATATTCATTGGAATTGTGCGGGGGTACGCATGTTAAACAATTAGGTGAGATCGGGTTGTTTGCGTTGTTAAGTGAAACTGCCTCTGCATCTGGTGTGCGCCGTATTGAAGCGCTGACGGGGCAAGAAGCATTAGCGCATCTGACGGGGCAATCCGCCACTTTGGCTGGAATTGCAGGGTCATTAAAAGCCAAGCCCGAAGATGTAGCTGGTCGCTTGCGGGCGTTGATGGATGAACGTAAAGCTTTACAAAATGAGGTGGCAGAATTGCGCCGCGCAGTTGCGATGGGCGGCGGTGGACAATCGGCAGAGGCCGAAGATGTAAACGGTGTGCCGTTTTTTGCGCAGATTTTGCATGATGTCCCCGGCAAAGATTTGCGCGGATTAATCGATGAACATAAAAACCGTCTTGGGTCAGCCGTGATTTTGCTGATTTCAGATGCGGGTGGTAAAGCTGCGGTTGCAGCGGGTGTAACAAATGATCTGACGGACAAAATTAGCGCTGTAGACATCGTGAAAGCGGCGGCAGCTGAGCTAGGCGGCAAAGGCGGTGGCGGTCGCCCTGATATGGCGCAAGCAGGTGGGGCCGATGCAGCGAACGCAGAAAACGCAGTGGAAGCTGCACGTAAACTTTTAGGAGATGGATAAATGGTAGCTTATTGTATGGTGCATATTGATGTGCATAACGATGACGAATATGCAAAATATGCAGCTTTAGCGGGGCCGGCAGTTGTTAAATACGGTGGTGAGTTTTTGGCACGTGGCGGTAAAGCTGTAACCAAAGAAGGGCCAGCGCGGGCGCGTAACGTGATTATTCGTTTCAAGGATTTGGAAACGGCGCAGACATTTTATGACGGGCCAGAATATCAAGAAGCTTTGGCGTTTGCACTGGCGGCTGGTGTTTCTACCCGTGAATATACCATCGTTGAAGGGCTATAGCGGCAAGGCCGTTGTTTCTTTGATCTGTTCCATAACAAAGCTGGCGGAAACATCTGCCAGCTTTATGCGTTTTATCAGACGTTGATAAAAACGATCATAGGCGGGCATGTCGGCCACTTGGGCGCGAATTAGGTAATCTAGGTCACCACTCATACGATATGCGCCAAGAATTTCGGGCATGGTGCGAGTGGCTTTTGCAAACTGATCTAACCAATCCGGATCGTGTTGGTTTGTGCGCACTGAAATAAATACAGTCAGATTAAGGTTAAGCTTTTGCGCGTCCAGTATGGCAACACGCGACTTTATGATATTGGCGTCTGTCAGTATTTTCACCCTACGCCAACAGGCATTACGCGAAAGGCCAACGGCATCGCCCAAGTCCTCTAACCCAAGGGACGCATCCTGTTGAAGTTTTTGCAATATTTGGCGGTCTATGTGATCTATCTCCATATATTTACTATATATTGTGATTTTATCACAATAAAGGGAAAAATAATCATATCTTTGGGAACTATGCCCATACACCTTTTGTTAGTTTAGGAAAAATCAAAGGGGACAGACATGATTAATAAAATATTCTTAGACCACCCGCGTTCAGTGGATGAAACTTTCGGCCAGCACTTTATCTTTGCACTTGGCTTTTCGATGACCTTATTTATTGCCGCATTCGCCGCTTTGTTGCATGCATTTATTCCTGCTGCTTGTGAAAAAACTGCCAGTACCATCATTAAACGTTTGCATGGACGTATCGTAAACCGTGGGTAAGTAGCCCTGAGTTTACAAATGAATAAGGCGGCCTGTATAGGGCCGCCCTAAACCTATATTCGGTTAAATTATCCAACCAGCGCTTTGTTTAGGTTTTCATCGATTTTCTCTAGGAAACCTTCAGTCGTTAACCAACCTTGATTCGGGCCAACCAATAGGGCCAAGTCTTTGGTCATGTGGCCATTTTCAACAGTGTCCACGATCACTTTTTCCAAAGTATTTGCAAATTCCATCAACTTGGCATTATCATCCAGCTTTGCGCGGTGCTTCAAGCCACCCGTCCATGCGTATATGGATGCGATAGAATTGGTTGAGGTGGCTTCACCTTTTTGGTGTTGACGGTAGTGACGTGTAACTGTGCCGTGTGCGGCTTCTGCCTCTACGGTTTTTCCGTCAGGTGTCATTAACTGGGATGTCATCAGGCCAAGTGAGCCATACCCTTGGGCCACAGTATCAGATTGCACATCACCATCGTAGTTTTTACAGGCCCATACATATCCGCCTGACCATTTCAGGGCAGAGGCTACCATATCATCGATCAGGCGATGTTCATACCAAATGCCCGCAGCTTTGAATTTTTCTTCAAATTCGGCTTCAAACACTTCTTGGAAAATATCTTTGAAACGACCATCATAAGCTTTTAAAATGGTGTTTTTGGTGGATAAATACACTGGCCATCCAAGGTTAAGGCCATAATTTAGCGATGCACGTGCAAAATCGTAAATAGAGCTGTCAAGATTATACATGCCCATAGTGATGCCAGAACTTGGGGCATCAAACATTTCTCTTTCAATTATTGTGCCATCTTCGCCTTCAAATTTGATGGTCAATTTACCTGCGCCCGGAAACAAAAAGTCTGTGGCTTTGTATTGATCCCCATATGCATGGCGGCCAACAACGATCGGTTTTGTCCAACCAGGCACCAAACGCGGTACGTTTTGGCAAATAATCGGCTTGCGGAAAATCACACCACCAAGGATGTTGCGAATAGTGCCGTTCGGGGAACGCCACATTTTTTTCAATCCAAATTCTTCGACGCGGGCTTCATCCGGTGTAATCGTCGCACATTTAACGCCTACGCCGTATTTTTTGATGGCTTCGGCTGCATCGATAGTGATTTGGTCATCCGTATCATCACGGGATTCCATTCCAAGATCGTAATACTTCAAATCAATGTCCAAATAGGGCAGGATCAGCTTTTCTTTAATAAAATGCCATATGATACGGGTCATTTCATCGCCGTCTAATTCAACGACGGGATTTTCTACTTTAATTTTGGTCATGTGTAACCTCTGAATTGGAATTGGAACTTAGGCTTATTAGCGTATAAAAATCCAAATGGAAAGGGCGGTATACGAATGTATACTAAATTGTGAGATTAGCCATCCCTTGCACATATTGTTACACAAGAGTATCACACGGCGGACGCATTTTGGAAGCTTTATAATGTCAGGCACCGACCACAGCCAAGCCACTGAATGGAGTGGCCCGCAACCTAGTTTTATATTGGTAGAGCCACAGATGGGCGAAAATATCGGGGCTGCGGCGCGCGCAATGTATAATTTTGGGTTGGAATGGATGCGGATCGTCAACCCACGTGATGGTTGGCCCAATCAAAAAGCTACAACGATGGCATCTGGTGCAGCACGGGTTTTGGATCAGGTCAATATCACCCAATCAACCGCTGCTGCCTGTGAAGATCTGAATTTTGTTTTTGCGACTACTGCACGCAACCGCGATTTAACAAAACCTGTCATGACACCAGAACGCGCTATGGAACATGCGCGCGGCTTAATTGCAAAAGGCCAGAAAGTTGGCGTTTTATTCGGGCCAGAACGGGCAGGGCTGGCGAATGATGATGTGGTGATTGCAAATGCACTTATATCAGTCCCTGTGAACCCATCTTTTGCATCTTTAAACTTGGCGCAATGCGTGCTGTTATTGGCGTATGAATGGCGTAGGCAAGGTGCGGATATTCCGGCCGAAGTTGTGGCCCTTGCCGGCACTGAATTTGCGGCGGGTGTTGAGGTGGAAAAACTTTCCGAAAAACTGGAAGATCGGTTGCGTACACGAAACTTTTTTTGGCCACAAGATAAGGCCGAAAGCATGCGGTTGAATTTACGTAATCTGTTTTCGCGCATGGCATTAACCAGTGCAGATGTGCGAACGTTGCACGGTGTTTTCCGCGCATTAGCCGAAAAACGAAATATCCCCAAAGATAAATAGAATGCTGGTAATCAATTTCTTTGCTAATCTGTTGCAATGCATTATTGGTTAACTGGGTGTTACTTTTACCCCCAAATCTTACTCGGAGGGTAAAATGCTTGACGTTGGATGGCGTGAAAAAATACGACTGCCTGAACTATCTAAACGTATGATAAAAGCTAAAATGGACACAGGTGCAAAATCTTCTGCGCTGCATGTTTCGGATTTATCAATTAATTTGGAAGATGGCCAAAAGATTGCCTACTTCACCATATGGGTTGGTAGAAAATCCAAATTAACCCCAATTAAATTGCGTGTTCCCGTGCTTACAACAATGCGGATTAAAAGTTCGAACGGGTCGGTTGAAGAACGCCCAACAATAAGAACCAATTTGCAAATTAACGGCCGTACATGGCCGATTGATATAACATTAACGGATCGTTCAAAAATGAAGTATCGTATGTTGATTGGCCGCGATGCTATGGCAGATAATTTACGTGTCTGCCCCTCAAAATCATATTTATTAGGATAGATGCTATGAAAATTGCCTTGATGTGCCGTAATGTTGATTTGTATTCTCATCAACGTTTTATTGAAGCGGGTGAAGAACGTGGGCATGAGATGCTACATGTCAATCACATGAAATGCTATATTGATATAGCTGCATCACGTCCCGCACTTCACTATGGTGGCAATAAACTAACAGGGATTGATGCTGTCATTCCGCGTATTGGGGCATCTGTAACTTTTTTTGGTACAGCGGTTTTGCGGCAATTTGAAATGATGGGTACGTATTCAATTTGTGAAAGTGTTGCCATAACGCGCTCGCGCGATAAATTGCGCAGCCTGCAATTACTGTCGCGCAAAGGCATTGGAATGCCCGCAACCGTTTTTGCACACAGATCAGGTGACCCAGCCGAACTGTTAAAACTTATGGGTGGTGCACCTGCCGTGATAAAACTTTTAGAGGGCACCCAAGGTAAAGGTGTGGTTTTGGGGGAAACTCAAAAAGCCGCCGAAAGTTTAATTCAAGCGTTTTCAGGGCTTAACGCGCAATTCTTAGTGCAAAGTTTTGTTAAAGAGGCCAACGGTGAAGATATACGGTGTATTGTGCTTGGCGATAAGGTGGTTGCATCAATGAAACGTAAAGGTGCCGAGGGTGACTTTAGATCAAACTTACACCAAGGCGGTACGGCCACACCGATAAGCATAACACCCCAAGAACGCGCTACAGCAGTAAAATCGGCTAAAGTCATGGGTTTGGGGTTTTGTGGCGTTGATTTGTTGCGATCAGCGGATGGCCCGCAAGTTATGGAAGTAAATTCATCCCCGGGTATAGAAGGGGTGGAAAAGGCTACTGGAAAAGATGTGGCAACCATGGTTATCCAATATATTGAGCGTAATGCAAAACCAGGTGCGACAAAGACTAAAGGTAAGGGTTAGACGGTAAAATCCTACTTGTCGATTGTAACTTTGCGCCTTACTTTAGCATTGAACTAAGGCAAGAAAACAATGGCAAAACCGCGCAGCATATTTGAAGAAGTCGCTGAAGAAGCACAAAAAACACCCAGCTCTTCTGGGGGTATGATAACGGGCGGCCAAAGAGGATCACGTAAAGCGGTTTCTATATGGTTGTCATTGTTGTTTGTATTGGTTGTCTTACTGGTAATCATCGGTGGATTAACACGGTTAACAGACAGCGGCCTTTCTATAACTGAATGGAATTTGATAAAAGGCTCAATCCCCCCCTTGAATGTAGCTGATTGGGATGTTGTGTTCGAAAAGTATAAGAAATCACCCGAATTTATCGTGCAAAACACCGATATTACGTTGGAAGAGTTCAAGACGATATATTGGTGGGAATGGAGCCATAGGCAAATAGGTCGATTTGTTGGGCTGGTTTGGGCCGTAGGTTACCTGTTTTTCTTGTTCACAAAACGCATTCCCAGAGGCTGGTCGTCGCGGTTGTTTTTTGTGGGGGCATTGGGTGGATTGCAAGGTGCGATAGGTTGGTGGATGGTTTCCTCTGGCTTGACAGGCCGAATGGTAGATGTCGCATCCTATCGGCTGGCAACCCATCTTGGGTTGGCATTTATAATCTTGGGCGTAATTGCATGGTATATGTTGCTATTAAATAGAGAAGAACATGATTTGTTTCAAGCAAGGCGGCGCGCGGATATTAAGTTAAGTTTATACGGCAAGATATTGATAGTAGCAATATTTTTGCAAATATTACTAGGGGCATTAGTCGCAGGTATTGACGCTGGACGTGGTTATATCGACTGGCCGATGATGAACGGCGAATTTTTACCATCTGAAAGTTTTGACTATACACCAATATCGACAAACTTCTTTGAAAACCCTGCATTGGTACAGTTTAACCATCGCATGCTAGGCTACATAGTCTTTCTTGTTGCTTTGGTAGTTTGGTTTAAAAGCCGCGCATCTGCACTAGCGTCTATCAAACGCGCCTTTAGTTTGGTGATGGTGGCCGTATTTGGGCAAATGGTATTGGGTATAGGCACCGTTTTATATGCAGCCCCATGGCATATCGCTATTATTCACCAAATTGGTGCAATAATTGTTATTATTTTCACTTTAAACGCAATTTTTTCAGCAACTTATCCAAAAGCCCAAAGCTTGCGATAATAAGGGGTATTGTAATGTCTAAACAAGTTATTGTTGTCGGTAGCGGTATAATTGGGGCCTCTATTGCATATCAATTGGCGAAGAGTGGCGCAGAGGTTACTGTGCTTGAAAAATCCAGCCCTGCCAGTGGTGCCAGCAGCAAATCGTTTGGTTGGATTAATGCCAAAGCTGCGGAAACCAAAAGCTATTATCGACTGCGCCGTAATGCGATTTACGCATATCTGGAACTTTGCGAAAACCTGAACATGGATACGGCTGTAAAATGGGACGGCAGCCTGTGGTGGGAAAATGAAGGGCAAGAGCTTATGGATCAGGCCAGCATCATGGATGATTATGGCTATGAGGCCAAAGTGATCGATGCCGCCCAATTTACAGAATTAGAACCAAATGTGGCTAACCCCCCAGAGGAATGTATCTTTGGACGTATAGAAGGTGCGGCTGACGGTGCTGAAATGGTGCGTTTGTTGTTAATTGAAGCATCAAAAAACGGCGCGAATGTTATCGCTGGCTGCGAAGTTCTGGATTTCTTGCGTGATGGGGATCAGATTATTGGTGTTGAAACTAATTTAGGGGCGATGCATGCGGATAATGTGGTCGTTGCTACAGGGGCATGGTCGCAAGACGTGCTGGAGCGCGCGGGCGTTAATCTGCCGATGGATAATAAGACGGGCGTTATTGTGCATACGTTGCCTGTTGCACCTGTCATAAATCATTTAATCATGTCGCCGGATATTCATTTTCGTCAGGATAAATCTGGGCGTATTATATTAGGTGAGATTTTTAGTGGTGGTGGTTTGAACGAAGCCACATCCGAAAGCCCCGTAGATTTTGCGCAAAAAATGTTAGAGCGATTGAAAAACCGGTTACCTGCTATAACGGACCTGACAGTGGATCGTATTATGGTGGGCAAGCGACCTGTTCCACTTGATGGGTTTCCTGCAGTTGGTGTCGCAAATGGTTTAAGCGGGCTTTATATGGCGGTGATGCATAGCGGGATCACGCTGGCACCCCTGATTGGTCAGTTGGTATCGCAAGAGATTATAGAGGGGCAACTATCTGATTTATTAATAGATTTTCGCCCAGCACGATTTGGGTAAAATAGATAAGGATCGGAAATATGCAACAAAGTGACCACGCGAAAGCGTTTAAAGCCCTTCATGTAAAATCTGACCCGATTGTTCTGTTCAATGTCTGGGATCCGGGCACAGCTGCGATTGTGGCGGGCGCAGATGCCAAAGCGATAGCGACGGGCAGTTGGCCTGTCGCAGCTGCGTTTGGTTATGCTGATGGTGAAAATATCCCGCTGGCACTGGTTGTGGAAAACCTACGACGCATAGTGGATGCAGTCGATCTGCCCGTTAGTTCTGACATTGAAGGCGGTTATGGGGTGGCACCTGATGATGTTGCGAAAACGGTTCGTGAAATTGTGCAAGCAGGTGCCGTTGGCTTTAACTTTGAAGACCAAATAGTGGGCGGTGAAGGCCTGCACGATATTGCTGTGCAAGCGGCCCGTATTGCGGCGGCGCGCGAAGCGGCGGATCAGCTTGTTTCCAATGTGTTTATCAATGCCCGCACGGATATATTCCTGAAAGCAAAGCCAGAAGCGCATACGGATGCCATGCTTGACGCGGCTTTGGAACGCGCCGAAGCGTTTGTTAAAGTGGGCGGGGATGGTTTTTTTGCGCCTGGTCTGGCGGATGCAGGGCTAATCAAACGTTTATGCGCTGAATGTGCGCTGCCCGTGAATATCATCGCCTTACCGCATGTGCCTGATGCGCAGACATTGGCGGATTGCGGTGTGGCGCGGATTAGTCATGGACCTGTACCATATCGTAAGATGGCGGCTTGGCTGGAAGCACAGGCGCGGGCAGCTATTTTTTATCGGTAGGGGCGTGTTCCTGTTAATATTACACGTTTGCGTTTAATCCTTTCGGTCAGAAAGTCTGACAAAACCCGCACGCGTGCATTACTGCGCATATCTGTATGTTTGAGTATCCACAGATCAAATCTGGGTGATAATGTTACGGGGCCAACCTGTACCAGTGCGGGATCAGGGTCTGCCATAAAACAAGGCAACATTGCTAGCCCCATACCAGATTTACAGGCTTCCTTTTGTACGTTTAGGCTAAGGATTTGTCCGTGGATAGGAAGGGTGGGAAATTGGCTATTTTGCACCCATGCTGGTGTACCTGACCCCACCCTATATCCGATCCATCGCCCACCAGTTGGTTTTGTTTCCAGTTTGTGACGATCAATATAGGCCTGCGTTGCATAGGGCGCTGTTCCGCAGGTGACAAGTTTAGACCCAACCAATTCCTCAGGTGGGTTTTGGGTAAACCGTAACGCAAGATCGGTTTCGCGCCGCGACAGATCAGCGGTACTGTAGCCAATATCCAACTCTAGTTCGATTTCGGGGTATATTTGTGTAAAGTCTGCCAGATCGGGCATTAGTAAACCGGTGGCCATAGCATCTACCATAGATAATTTAATTTGGCCCGCCAACGTGGTTTCCTGCCCGAAAATGCGCCTGTCGGCCTCTAAAACCCGTTCTTCAATGGTTTCTGCCAGCACCAGCAGTTCTTCGCCCAAAATGGTTAATGCAAAACCAGAGGGGAATCTGTCGAACAATCGAACAGAATGTTGTCGTTCAAACGCATCTATGCGCCGTGATATTGTTGAGTAGCTTACATTGCATCGATCCGCAGCTTCGCGGATATTGTTACTGCGGGCTAATGCCAAGAAAAGCCTGATATTATCCCAATTCATGCGTTCCATTTTTGCAAACGTACTTTCCAATAATGAATGTTTATGCGCAAAAATAGAACAGATAGTGTTTCGCCACAAGGCCAGTTTTTCGAATCTCCCTTAAACGGCCAGAAAAATGAAAAGGATATACTTATGAAAAGACGCTCTTTTATTACAGCTACATTGCTTTCGGCGACGGTAGCCGCCTTTACAGGCGTACAGTTTGCATCCGCTCATGATGCGGATTTCTACTTTGTTGACTTGCTGAATTTGCAAGACGGTAAAACCGCAGCAGACGCTGCCCAATACTTTGAACTGATCGAACCTATTGTTGCCAAACATGGGCTAGAACGGGCATTGCCATCATTCAGTATCACGCAACGTATGGCGGGTGACCTGGATGCGGATATGTTGAATGTATGGACTGTGACAGACCCAAAAGGTACGTTCGATGGTATTTTTACAGATGATGCCTATAAGGCGCATATCCCTTTGCGTAACAGCATTTTCGATATGCCAAATTCTACTATGTTTGTGATGGCACCAAATAAATAGAATTCCCAACCCTGTCGTAAAGTTTATTATGGCAGGGTTCTGACTTAAAAATATGAAAGGCCGTATAATCAAAGCTGTTTAACATATAGGACAGATGGAAATTAGGGGTTTTCCCATGTTGCTTCACGTTTTTCTAAAAACGCTGCAACCCCTTCGGCGGTTTCATCATACATCATATTTGCAGCCATTACATCGCCCGTATAACTGTAAGCTTCACTTATAGGCATTTGAAGTTGTTCATAAAATGCGAGTTTGCCAATTTTTACAGCTTTGCCCAGTTTTCCTGCTACGGTTTTCGCAAGTTTCAAGGTTTCAGCGTCTAGGTCTTCTATCGGTACGGATGTGTTTATTAGCCCGAATGCCTCTGCCTCATCAGCATGCATAAAGCGTCCTGTGGTTAGCATTTCAAAGGCTTTCTTGCGCGGAATGTTGCGTGATAAGGCTACCATTGGGGTGGAACAAAACAGGCCGATGTTGACACCGTTCACGCCAAACCGTGTGCTGTCTGCAGCTATAGCCATATCGCAGGTGGCAACCAGTTGGCAGCCTGCGGCGGTAGCGATGCCGTGGACTTGGGCTATTACCGGTTGGGGCAGGGTTAGGATGCGTTGCATCAAGGCGCCACAACGTGTGAACAGATCATCAAAATAGGTCTGTCCCTTATCACTTGCTTGGCGTGCGGCAGTCATTTCTTTCAGGTTATGACCCGCGCAAAAAGCTTTGCCTTCACCGCGCAAGATTATCGCGCGAATTTCAGGGGTGTCGGCAATACTGTCAAAAGTCGCATGCAAGGTGGATAACATCGTGTCAGATAGTGCGTTCAGTGATTTGGGTGTGTTCATAGTTAACACGGCCACATCTTCAATGTCATTGCGCAGTAAAATATCTTGGGTCATCGGATAAACCTTGTTAGTCAGGGAATGAACAAAAGGGTGCCACATGGAATTAAAGATGACAATCGCGGAAATTACCGCATTTTTGAAAAAAGTGTTTCCGCAAATTGATAGTGATTTTGACGTGCTTTCGTTATCAGTGGATGAGGTGGTTGTGCGTATGAACGTGAAAGAACGCCATTTACGCCCGGGTGGTACTGTGTCTGGCCCGTCAATGTTCGCACTTGCGGATGTATCTTACTATATCGCCACATTGGCCTTTATCGGGCCAGAGGCCCTGACAGTCACCACAAACTGTTCGATCGATTTTATGCGCAAACCTACAGCCACAGATATGATTGCAAAGGCGCGGGTGTTAAAGCTGGGGCGCACATTGTCAGTAGGCGACGTGTTGCTGTATTCCGAAGGTCAGGCGGTACCTGTGGCGCGGGCTAATCTGACTTATGCGATACCGCCAAAGGGGTAAAATTTATGGGGTATTATAATACCTAATTTATAACACTTTGTTTTTATTGTTTTAAAATGATTTTCCGTGTGTTGACTTGCCCATATAAACCCTTAGAAACCCCCTATCAGTTTCGGCGCAGCCAATGTGCCATCATTAAAGGTATGAAACCCATGAAAACATTTTCAGCAACTCCTGCTGATATTGATAAAAAATGGCTTATCATTGATGCCGAAGGCATCGTGT